>NZ_MAGP01000093.1 GCF_002926165.1 Micromonospora chalcea | reverse complement strand
CCTCCCCGCGACCTGACCTCCCCCGGCCCTCCCACCTCCTCAGGAGTTGTCGTGACCGACCAGTCCTCCCCGACCTCGCCCACGGCGGCACTGCCCGTGCCCGCCGACTTCGTCCACCGCGCCGGCGTCGCGCTCGTCACCGGCGGCACCGGCGGTCTCGGCCGGGTCATCGCCCGCGAGCTGGCGCGCCGAGGGTCGGCGGTGGCGATCACCTACCGCAGCGACGCCGACGCCGCCCGGCAGGTGCTCGACGAACTGCCGCCCGTCGCGTCCGGCACGCACTCGGCGCACCACCTCGATCTCACCGACGCCGAGGCCACCGCCGCGCTCGTGGCGCAGCTCACCGGACGCGGACCGCTGCACACGGTCGTGCACGCGGCCGGGCCGCACGTGCCCATGCGGCACCTGTCCACAGTGCGCCCCGAGCAGTTCGCCACGCAGGTCGCAAACGACACGACCGCCTTCTTCACGCTGGTCTCGGCCTGTCTCCCGGCCCTGCGGCAGAGCCGTGGCAACGTCGTGGCGATCACGACCGCGGCGACGACGCGCTATCCCGCCCGGGACGGCCTGTCCGCCGCGCCGAAGGCGGCGCTCGAGGCGCTCGTACGGGCCTTCGCCAACGAGGAGGGCCGCTTCGGCATCCGGTTCAACTGCGTCGGGCCGGGCATGCTCACCGACGGGATGGCCGAGCGGCTGATCTCCTCGGGGGACCTCGACGAGCGCGCCCTGGCCGTCGCCCGGTCCTCGACTCCACTGCGGCGGTTCGGCAGTGCCCTCGACATCGCCGAGGCCGCCTGCTTCCTGGCCAGCGACCGGGCCGGCTTCATCTCCGGGCAGAAGCTCGACGTCGACGGAGGCTTCGGTGTCTGAGCCGTCGCGGTCCCTCCCGGTCGAGCTGGACGCGCTGCTCGCCGAGCGGGCCGTCGAACGGGCCCTGCTGCGCTATGCACGCGGGATCGACCGGATGGACCGGGACCTGGCCGCGAGCGCCTTCCACCCGGACGCCCGGATCACCCTCGGCGGGACCACCGCCGACCGGGACACGATGCTGGACACGGTCTTCGCGCTCGTGGCGCGGCGCACCATGACGATGCACTACCTGACGAACATCCTGGTCGAACTCGACCCGGCCGACCCGGACCGCGCCCGGGCCGAGACGTACGGCATCGCGTTGCAGCGCAGCACGTCCGAGCCGCCACGCGGCAACATCATCAGCGGGTTCCGCTACGTCGACCTGGTCACCCGGCGCGCGGGCGAGTGGCGCGTGCAGGAACGCCGCACCGTCTCGGAGTGGCAGCGGGTCGACGACCTCGCCGGCCAGTGGCCGATCCCCGAGGCGGCACTGCGGGGAGCCCGCGACGCCTCCGACCCGATCAGCAGCCCGTGGCCGCCCGGCGGCCCGGCTGCGGAGGCCGGGCCGGACCCGGTCGGCGAGCCCGGGCGCCCCCGTGAGTGACCCGCGGCCCGGGACCGCCGCCGACGCGCCGCGGCTCGGCTTCCGTACGGGCGACGTCGTCGTCGTGACCGGGGCCGGCAGCGGGATCGGAGCGGCGACCGCGGTAGCAGCGGCCGCCCAGGGACTCGTGGTGTCCGCCTGGGACCTCGACGCCGCCGCACTCACGGCGGTGAGCGCCGCCGTCCGCGCGGCGGGCGGGGTGATCGACCCCCACGTGGTCGACGTCGCCGACGCCTCGGCCGTGCGCGCGGCCCTCGCCGCGACTTGCTCGGCGTACGGGCCGGTGCGCCACCTCGTCAACAACGCCGGCCCGTCCTCGGCGACCGAACTCGACTTCGACCACGCCGTACGGCTGTGTGTCGGCAGCGTACGGTCGGTGACCCGGGCCTGGCTCGAACAGGCCCCGCCCGGGGCGACCCTCGTGAACACCGCCTCGGTCGCCGGCACGGTCGTGGGCACCGCCTGCGACTGGTACAGCGCGGCGAAGGCAGCGATCGTCGGCTACACCCGGCACCTGGCCGCGCACCGGGCCGACGTCGTACGGGCCAACGCGGTCGCACCCGGCATGGTGGACACCCCGAGGTTGCGGGGCTTCGCCGAGTCCCCGACGGGGCAGTCCGTGCTGGCCCGGGTGCCGAGCCACCGGATGGCCACACCGGACGAGATCGCCTGGCCGATCCTCTTCCTGCTCTCGCCGCTGGCCTCGTACGTCAACGGGGCGGTGCTCGTCGTCGACGGCGGGTGGACCGTCACGCAGTGAACGCGGCCGGTCAGCTCGGGTCGGTGCCCGGGCCGCCAAGCATCGCCCGCATCCCGCCGTGGTTGCCGGCGACGAGGGCGGCCCGGTCCGGTCCGGAGCGCCGCGCGGCGACCTCGGCCTGCTGGCGCACCACGTGCACCGGGCCTGCGCCCAGGGCCGCCAGCCCCTCGGCGGCGACGTCGGCCGGGTCGGCCGCGCCGGTCAGGTCGAGGCCGGCGCGCGCCATGGCGGGGGTGGCAGTGAGCCCGAGCACCAGGTGCAGCACGTCGACACCGACCTGCCGCAGCTCGAGCCAGAGGCCCTCGGTGAAGATCCGGGTGAAGGCCTTGGCGGCGGCGTAGACGCCGATGTCGGCGTGGCCGAGGTAGCCGGCCGAGGAGCCGACGACGAGGATGCCGCCGCGGCCGCGTGCGGCGAGCCGGGCGCCGAGCTCCCGGCAGAGTTCGAGCGGGCGGGTCACGTTGAGATCGATGACGGCCCGGACCCGGGCGAGGTCCGCCTCGACGAAGCGGCTGCGGTAGGTGTTCGCGCCCGCGTTGAGGACGAGCAGGCCGAGGTCGAGGTCGGCGACGGCCTCGACGATCCGGGCGGTCGCGTCCGCGTCGAGCAGGTCCAGGGCGAGCACGCGGCACGGGACCCCGTGCGCCCGGACCCGGTCGGCGGTCTCCCCGAGCGGCGCGGGCTTGCGGGCGACGAGCACGATGCCCAGGCCGGCCCGGGCCAGCTGCTCGGCGAACGCGGCGCCGACCCCCTCGGAACCGCCGATGACCAGGGCCCAGGGCCCGTAGCGCTCGAACAGTCCGGCGGTGGCCTCGCTCATGCCACGCGGTCCGTCGCCGTGGCGGGCTCGTCGAACCAGTCCCACTCCCAGGGTGTGATGGTGGCCAGGGGCCCGGTGAACAGCGGGGTGGCCGTGCCGGCGAGCGCCGTGGGCGGGGCCGCCGGCGGGTCCGCGGCCAGGGCCCGCGCGAACTCGACCGGGTCGGCTTCGAGGTAGGTGAGCCGGATCCGCACGACGGGTCCGTCGGGGCGGCTGCGGCTCGGGGCGCTGCGGAAGGTCCACACGCCCGCGACGCCGTCGCGCGCGAGCAGGTCGGGCACCTGGGTCTCGTGCTCGAACCGGGACAGGTCGGCCACGTCCGGGCGCTGGGACGTCTCGACCCGGCTCACCTCGACGTACACGCCGCGGTGGGGCCGGAACGGCAGCGCG
Source organism: Micromonospora chalcea (assembly GCF_002926165.1). GTDB lineage: Bacteria > Actinomycetota > Actinomycetes > Mycobacteriales > Micromonosporaceae > Micromonospora > Micromonospora chalcea. The sequence continues at coordinate 180,893 of NZ_MAGP01000093.1, read as the reverse complement.
GCGAGGGTGACCAGGGCCCGGGGGGCGACGTGGCCCTGGACGGGCCGGAACATCCGGGTCATCGGCCGTTCGGTCCAGGCCAGCTCCGGACGCCGGCCCTGGTGGATCGCCCGGTCGCCGAGGTCCGTCCACTCGGCGACCGCGTCCGCGGCCGGCTCGGCGAACCAGTACATCGCCATGTACTGGCTGCCGGCGAGGGCGGGATCGGGGTAGCTGCCGAGCCGCTCGCACGCGGGCGTACGCACCCAGCGGTCGCCGTGCACGACCCCGGGCAGGGCGAGGTTCTCGGGGCGGTGGTCGAGCTGATGCCACGCGTTGTAGTCGCGATGGCGGGCAGGGTCGGTCACCTTCGGAAACGAGAAGAAGGCTCGGGTGGCTGTCGCTGGGGTGCTGGGGAGCATCTCGGCCCTCTTCGCGGGTCGGGGCGCTGGTGACGCACGATCGGTCCGGTGTCGCCGCCGGGGCGCGGCCGGTGTTTCGAGCCTTGACCCTAGGGCAGCGCCGGCCATATGGTCAAGCAAGCGCTTGGTTGACACCGTTGTCCGCAAGAGGAGCCCCATGACCGGCAGTGACGCGGATTTCCGCGCCCGACTCGACGCTCTGATCGGCCTCACCGACCCGCCCCGCCGGGCCAAGGACGCGATCACCGAAGCAGCCATCCGCGTCTGGTGCGACGCCGTCGGCGACGAGAACCCCGCGTACCAGGACCCCCGGTGGGCCGCCCGCTCCGTCTGGGGCGGCATCGTGGCCCCGGCGACCTCGCTGAACATGTGGACCCTGCCGGGCAACAGGCGCGCTCACCGCCACGCCGAGAGCCTCGACCGGGTCAACGAGGTCCTCGCCACGCGCGGGTTCACCTCGGTGGCCGCGGTGCAGACGGAGCACACCTACGTACGCCCGCTGCGCCCCGGCGACCACCTGGAGCAGTTCCCCTCCATCGGCGCGGTATCCCCCGAGAAGTCCACCCGGCTCGGCCGGGGCCACTTCGTCGACCTCGTCAGCGACTACCGCACCGTCGAGGGCGAGCCGGTCGGCCGCGTCGTCCTGCGGATGCTCCGCTGGAACCCGGCGACCCGGACCGAGGGCCCGGCGACATCAGGGGACCGCCTCGCCCGCCCGGTACGCCCGGCCGCCGCCCCGGTCGACCTGCCGCCGGCCGGCACCACCGGCACCCTGACCGCGCACCTGCAACCCGGCTACGCCGCCGCCCCCCTCGACGAGCGCCCCTACCTCGTCGGCAGCGCCGAACTCGCCGACGGGACCCGCTTCACCGGGGACGTCGCGTACCTGCGCCCCGACCTCGTGCACGACGGCATGCCGGTCGTCGTGGCGCACCGGCGCACCCGCGACGGTGCGATCCTGCCGGTGCTCACCGCCCCCCGGCCGCAACGCCGCACGAGCACCCGCACCGGGGCCGAGGTGAGCATCGGGCAACGTCTCGCCCCCTGGCCGATCCCCGTCACCCAGCTGTCCATCGCGGCGCTGGCGACCGCGACCTTCGACTTCAACGACGTGCACCTCGACCGCGACGCGGCCCTCGAACGGGGCGCCCGCGACGTCTACATGAACATCCTCGGCTCCAGCGCGCTGGTCAACTGCTACCTCACCGACTGGGCCGGACCGGAGGCTCGCGTCGTCGACTTCCGCACCCGCCTCGCCGCGCAGAACCACCCCGGCGACACCTGCACGCTCGACGGCGTCGTCACCGGCCTGAATCCGGCGGACGGGGGAACGCACGTCACCGTCGACGTCCGCGGCACCAACAGCCTCGGCGACCACGTCATCGCCTCCGCCACCATCGCCCTGCCCTGAGAGGAATCGCGTGCTCGCCAGCTACGTCGTCGACTCCGGCTCCCCCGACAGCCTGCGCCTCGGCCAACTCGACGCCCCGGCGCCCGGCCCCGGTCACGTGCTCGTGCGGGTCCAGGCGGCAAGCCTGGACCGGGTCGACACCTACATCCGTCGCGGCACCCACGGGATGGCGGTCACCGGCCCGACCATCCTCGGCCGGGACGTCGCCGGCACCGTCGTGCGGACCGGTCCGGGCGTCACCGGCTTCACCGCCGGCGACGCGGTCGTCGGGCTGACCACCGGCGCCCACGCCGAGTACGCCGTCGTCCCGGCCACGCACTGCTTCCCGCGACCGGCCGCGCTCGACGCCGTCCACGCCGCGGCGGTGCCCACCGCCGGACGCACCGCCTACGACGCGGTCGTCAACCTCGCCGGCGTCCTCCCCGGCGACCGGGTCCTCGTCGTCGCCGCCGCGGGCGCGGTCGGCACCTTCGCCGTCCAGTACGCCCACCACCTGGGCGCGCGCGTCTTCGGCACCAGCGCCCCGGCGAAGGCCGACGCGGTACGCGCCCTCGGCGCGCTCGACGTCGTGGACCACTACCGCCCCGACGTCGTCGAGTCCCTGCGTGCCGCGCTGCCCGGCGGCGAGGTGGACGTCATCGTCGAGTCGGTCGGCGGCACCCTCTGGTCCGACGTGCTCAAGGTCCTCGCCCCCGGCGGCCGGCTGGTCACCTGCGGCGTCACCGCCGACAGCCACGCCCACCTGCACCTGGGTCGCCTCATGGTCAAGGGCTGGACGCTGCGCGGCATCGGCCGGCCCGGGCCCGAGGCGGTGGCCGGCCAGCTACGCGAGGCGCTCACCCTCTCGGCCGTGACCGCCGCCCCCGCGATCGCCGCGACGTACCCGCTCGAGCAGGCCACTGTCGCGCACGACCGGCTGGAGGCGTCCGAGTTCGTCGGGCGGATCGTCCTCACCACCGGCTGAGCCGCTCAGGCGAGCGGCTCCCCCGAGACGGCGGTCAGGACGACGAGCGGGATCTGCCGCCCGAAGCCGGCGGCCCGTTCGGCGTAGCGTCCCACGTTCGGCTTGCGCGCCACGACGTGCGCGAACAGCTCCGGGTCGCGCTCGCCGTCGGTCACCCGCGCCCGCACCGGGACCGTCCTGCGCCGCAGGACGATCCAGCACAGTTCGTGATGACGCGCGTTGACCACCCAGGCGGGGTCCTTGGGGCCGCCGCCCTTGGAGCCGACGACCACCAGATCCTTCCCGTACGGCACGTAGGGCAGCGCCGCGTCGCGCAGTTCCCCGGAGCGACGGCCCACAGTCGTCAGCAGCAGCGTCGGGTGGTACGGGAACCTGCCCGCCAGCGCGTACTGCAACGACACGAGCGAGAACCCGGTCCGTCGCACGAGAAAGCGGTCGAACGCCATCCCGCGCGGTCCGCGGATGACGATCAGCCACGACCGGCCGTACGAGGCGAACGACCTCGTCTCCGCGCCGATCCGTCGGCTCATCGCGCACGCGCCAGCAGCGGGGACAGCGTCTCGGCGACGTCGGCGACGTCGTCGATGCCCCGGACCACCTCGACGAGCCGCTCCTGCGCGCCCGCGTCGAGGATCCCGTCGCAGAACGAGGCCAGCTTGCCGGCCACGAAGTCCCAGTCCGCCCGCGTCGTGTCGTCCCACGGGTCGCCCTGGGCGAAGTCCGACTCGACCACGTACTCCCGGCCACCGGCCCGGATCGTCAGCGCGCCCCGCGTCCGGCGGATCTGGCCGCCCGGGTGTTCCCTGAGGTCGGCCTCCCACTCCGCGTCCAGCACCGGGTCGGGCGCCGTCGTGATCCGGCGCGCCAGGTCCCACACCGCCGGGTCGGCCAGCCGCTCGGGGTCGTACCACTGCGGTCCCGGGGCGTGCCCGAGCAGCGCCAGCGCCGCGGCGTACGGCATGTTGAAGGCGCCGTCCAGCGGCGCGACGGCGGTGTCCGGGATCCGCGGGGCCGGCTCCCGGAACTGCAACGTCCGGTAGGCCGCCGGGCTCAGCCGGATCTCCATGGACTCGATCTGCGACACCGGCACCCCGTGGGTGCCCGGGAACGCGCGGATCGCGTCGAGCGCCGCGTGGGTGAAACGGCACGTCGGGTACGGCTTGAGCGACGTCTCGGTGATCCACCACTTCGACCCCAGGCCGGCGACCATCTCGTGCCGCTCGCCGCCGAGGAAGCCCATCGCCTCGATGAAGCCCGGGGTGCGGTCCAGCACGTCCAGGTCGCCGGTGTAGCCCTCCTCGGCCAGCGCCGCGCCGAGCATCCCGGCGTGCGCGATCGCGCCGTACGGGCCGTACTTGAACGCGTTGAACGAGCGCCGCTCGGCCATGTAGGAGTTCTTCGCCGGCGGGGCCAGCCAGGCGACCAGGCCGAGCGCGTGGGTCAGCCGCTCCGGCTCCCAGCCGCCGACGACAGCGCACGCCGCGGCCGCGCCCATCGAGGCGTACCCGTGCGACGACAGCGGCGACCAGCGGAACTGGCCGTCCTCGAAGGCCATGAGCGAGGTCGACAGGTTCAGCCGCGCGTTGATCTCGAACGCGATGATGCTCGCGCGCAGCAGGCTCGCCCCGTCGGCGTGCAGCCGCTCGGCCTCCGCCAGACCGGCCCCGGCGCCGAACACCGCGAAGTGCGCCGAGTTGAAGAACGTGTCGTCGGCGTCCAGCGCGTTCATCATGTCCGCGTTGGCGTGCGCGGCGTTGATCGCCGCGACCCGCTGCTCCAGCCCGAACACGGTCGCCTCGGCCGGGCCGCCGAACCGGGCGGCGACCCGCTGGACCATGCGGCTGCGCCGCAACCGCACCGCCGCCAGCCCGCAGACGAGCGAGTCGAGCAGGACGAGCCGGCCGTAGTCGCGTACCGACTCGGGGATCTCCTCGTCGCGCGTGGTCGCGAACCGCGCCAGCAGTTGCGTCCGGGTCGGTTCCGTCGTACCGGTCACCGTTCAGCCCACCCTTCCGGGCGCGACGAGCCGGTTGCCCTGCGCGTCGCGCGGCAGCGGCACGGGGATCGCCGCGAGCAGCTTCTTCGTGTACTCCTGCCGCGGGTTGGCGAAGATCTGGTCCGTGGTGTCCGTCTCCACCACCTCACCTGCGGCCATCACCATGACCCGGTCGGCGATGACCTCGACGAGGGCCAAGTCGTGACAGACGAACAGGTACGCCAGACCCAGCTCCTCCTGCAGGTCCCGGAGCAGGTTGAGCACCTGCGCCCGGACCGACACGTCGAGCGCCGCGACCGGCTCGTCGCACACGATGAGGCTCGGCTTCATCGTCAGCGCCCGGGCGATCGCGACCCGCTGCAACTGCCCGCCGGACAGCTCGGCCGGGTACCGCTCCAGGTAGCGCGAGCCGATGCCGACCTTGTCGAGCAGCTCGACGGCCTCCTTCTCGCGGGTGGCCCGGTCCTTGTCGGTGTGCACGAGGAGAGGCTCGGCGACCGCGTCCCTGATCGTCATCCGCGGGTCGAGCGAGCTGTACGGATCCTGGAAGATCATCTGCATCCGCTGGCGCAGCGCGCGCAGTTGCTTCGGCTTCGTGGCCAGTACGTCGATCCCGTCGAAGGTCACCGAGCCGGAGTCCGGCTCGATGAGGCGCAGCACCATGCGCCCGACCGTCGACTTGCCCGCGCCGGACTCGCCGACGACGGCGAGGCACTCGCCGCGCTCCAGGGTGAAGCTCACCCCCTTGACCGCGTTCAACCATTTCGTACGCCGGCCGAGCCAGTCCCGGCCGGCGCTGAACGACTTCGTGAGGTTCTCGACTTCGAGCAGGCTCATCAGACCGTCACTCCATCCAGAGAGAGCTCCGCGGCCCGCACGCACCGCGCATGGTGCTCGGCGGCGCCGTCGAGACGGACCAGGCCGGGGTGGGCCACGTCGCACCGGCCCGGCACGGCGAACTCGCACCGGCTGCTGAACCGGCACCCGTGCGGCCAGGCGCCCGGCGCCGGGATGCCACCGGGGATCGCGCGCAACCGCCGGTCGGTGCTCAGGCCCGGCTTCGGGATCGAGCCGATCAGGCCGGACGTGTAGGGGTGCCGCGGGTGGAAGAACAACTGCTCCGAGGGCGCGTTCTCGGCCACCTCGCCGGCGTACATGACCACGACGTCCCGGCACAGCTCAGCCACCACCGCGAGGTCGTGGCTGACGAACAGCAGCGCCACCCCGGTCTGCTCCTGCAGGTCGCGCAGCAGTTCGAGGATCCGTTCCTGCACCGTCACGTCGAGCGCCGTCGTCGGCTCGTCGGCGATGAGCAGGCGCGGGTTGCACGCCATGACCATCGCGATCATGACGCGCTGGCACATGCCGCCGGAGAACGCGTGCGGGTAGTCGTCGATCCGCTGCGCCGCCCGCGGGATCTGCACCATGTCGAGCATCTCGACGGCACGGGCCCGGGCTTGCTTGCGGTTCATGCCCAGGTGCTTGCGCACCGACTCGGCGATCTGGTCCCCGACGGTGTACGCCGGGTTGAGGCTGCGGATCGGCTGCTGGAAGATCATGCCCATGCCCGGGCCGCGCAGGTCCCGCCACTGCTTCTGGGTGCCCGCGGTGAGATCCACGCCGTCGAAGACGATCCGGCCCGAGGCGATCCGTCCTCCGGTCGCCCCGGTCAGGCCCATCACCGCGATGGAGGTCACCGTCTTGCCCGACCCGGACTCGCCGACCAGGGCCATCGAACCGCCCGGCTTGAGCGAGAACGAGACGTCCTGGACGGTCGTCTGCCAGCCGCCCGAGGGCGAGGGGAACTCGACGCTCAGGTTCTCCACGCGCAGCAGGTCCGCCGTTCCGCCGGTGGCGTCGGTCCTGGTGCCGGCGGGCGCCGTTTCACGTGCCATGTCAGCTCCTGGTGGTTGCCGGACGGTCAGTTGCCCGAGCGGGTGCGCACGAGGGCGCGACGGACGCCGTCACCGACGTAGGTGAAGGCGAGGACGGCGAGGAAGATCATCACGCCGGGCGGCCACACGAGGTACGGCGCGAGGCGCATGTTCGACGAGGCGGTCGAGAGCATCGAGCCCCAGCTGGCCGCGGGGGCCTGGACGCCCAGCCCGAGGAAGCTCAGGCTCGCCTCGGCCGCGACGGCGGTACCAAGCGACACCGAGATGACGAGGATGATCGGCGGCAGCACGTTGGGCAGCACGTGCCGCACCGCGATCCGCAGGGTGCTGCAGCCCAGGGCGATCGAGGCCTCGATGTAGGTCTCGTGCCGCACGTCCATCGTGCCGGCGCGGGCCACCCGGAAGAAGCGCGGGGCCATGACCAGGCCGATGGCGAGCATCGCGTTGGTGATGCCGGCGCCGAGGACCGCGACGATGGTGATGGCCAGCACGAGCGACGGGGCGCTCATCAGCGCGTCCATGATCCGGGTCAGGATCGCGTCCACCCAGCCGCCGCGGTAGCCCGCGATCATGCCGAGCGGCAGGCCGAGCACGAGCGCGACGGCCGCGGCCTGCAGCGCCGCCCACAGCGAGACCCGCGCGCCGAAGATGAGCCGGCTCAGCACGTCCCGGCCGTAGTCGTCGGTCCCCAGCCAGTGCTCGGCGTTCGGCGGCCGGAGCCGCAGCAACAGGTTCTGCACGTCGGGGTCGTACGGCGCCAGGGCCGGGGCGAAGATCGCGATGAAGGTCAGCACGAGCAGGAAGACGCCGGCCGCGATCGTCGCGGGGCGGCGCACGATGCTCTTGAGGATGCCGGGGGCGGCGACCGGCTCCGGTTCGCCCGTGCCGATGGCCGCCGCCGGCACCTCGGCGAGGCCCGAGTCGTTCCCCGGCGCCGGAGCCGAGGGGGTCTGGTTGGCGCTCATGACCGCACCTTCGGGTTGAAGTAGCCGTAGGAGATGTCGACGATGAGGTTGACGAGCACGACGACAGTCGTGCTGAACAGGACGAAGCCGAGCAGCACCGGGATGTCACGGCCCTGCACCGCCTCGATCGCGGTACGACCGAGGCCGGGCATGTTGTAGATCATCTCGATGGTCACCGACCCGGCGAGGACCTCCGCGACGCGGAAGCCGAGGACGGTGACGACGGGGATGCACGCGTTCTTCAGGGAGTGCTTGAACACCACGCTGGATCGCGACAGTCCCTTGGCCTCGGCGTTGAGGACGTAGTCGGACTTCATGACCTGCCCGAGCGCCGAGCGGAGTTGCAGGGTCACCTCGGCCGCGGGTAGCAGGCCGAGGGCGATGCCCGGCAGGACGAGGTGCGACAGCCACGGCCAGAAGCCGTCGGCCAGCGGCTGGTAGCCGAACGCCGGAAACATCTGCAGGCCCACCGCGAAGACCGAGGCGAGCACGAGGCCGAACCAGAAGCCCGGGATGGCGATCGCGATCGAGGCGAGCCCGTTGACGAACCGGTCGACGATGCCACCGGAGCGCAGCGTGGCCACGAGGGCGAGGGTGGCCCCGAGCACGACGGCGAAGATCATCGCGACGAGCACCAGCGACATCGTCGTGGCCATTCGCCGCGTCAGCAGCTCGATGACTGTCTGATCGGACAGGAAGGACGTGCCGAGGTCGCCGCGCAGGACGTCACCGACCCACATGGCGTAGCGCACCAGGACCGGAGCGTTGAGGTTGAGTTCCTCGCGGATCGCCTCGACACGTTCCGGGGTCGGCTCGTCGCCGGCCAGGACGACGGCCGGGTCGCCCGGAGCGAGTTCGATCAGGGCGAAGACGAGCAGCGGGACGACGAACAGCAGGGGTATTGCCGCGAGCAAGCGCCTGCTGGCGTAGCGGATCATGTCCTACCTCGACTCTGAGCGTGTGCCTGGGACTGCGCCTCGCACGGCCTGGTGCCGGCAAGGCCGGTGGTGTCGCCGCCGGCCCCCGCCGCAGCGGGTGGTCCGGCGGCGACGCCACCGGTGGTCAGGAGCGACCGGTTACTTCTTGACGGCGATGTGGCGCAGGTCCCAGATGCCGATGTTCGACATCGGGATGTTGTCGGTGCCGACGATGTTCGCCTTCGAGACGTTCGCGTTGGTCTGGTTGCACAGCGGCACGAACCAGGCCTGCTCGAGCGTCGTCTTCCAGATGTCCTGGTACAACGGGGCCCGCTTGTCCATCGGCAGCGTGGGGTTGGCGGCCTCGGCCGCCTTGCCCGCGATGAGCGAGGGGTCCGCGGCGAGCTTGTACGTGTTCAGCATGTAGGTGTTCACCGTCGCCGCCGGGTCGGCCTTCGGGCTCCACGACGTGCCGACCATCAGCTCGAAGTCGCCGGCGATGAAGCGCGGCTCGTTCTCGGTGTTGGGCACGGGGTTGAGCGTCGCGTCGACGCCGGCGGCCCGCAGGGACGCCTGCACGACGTTTGCCGGCTGCTCGGCGTTCGTGCCCGCGGCGAAGGTGACCGACACCTTGGCGCCGCCGGCCTGCTGCACGAGGGCCTTGGCCTTGTCCACGCTGAACTCGTACGGGTAGGTGTAGCTCGGGATGCGGCTCGGGTCCGTCTCCGGCACGACCTGGCGGGTCGGCGTGCAGTAGCCGCTGAAGAGCGCGCTGATCGCCTCCGGGTCGACCGCGTGGGCGATCGCCTGGCGGACCTCCGGCTTGACGAGGTCGCCCTTGTTGGCGCGCAGGTAGATGCCGACGACGTTCTTGAACTTCACCTGGTGCTGCTGGAGACCGCTGCCCGGGGTGACGATCTTCTCCACCGTGGCGATCTCGCCGGCCGAGCTGAGCGGGGCCAGGTCGACCTGGCCGCTCTGCAGGCCGTTGAGGCGGGCGGCGGCGTCGGGCACGCGCTGCAGCTCGATGCCGCCGAGACGGCCGACGTTCGGGTCCCAGTAGTTGTCGGCCCGCTTGAGGACGAGCTTCTCCTGGGGGACGAGCTGGGTGGCGATGTACGGGCCGGACCCGGCGGTGCCGGGATTGTTCTTGATGTCGGCGCCGTCCTTGATCGCCTTCGGGCTGACCATCATGCCGGCCGTGCCGGTGAAGGACGCGGGCAGCTGGACGCCCTTGCCCTTGACCAGCTTGAGGCGCGCGGTCGTCGCGTCGACGACCTCGACCGACTCGATGTCGGCGAGGTCGCTCTTGAGGGTCGAGCCCTCGAGCGTCTTGCCGCGCTCGATGTTGACCTTGACGGCCTCGGCGTCGAACGGGGTGCCGTCGTGGAACTTCACGTCGTCCCGGAGCTTGAGTTCCAGGACGCTGCCGTCCTCGACGAAGTTCCACTCCTTGGCCAGGCCCGGGACGATCTTGTCGTCCTTGTCCAGCATGGTCAGCCGGTCCCAGACGAGGAACAGGTAGCCCCACGCGCCGTAGCTCGTCTGCAGGGCCGGGTCGAGGTCGCGCAACGGACCCGCCGACGCGAACTTGAGCACTGCCGACGTGTCGATCTCGCCCTGCGCGGCGCTGCTGCCGCTGCCGGAGTTGTCCGGCGAGCTGCAGCCGGCCAGGGCGAGAGCCCCGATGCTGATCAACGCGACCACACGTTTGCGGGCCGTTATGGTGACGCCCATTCTCATCCTTCCTAAACACGAGCCGAGTCGTTCCGGCTGATCAGAGGTGGTGTTGTCCCTTCCGGCCGCTGCCGGGCGGGATCCGTGGGTCGCTGACGGCCTTCGGAGCTGTGGTGGTGGCCGGCGTCTCAGCCCTCCGCGGAGAGGATCAGTGCACTGGTGGGAACGCCGACGCCCGCCGTCACCAGGACGTTGCGGACGCCGTCGGGCTGGTTGGTCGAGGTGCCCCGGACGAGGCGGACGCCCTCCGCGACACCGTTCGTGCCGTGCAGGTAGGCCTCGCCGATCTGGCCGCCGTGGGTGTTCGTCGGCAGCGAGCCGGTGACCTCCAGATTGCCGTCGGCGATGAAGTCCTTGGCCTCACCGCGACCGCAGAAGCCGTACTCCTCGAGCTGGTTGAGCACGTACGGCGTGAAGTGGTCGTAGAGGATCGCCGCGTCCATGTCGGCGGGACCGAGCCCCGACTGGGCCCACAACTGCCGGGCGCAGAGCTCGACCTCGGGGATCCGGGTCAGGTCCTCGCGGTAGTAGCTGACCATCTGGTACTGGTCCGGTCCCAGGCCCTGGGCCGCGCCCCGGATGTAGACCGGGGTGACGGGCAGGTCCTTGGCGCGTTCGGCGCTGACGACGACCATCGCCTGGCCGCCGTCGGTCTCCTGGCAGCAGTCGAACAGGTGCAGCGGCTCGGCGATCCAGCGCGAGGCCTGGTGCTCCTCGAGCGTGAGCGGCTTGCCGTAGAACCACGCCCTGGGGTTGTTCGCGGCGTGCTTGCGGGCGAGCACCGCCACCCGGCCGTAGTCCTCGCTGGTCGCGCCGTACGTGTGCATGTAGCGGCGGGCGAACATCGCGGTGTGCTGGGCCGGGGTGAGCAGGCCGTACGGGTTGACCCAGGAGCGGTACTCGTTGTCCGAGGTGGCCTGGGTCTTCGCCGGCGGAGGTCCCTGCCCGAAGCGGACGCCGGAGCGCTCGTTGAAGGCGCGGTACGTCACGACGACGTCGGCGATCCCGCTCGCGACGGCCATGGCGGCCTGCTGGACGGGTGCGCAGGCGCCGCCGCCGCCGTAGGGGATCCGGGAGAAGAACTTCAGCTCGGGGATGCCCAGGCTGCGGGCGACCATGTTCTCCGGGTTGGTCTCCATGGTGAAGGTCGTCATGCCGTCGACGTCGGCGGGGCTCAGGCCCGCGTCGGCCAGGGCGGCCGAGACGGCCTCGACGGCGAGCTGCAGCTCGCTGCGGCCGGAGTTCTTCGAGAACTCCGTCGCGCCGATGCCGACGACAGCGGTGCGACCCGACAGGAAGGTGGACGTCACGTCACTGCTCCGATCCGCGGGGCAGGCGCACTGTCACCTCGGAGACGACGTGCCCGCCCTTGCTGTTCATGCCACGCACCGCGACGCGCACGGTGTCCTCCTCGACGCCGACGACCTCACCGGTCAGCCGCATCACGTCACCCGGGAAGTTCGGCACCCCGAGGCGGGTGCTCAGGCGCACCATGCGCGCGGCGGGGCCGGCCCAGTCGGTGACGTAGCGGCCGACGAGCCCGTTGGTGTGGTTGATGCTCATGTACGTGTCGGGGGTGCCGCGACGCTGGGCCTGGGCCGGGTCGTGGTGCACGTCCTCGTAGTCGCGGGTCGCGAGCGCGCCGGCGACGATGACGGTCCGGGTCAGCGGGATCTCCAGCTCCGGCAGCGTGTCGCCGGGGCTCACCTGCTCGATGGTGATCTGCGTGCTCACAGCTGCTCCCCCTCGCCCACGAGGTCCGCGAGCTGCTGCAGGTGCCAGGCTCCGGAGCCGGCGGTGTTGGCAAGCTGCGTGGTCCAGAGCATGTAACGGTGGATCGGATAGGTGACGTCGGCGCCCATGCCGCCGTGCACGTGCTGCACGGTGCGCGCGACGCGGTCGCCCGCCTCGGCGGCCCAGTACTTCGCGACGTGCACCGCCGCCCGGGACGGCCGCCCGGTCGTCTCGCGCCAGAGCGCGTTGAGGTAGGTGACCTCCATCGCCTCGGTGTCGATGTGGCAGTCGGCGAGCTGGTGGGCGACGGCCTGGAAGGTCGCGATCGGCACACCGAACTGCTCACGGCCCGAGGTGTAGTCGGCGGCCTGGCGTACGGCGGCCTGGCTGACGCCGCTCTGCAGAGCCGCCACCGCGGTCCAGACCTGGCGCAGCAGCCAGTCGAACCGGTCCTCCTCGGGGCCCTCGGCGAGCAGCGCCGCGGCGGCGTCCTCGAAGTGAACGTCGGAGGCGAGTCCACGGTCGGTGCGCTCGAACGTGTCCCGGCGTACCCCGGGTCCGGCGGTCGGCACGAGGTACAGCCCGACCGCACCCGCCTCGTCGGTGGCCGGGACGACGATCGCGTCGGCGAGGTGCGCCGAGCGGACGCCGACGGCGGTGCCGCTCAGGGTGACCCCGTCACCGCCGGGCTCGGCGCCGGACCGCACGCGGACGCGGGCGCCGTACGGCCGGGCGTCGGTCAGGTCGTCGACGGCCACGGTGAGGACCGTGTCTCCGGCGGCCACGCGGGGCAGCCACTCGGCCTGCTGCTTGGCGTTGCCGTAGCGCAGCAGCGGGAGGACGCCGCCGACGAGGGTCTCCCACAGCGGGACGGTGCCGAGCGTGCGGCCCTGTTCGACGAAGACCCCGGCGATCTCCCACAGGCCCAGCCCGGCGCCGCCGTGCTCCTCGGGCACGGGCAGCCCGAGGATGCCGGACTCGGCCAGGTCGCGGTACAGGACGCGGTCGAAGCGGTCCGGCCCGGCCTCGATGTCGAAGAGCCGCTGCGGGTCGCCGTTGCGCGAGAACACGTCGCGCGCCAGGTCGTTGACCGTGACCTGTTCCTCGGCGAGCTGGAAGTCCATCAGTTCCCTTCCTCTTCTGTGGGCTCCGATGCGGAGGTCGCGGCCCGGAAACGCGGCAGCGTGAGGTTCTCGTCGTAGTCGAGCCAGTCGACCTGCACGGGCATGCCGATCTCGACCTCGCCGGCGTCCCCGGCGAAGTCGGCGACCAGACGGGTGCCCTCTTCGAGGTCGACGAGCACGACGGTGAGCGGGTAGTCGTACCCGGGCGCCTTCGGGTGGTGGCTGACGACGTAGCTGTGCACGGTGCCCCGGCCGCTCGCCTCCACCTCGTGCCACGCGTACGAGTGGCAGGAGGGGCAGATCGGGCCGGGCGGGTGGCGCAGTGTGCCGCAGTCGGTGCAGGCCTGGATGACGAGGCGACGCTGCGCGGCGGCGGCGAACCAGAACGCGTTGTCGCGCAGGATGAACGGCTTGTGCCGCAGCGCCGGGTCGGCGGCGGCCGGCGCCGCGGGCTTGGCGCCGGACGGGTCGAAGCGCAGGATGCGGAAGCGCTGGCGGGCCACGACCTCGTCGTTCTGGTCGGTGTAGGTGCGCAGCGTCGTGATGAAGTGGCCGGTGCCCAGGCCGGTGGTCTTGCGCGGGGAGACGTCCTCGATGACAGTGGTCATCTTGATCTCGTCGCCCAGGCGCAGCTCGCGCACGTACTCGTGCTCGTCGTTCGTCGCGACGACCCCGACGAAGCCGGCGTCGGCGAGCAGCGCGAGCAGCCGGGCCATCGGGGTGTCCGGCGCGGCGCCCGCGGCGGCGGCCGTGTGGGCCTTGTAGCCGACCATGAGCCAGGTGGACAGCATCGGCGGCGGGGCGACGACGCCCTCGCGGCCGGTGTCCCGGGCGGCCCGGTCGTCGACGTAGACGGGGTTCTCGTCGCCCATCGCCTCGACGAAGTGCCGGATCATCGCCTGGTTGACGGCGTCCTGGGCGTAGCGGGTGGGCGTGGCCTCGAGGCCGACGAACTCGCGCAGACGGGCGAGGAAGGCGTCCTGGTCGGTGGCTTCGGAGGCGGGGGCCTGCGTCGTGGTGCTCATGCGGAACGCCCCTTCCTCGGCATGCCGAGACCGGCGACCGCGATCATGTCGCGCAGCACCTCGTTGGTGCCGCCGCCGAAGGTGTTGATGTAGGAGCCCCGGGTGTACGCCTCCAGCTGTCCGCCGAGGACGGCGCCCGGCGCGCCGGCGCGCCGGGTCGCGCGGGGACCGACGACGGAGACGAGGTTGCGGCAGACCCGGTCGTGGGTCTCCGTGCCGTAGACCTTGGCGACCGACGCGGCGGCGGGCGCCGGGTTCTGGCCCTCCCCCACGACGGCGATCTTCCAGTTGAGCAGGCGCATCGCGGTCAGCTCGGCGTAGTCGCGGGCCAGTTCCGTGCGCACCCACGGCTTGTCCAGGACGCGGTTGCCGTCGGCGTCGGGCTCGGCGGCCCACGCGGCGACGTCGGTCCACAGTTGCTCGGTGCGCCCGCCCATCGCGGCCAGGCCCACCCGCTCGTGACCGAGCTGGCCGGTGATGAGGCGCCAGCCGCCGTTGACCTCGCCGACGAGGGCTTCGGGGCCGACGCGTACGTCCTCGTAGTAGGAGGCGTTGGTGTGGGTGATGCCGCTGGTGGCGATCGGCGTGCAGCTGAAGCCCGGGTCCGACGTCGGCACGATGAGGATGGTGATGCCCTTGTGCTTCGGGGCGGCGGGGTCGGTGCGCACGGCCATCCAGACGAAGTCGGCCTGGCTGACACCGCTGGTGAACACCTTCTGGCCGTTGATGACCCAGCCACCGTCGGGCGTCGCCTCGGCCCGGGCGCTCAGCGAGGCGAGGTCGGTGCCGGAGCCCGGCTCGCTGTAGCCGATGGCGAAGATGACGTCGCCGGTCAGCATGCCCGGCAGGTAGGCGCGCTTCTGCTCCTCGGTGCCGTAGCGCATCAGCATCGGGCCGATGTTGTTGATGGTGACGAAGGGGAACGGCGCCTGGGCGCGGTTGATCTCGTCGAAGAGGATGTACTGGTCGATCGCCGGGCGGCCCTGGCCGCCGTACTCCGTGGGCCAGCCGAGTCCGAGCAGGCCGTCCTTGCCGATCTGGCGGATGATCTCGCGGTAGGCCGGGCGGTCCTCGTTGGTGCCGCCGAGCGCCTCGCGGACCTCGGGCGTGAGCAGGCGCGCGAAGTAGGCTCGCAGCTCCCTGCTCAGCTCTCGCTGCTCGGGCGTGTACTCCAGGTACATGGATGTTCCTCATTCTCGGGGCGTGGGCGCCAGTCGGTGTGCCGGGCGGGCCGGCAGGTCAGGTGGCCGGCAGGAGCGCGGCACGTCCGTTGTCGGCGAACTGCTTCTCGAGGTCCCGGACGTCCGCCTCGGTCAGCGGGCGGTACGCGGTGGACGCGCCGTCGCGGACCCAGACGGGGTCGGTCGTGACCCAGGCGGTACGGCGCAGGATCTGCTTGGCGACCTTGCCGTTGCCCGTGCTGGGGATCTGGTCGACGATCCGCACGAAGCGGGGCCGCCACTTGGTGCCGAGGTCGGCCTGCTCGTCGAGGAAGGCGGTGAACGCCTCGGGGTCGAAGGTGGCGCCGCTGCGCAGCTGGATCACGCACATGACCTGGTCGCCGGTACGCGGGTCGGGCACGGCGAAGACGGGGGCGACCGCCACCCGGTCCCAGCGCTCGATGATCCGCTCGGCGGGGCCGGCCGCGAAGTTCTCGCTGTCGACGCGGATCCAGTCCGAGGAGCGGCCGGCGAAGTAGAAGTAGCCGTCGGCGTCGCGGTAGGCCAGGTCCCCGGACCAGAAGTCCTCGCCGCGGACCCGCTCGGCGGCGGCCTCGGGGTTCTTGTAGTAGCCCTCGAACTTCGCCGCCATGCCGACGCCGACGAGCTGGCCGATGGCCTCGTCGGCGTTGAGCAGCCGCCCGGTCCCGTCGAGCCGGGCCGGCGGGCACTCCAGCCCGGTCTCCTCGTTCATGACCTTGATCTCGGCGCCGGCGACGGCCACACCGAGCGCCTCGGCGGGCGTCTCAGGGGTGCGGTTGATCCGCATGACGCCCTCGCTGGAGCCGTAGCCCTCGGAGATGACGACGCCGAAGCGCTCGGCGAAGCGGACGATGTCGGCGGCCGAGGCCTCGGTTCCGACGGCGCGCCGCAGCGTGCTCGTCGCGTCGCGGGGGTCGACCGGCCGGGCCAGGATGTAGGCCAGTGCCCGGCCGACGTAGTTGAAGTAGGTGACGCCGTGCTCGTGCACGTCGCGTACGAAGCCGGACGCGGAGAACCTGCGGACCATGCAGATCGTCGCGCCGCAGACCATGGCCGGGCCGAGATTGAGCATGACGGCGTTGCCGTGGAACAGCGGCATCGCCAGGTAGCTGACCGAGTCGCGGGTCAGCTCGGTGCGGGCCAGCAGCGCCTCGGAGACCGCGGCGAGGCGCCCGTGGGAGCAGATGACCGCCTTGGGGGCGCCGGTCGAGCCGGAGGAGAACATGAGCAGCAGGTTGGCGCGCGGGTCGACCTCGTCGGTGGGTACCGGCGCGCCGGCGTGCCGGGCCAGCCAGGCGGCGTACTCCGGGGAGTCGATGTTGCGCACCTGCCCGGCGGGGATGCCCAGGTCGAGCCCGTCGACGAGGCTGGCGAGGCGGTCCTCGGTGAGGAGCAGGTCGGTGTCGGTGTGCCGCACGTCGTGGGCCAGCTCGGCGCCACGCCGGGTCGGGTTGATCCCGACCACTGTGGCGCCGGCCAGCGCGGCGGCACAGATCCAGTACACGTAGTCGGGGGTGTTCTCCAGGAGTAGCCCGATGTGCAGTGGCCTGCCGTCGGGCCGGGGCACGTCGTCCAATGCCGCGGCCCGGTCGGCGGCCTCCTGCACGATCCGGCCCCAGGTGATGGTGCGGCCTTCGAAGAGCAGGCCGGGGTGGTCGTCGCCCGTGCGTGCCCGCACGATGTCGGCGAAGACGGCGGGTCCCGAGTTTCGGGCCACCGGGGCCTGAGTCGTCATTGACGTTTGCTCCGTCTCGTCCGTCGTCAAATGCGAATCACCAAACAAGCAAGCGCTTGGTCGAAGCGTAGAGTGAGGCTTGCCGCAGGTCAAGGCCTTGACAACGCTTCCCATGGGCTGCTCGCGGCGAGCGCCGAGCGCACCC
Organism: Micromonospora chalcea; assembly: GCF_002926165.1. GTDB lineage: Bacteria > Actinomycetota > Actinomycetes > Mycobacteriales > Micromonosporaceae > Micromonospora > Micromonospora chalcea. The sequence continues at coordinate 163,642 of NZ_MAGP01000093.1, read as the reverse complement.
GGTCGGTGTCCTCACCACGCCGGCGCGGGGCCCGTGGGACCCCCGCGGGTGTACGCGAGAAACGAGGCGTCGGGGCCGGCTGGGCGACCCCCTCGACCTCGACGACGGCGCCCCGGGCCCGCATCTGCGGGTGCTCGGCCGACTCGGCGATGTCCAGCACCGGATGCACACACGCGTCGACGCCCTCGAAGACGCCGGTCCACTCCCGCCGGGTGCGGCCGGCGAAGACCGACGCGATCCGCTCGGCCCAGCCGGCCCACCCCGACTCGTCGAACTGCCCCGGCCCGTCCTCCGGATCGAGGCCGAGCGTTCGCAGGAACGTGCGGTAGAACTTCGCCTCGATGGCCGCCACGGACATGAACCTGTCGTCGGCGGTGCGGTACACCCGGTAGAAGTGCGCCCCGCCGTCGAGGTAGTTCGTGCCACGGGTGAGGTTCCAGGCGCCCCGCGCGAGCATCGAGTGGATGACGACGGTGAGCAGCGCGCTGCCCTCGAGCATCGAGGCGTCCACGACCTGCCCACGCCCGGAGGAGACACGCTCCTGCAGTGCGGCCAGCACGCCGAAGGCCAGCATCATGCCGCCGCCGGCGAAGTCGGCCAGATACATCGGCGGCACGACGGGGCCGGTGTCGGGCAGGCCGATCGTGTCGAGCACCCCGGAGACGGCGATGTAGTTGAGGTCGTGCCCGGCGGCCGCGGCGAGAGGGCCGTCCTGGCCCCAGCCGGTCATCCGCGCCACGACCAGGCGCGGGTACCGCTCGGTGAGTTCGGCCGGGGCCAGGCCGAGACGTTCGAGCACCCCGGGCCGGAACGGGTCGAGCAGCACGTCCGCGTCGGCGAGCAGCCGGTGCACGAGCGCCCGGTCGGCCTCGGACTTCAGGTCGAGCGTGACTGTCGTACGACCCCTGTCGATCGCGTTGACCTGCGCGCGCTCCCGCCGGTCGGGCTCGCCGGGTGGGTCCACCCGGACCACCTGGGCACCCATGTCGGCGAGCATCATCGTCGCGAACGGCACCGGCCCCTGCCCACCGAGTTCGAGGAGCCGCAGGCCGGCCAGCGGCCCTTCGAACCGCTGGCCGGGGACGCCGCTCACGCCTGTTCCCGGGTGCCGGCCGGCACCGGGAGGCCGGTCACGGCACGGGGGTCGGTGCTCCACGTCCGCGCGGTCACGCCCTCCTCGCGCAGGACGCGCTTGAGGACCCGCCCGACGGCGTTCTTGGGCAGTTCGGTGCGGACCTCGATGTGTGAGGGCACGGCGTACCGCGGGATGCGCGGGTGCAGCCACTCGAAGAGCTCAGCGGGGTCGATCTGGGCGCCGGGCGCGGGCACGACAGTCACCTTGAGGTCGTCCTCGGCCAGCGGGGAGGGGACGGCGTGGACGGCGACCTCGCCGACGGCCGGGTGGGTCGCGACGACGCCCTCGATCTCGAAGCTGGAGATGTTCTCGCCGCCGCGGCGCAGGTAGTCCTTGCCCCGGTCGACGAAGTAGAGGTAGCCGTCCTCGTCGAGGCGGCCGTAGTCACCGCAGTGGAACCACAGTCCCCGGAAGACCTCCAGCGTCTTCTCCGGCTCACGCCAGTAGCCGTTGAACATGATCGCCGGACGGTTGGGACGGGCGACGATCTCGCCGACCTCGCCGACGGGCAGCGGGTTGTCGTGCTCGTCGACGATGCGTACCTCGAAGGAGTCGTTGATCTTGCCGGCGCTCCCGGCCCGGTAGCCCCCGGGTGGGGTGAGGGTGATCAGGCAGGCCTCGGTCAGGCCGTAGGCGCCCGAGCCGACCCGTTCGACGCCGAAGCGCTCCGTCCAGCGAGCGGCGAGCTCGGCGGTGACCGGCGAGCCGGACACGACGCGCAGCCGGCCGAAGGCCTCGCGGGTGGCCTCGGAGTCGGGGGCGCCGGCGATCATCGGCAGCATCGAGCCCATGAGCGCGGCCATCGTCGCGCGGCTGCGCAGGATCTCGTTCCAGAAGCCCCGGACCGAGAAGCGCGACGCGAGGTCGATGGCCGAGCCGAGCTGGAGCGAACCCATCACGTGCCCGACGGCGGCCATGTGGAACAGCGGCATCGCCGTCCAGAGGACGTCGTCGGCGCGGCGTTCGAGGTTCTCGTGCATCTGGCGGGCCATGTTCGCCACGTAGCCGTGGCTGACCATGCACGCCTTGGACGGCCCGGTCGTGCCGGCCGTGTAGATGAGGTGGCTGGTGGCGTACGCGTCGAGGTCCGGGGTGGTCGTCACCGCCGAGCCCTCAGCGACGGCGGCGTCGAAGTCCACGACCTCGGTGGCCCAGGCGGGCGCCGGGCCCGAGGCGGGCCGGATGGGGGCGCCGACGAGGACCGGCACCCGTAGCTCCGTGCCGATGAGGGCGTCGTCCAGGACGGGCACGAACTCGTCCTCGACGATCATCGCGACCGGGTCGGCGTCGAGCACCTGGTGGGCCAGTACGGCGCCGCGGTTGCTCGTGTTGAGCGGGACGACGAAACCGCCGCGAAGCGTCGTCGCCCACCAGGAGAGCAGGGCCAGGCGGCCGTTGCGGGCGAGGACGACGACCCGGTCGCCGGGCGCGCCGCCGCCGGCGAGGAACCCGGCGAGGCGACGCGACGCGGCGTCGAGCTCGGCCACTGTGAACGGGGCGCCGGCGAGGGTGAGGGTCAGGTCCGGCTGCTCGTCGAGCAGGCGGGACAGGGCGGGCAGGAGCGGGGTGGCTGCGGTGGGACGGTTCACTGGCTCTGGCTACCTTTCTTCGGGTCGGCCGCGCGCGGTGGCGGACGGCGGGGACCTGACGCTCAGCCCTTCGTCATCGCGACGGTCCGCAGGTCGAACAGGCCGAGGTTGGTCCACGGCAGCTGCTCGGCCCCGACGACCTTCGGGGAGGCGATGGTGGCGCTGGTGAGGTTGCAGATCGGGATGAACCACGCCTCGCTGAACAGCCGCTCCCACAGCTGGTGGTACTGCTTGGCGCGCTCCTCGACGCTGGAGCGGGGGTCGGCGGCCTTGGCCGCGATCGGGCCGATGACCTCCGGGTCGGTGGCGAGCTTGTAGTTGCCGAGGAGGTAGTTGTCCACAGTTCCCGCCGGGTCGAGACGCGGGTTGAAGGTGTTGGACACCTCGAGCTCGAAGTCGCCGGCGATGAAGCGGGCCTCGGTCTCGGAGTTCGGCGTCGGGTTGAGCTTCGCGTCGATGCCGGCCTGGGACATGGCGGCCTGGATGGCGGTGGCGGGCTGCTCGGTGTTGGTGCCGGCGGAGAAGCTGATCGACACCTTCGCCCCGCCGACCTCGGAGATCAGCGCCTTGGCCTTGGCCAGGTCGAACTCGTACGGGTAGGTCGCCGCCGGGTCCTCCCACGGGCTGTCCGGGTAGATGCTGCGGGTAGGCGTGCAGGTTTCGGCGAAGAGCGCGCGGATGGCGGCCGGGTCGACCGAGCGCGCGATTGCCTCACGGACCCGCTTGTCCTTGAGGTCGCCCATGTCGGCGCGCAGCAGGATGCCGAGGACGTTGCGGAACGGGCGGGTGGTCACCTTGAGCTGGCCGTCCTCGCCGAGCTGGCGGGCCTGGGTGATCTCGTTGGCCGAGGAGACGAAGCTGAGGTCGGTCTGACCGCTGATGACGCCGTTGAGCCGGGTGGCGCCCTCGGGGACCCGGGTGATCTCCATGCCGGCGAGGCGCCCGGCGTTGGGGTCCCAGTAGGTGCCCTCGGCGCGCTTGACGACGTACTTCTCGTTCGGGATGAACTCGGTGACGACGTACGGGCCCGAGCCGGCCTTGCCGGGGGCGCGCTTGAGGTCGACGCCGTCGGCGATCGCCTTGGGCGAGACCATCATCCCGGCGGCGGTGGCCAGGGCCGAGGGGAGCACGGCGCCGGTGCCCGGCTTGAGGTTGAGGCGCACGGTGTGCGCGTCGACGACCGTGACGCCGGTGATGCTGGCGAGGTCCTGCTTGATGGTGCTCGTGGGCAGCGTCTGGCCGCGCTCGATGTTGACCTTGACGGCGTTGGCGTCGAACGGCGTCCCGTCGTGGAACTTGACGTCGTCGCGCAGGGCGAGTTCGAGGTGGGAGCCGTCCTGGGCGTAGGTCCACTTCTTGGCCAGGCCGGGGACGACCTGGTCGGTGGAGTCGACCATGGTGAGCCGGTCGTAGATCAGCGTGAGGTAGGGGTAGCCGCCGGGGGCCGGCTGCGCCGGGTCGAGGTTCTGGAACGGCGACGAGGCGCTCACCCGCAGGACGGCGTCGGGGTCGATCTCACCCGTGGTGGCACCGGGGTCGCCGGTTCCGGTGGCGGAGCAGGCTCCGACGACGAGGGTGGCGGCGAGCAGGCTCGCGGCGACGGCGAGGCGTCGGCGGCGCGGGAGGCGAGACACAATGGTCCTTTCCTGACCTTCGGCCCGAGAGCGGGAGCGGCTCCGCGGGTCACCCGGCGGGTTCCCGGGGGCGGCCGGGCCGTTCGGCGGCGGCCGTGCGGGCGCGATGGTCATGGAGGTGATGGATGGCGGCGCTGGTGTGGAGCGCCTGTCCGGAGCTGATCGGCATCCGCGCCCGAGACTGGCGGTGTTGCGGCCGTTCGCGATCCAAACAAGCGCTCGATTGGGAACCGTAGGTGGCTGCGTGCGGGCACGTCAATAGGCGATCGGCAGCATGATCGACAAGGGGGCGGCGCGTAGCGGGCAACCGTTGCCAGCGCGCGATCAGGTCGCTAAGGTGCGCAGCAAGCAAGCGCTTGGTTGCTTGATGTCCGGCCGGCCAAAGGAGTCCGCACGGTGGAAGCCCCCCTCGCCACGGCACAGCCCCGCGACACCGGCATCGACGCGGTCGCCTCGGCCACCCGCCGGCTCATCGACGCGATCACCCGCGCGGGCGGCGCCGTCGACCCCGACGCCGACGCGATAGTGGCCGACCTCGACGCGCTCACCGCCCGGATCGACGCCCACGCCCCGGACCTCGCCGAGCGGATCGCGACGATGTGGCGCCAGCCCGGCCCGGGCCGCTTCGACCCCGCCGGCGGCACCGAGAACCCGCTGTCGCCGCCGGTGTCCCTCTGGGTCGAGCCGGACGGCTCCCTACGCGGGGAGGTCACCCTGAGGCTTGCCTTTCAGGGGCCACCCGGGCACGTGCACGGCGGCACCTCGGCCATGCTGATGGACCACGCCCTCGGCATCGCCAACGCCCGCGCCGGATACGCCGCGGTGACCGTCGGGCTCGACATCTCGTTCCGCGCGGCCATCCCGATCGGCTCGACGATCACGATCCTGGCCCGGCACGACGGGCGCGACGGACGCAAGGTGCGCAGCTCCGGCGAACTGCGCGTCGGGGACCTGACGTGCGTCACGGCCACCGGCACCTTCGTCCTCATGGACGACCCGTCCACGCGGGAGAAGTTCCGCCGAGCGTCGAGGGAGCAGGCATGAGCACCGATCCCCATCCGAGCAGCGCCGCACCCGGCCCGCTCGCCGGCCGCGGCGCGCTCGTCATCGGCGGGGGCGGCGGCTTCGGCCGCGCCATCGCCGCCGCGCTGGCCGCCGACGGCGCCGCCGTGACGATCATGGGACGGACCGAGGCGACGCTGCGGGCGGCGGCCGGGACGATCGCCGCAGCCGCCCCCGGAGCACCACCGGTACGGATCAGCGCCGGCGACTCCACCCACGAACAGGACGTGGCAGCAGCGGTACGCGCCGCCGACGAGACCCCGCTGGCCGCGGTCGTCACCACAGTCGGCGGCGGCACCTTCCGTCCCCTGCTCGCCCTCGACGCCGAGACCCTCGAACACGACTTCCGGCGCAACGTCACCACGGCGCTGCACGCCATCCGGTACGGCGGGCAGGCCCTGGCCGCGCGCGGCGGGGGCGCGATCGTGTGCACCTCGTCGAGCGCGGGCGGGCACTCCTTCCCGTTCATGCCGTCGTACTCGGTGAGCAAGGCCGCGCTCGAAGCACTCGTCCGGGTCGCCGCCGACGAACTCGGCCACCTCGCGGTACGGGTCAACGTGGTACGCCCCGGCATCGTCGCCACCGACGGCGAGAACCCGGGCCGGCTGCTGGCCGACCCCGAACTGGCCGCCGCGACGGTCGCCGAGAAGCCCCTGTCGCGGATCGGGCGCGCCGAGGACGTCGCCGCCGCGGTCCGCTTCCTGTGCGGTCCCGGCTCCTCCTGGATCACCGGCGCGTGCCTGCCCGTCGAAGGCGGGGCACACCTGCGGCGCGCGCCCCGGCTGGAGAAGCTCGCCCGGATCGTCAACGGCGACGAGGTCGTCGACGCCACCCTGGCGGGCCGCATCCCGTGACGGCGCCACAGACACCCGCCACCCGGATGGAGCTGACCACGACGCTGCCGCCGACGACGGCGCTGCGCGAGGTGCCCGCGGTCGTGGCGCGCATCGAACGGCTCGGCTTCGACACCGTGCACATCCCCGAGACGACGCACGACTCCCTGGCGGTCGGCCGGCTCGCGGCCGAGCACACCAGCCGGATCACCGTACGCACCAGCATGACGCTGGCCTTCCCCCGCAGCCCGATGGTGACCGCGTACGCCGCGTGGGACCTCGCGCGGTTCTCCGAGGGCCGCTTCCAGCTCGGTCTGGCCACCCAGGTACGCGGCAACATCGTCGGCCGGTTCTCGGTGCCGTGGGAGCGGCCGGTGGAGAACCTGCGCGACTACCTCGCCTCGATCCGGGCGATCTTCGCCGCGTTCAGCACCGGTGAGCCCCTGGAGCACGAGGGCAGCCACTACCGCTTCACCCGGCTGCAGCCGTACTTCAATCCCGGCCCGCTGCCGACCGCGGCCCCGGCGCTGTACACCGGCGGGGTCAACCGGCGCGTCTGCGAGGTGGCCGGCGAGCTCGCCGACGGCTTCGTCACCCACGCGACGAACTCGCACCCGAGTCACCTGCGCACGGTCGTACTCCCCGCGCTGCGCGCCGGGGCCGAACGGGCCGGACGCGCCGGGATCCCGCGGGTCGTCGTGGTGTCCAAGTCGATCACCGGGCCGACGCCGGCCGCGCTCGCCGCGAGCCGCGACTCCGCCCGCCAGGAGCTGGCGTTCCTCTTCTCCACTCCCGCCTACCGCACCACCCTGGACCGGCTCGGCCTGGGCCGGGTCGGCGAACGGCTCGCCGCGATGGCCGCCTCCGGGCGCTGGACCGGACTCGCCACCGTCCTCGACGACGAGACCCTGGCCGCCCTCATCCCGCACGGCACCTACGCCGAGCTGCCGGACGTGCTCGGGCAGGCGTACGGCGGCATCGCCGACGGGCTCGGGCTCGGGCTGCCGCTCGACCCGGACGACGACGAGGACTTCGGCGCGTTGCTCGAACGCCTCCGGCTCATCCCGACCAGTGCCGCGGCCACCATCCCGCCCGCGAACGCCGGCCCCACCAGCGCGACGCGCGGCGTCGCCGGATCGGAGACCCTGTCATGACCGCACGCATCGGGCTGCTCACCCCGGTCGTCGTCCAGCATCCGCGCACCGCGGCCGCCTGGGAACGGGACGTCCTGTCCGGCCCCGACGTCGGCGGCGCGCTGCTGGCCGTCGCCCGCGCCGCCGACTACCTGGGCTACCACCACCTGACCTGCAGCGAGCACGTCGCCGTGCCCGCCCCGATCGCCGCCGAGCGGGGCGCGACGTACTTCGACCCCGTGGCCACGCTGTCGTTCCTCGCCTCGGCGACGCGCCGCGTCCGGCTCGCGACGAACGTCGTCGTCATCGGCTACCACCATCCGCTCGCCCTCGCCAAGACCTACGGCACCCTCGACCTGCTCAGCGGCGGCCGCGTCGTCCTCGGGATCGGGGTCGGCAGCCTCGAAGAGGAGTTCGACCTGCTCGGCGCCGAGTTCGCCGGGCGCGGCGAGATCGCCGACGAGGCGATCACCGCCCTGCGCGCGGCGTGGGGCAGGGCCGTGCCGCACCACGAGGGGCCCCGGTTCACGTTCACCGACTTCGTCGTCGAACCGCACGCGCCGCGCACCACGGTGCCGATGTGGATCGGCGGGCGCACCCGCCGCTCGCTGCGCCGCGCCGTGACGTACGGCACCGGATGGGCGCCGTTCGGCCTCGGACCGCGGGAGCTGAACCGCATCTGGGAATCCGTGGAACGCCCGGACGGCTTCGACCTCGTGCTGCAGATCCCGCCGCTGGACCCGCTCGGCGACCCGGACGGCTCCCGCGCGCACCTGCGCACGGCCGACACCGTCGGGGCGACCGCTGTCAACGCGAGCCTCGTGGCCACCTCGGCCGCCCACCACCTCGAGCAGATGGCCGCGCTGCGCGAGCTCGCCCCGGAACGCTTCGAGACGAACCCGGCCTGACCGGCCGCCGACCGGTTCATCCGACGAGACCCGATCGAAAGGAACCCACCATGAGCGACTCGCAGCCCGACCGGCTCGCCCTGCTCGAGGCTCGCCTCGAACAGGCCGAACGGCGCCTCGCCGCAGCCGAGGACCAGCTCGCCCTCTGGCGGATCGTGGCCAGCTACGGCCCCGCCGTGGACAGCGGCTCGGCCGAGATCACCGCCCAGTTGTGGACCGAGGAGGGCGTGTACGACACCTACCCGGTCGTGCTCAACGGCCGGGACGCGCTGCGCGGCATGGTCAACGGTGAGCGGCACCAGGCCCTGATCAACAACGGTGCCGCCCACCTCATGGGGCTGCCGCACATCGTCGTCGACGGCGACCGGGCCGTCGTGACGAACTACTCGCAGCTCGTGCTCAGCGCCCCCGACCAGAACGGCTACCGGATCTGGCGTACCGGCTCCAACCGGTGGGAGTTCACCCGCACCGACGAGGGCTGGAAGGTGACCCACCGCTGGAACCGCCAGCTCGACGGCACCGACGAGGGCCGCGACCTCCTCGCCCGCGCCGTCGAATCCGAGGCCTGAGGCCGTGCGCATCGGCCTCAGTTCCCCGGTCCTGGCCGACTCCGGGCCCCGGCCCCCGTGGGAGGCCGAGGCCGGGGTCGCCGAGTTGCGCACCGTCTTCACCACCGCCGACCGGCTCGGGTACGAGTTCTTCACCTGCCCGGAGCACGTCAGCGTGTCACCGGGGCTGGCCCGGGGTGAACGCTTCTACGACCCGGTCGCGACGTTCTCGTACCTCGCGGCGATCACCGAGCGGATCCGCTTCCTGCCGTACGTGCTCGTGCTCGGGCTGCACCATCCGCTCGAGTTGGCCAAGCGGTACGGCACGCTCGACCACCTCAGCGGCGGGCGGGTCGTCCTCGGCGTCGGCGTCGGCAACCTCGAAGAGGAGTTCGCGCTGCTCGGGCGTCCGTTCGCCGACCGCGGGCCACGGGCCGACGACGCCCTGCGGGCGCTGCGGGCATCCCTGTCGGTACGGCTCGCCACCTACCACGGGGAGTACTACCACTTCACCGAGCAGGTGATCAGCCCGCACGCGGTTCAGCAGAAGGTCCCGATCTGGGTCGGTGGCCACAGCAGGCGCGCCCTCCGGCGGGCGGTCACCCTGGGCGACGGGTGGGCACCGGCCCCCGTCACGTATCGCGGGCCGGACCTGGAGACGCTGCCGCGGATGCTCGCCGAGCACGACCTGCCGGACGGGTTCGACGTCGTCATCACGCCTCCGGCCCGCCTCGACCCGACCGGCGCCCCCGAGGCCGCGCTGGACCTCGTCGGCCGGGTCGGTGAGGCGGGCGCCACCGTGGTCAACCTCGTCGTCCGGCACCGTGACCTGGCCGAGTACCTCGACCAGCTCGCGGCGGCAGCGGAACTCTTCGGTCTCGACCGCCGCGACTGAGCACTGCCGTGGACGCCGGGACCCGTCGACGAGCCCCGGCGTCCACGGTCACGCCTCGTTCGGCATGTTCGACCAGCCCTTGCGGTCGGCACGCGCGTACCAGCCCGAGGCCGCCAGGGTCCCTCCGTCCACCGGGATCGTGTGCCCGGTGACGAAACGGGCGTCGTCGCTGGCGAGGAACTCGACCACGGCGGCATAGTCGTCGGGCTCGCCGAAGCGTCCGACGGGAATCCACGTACGGATCAGCTCCGGGTCGCGTCCGCGCAGCATCGCCGCGGCCGGTGTCTGGGGCGTGTCGGCGAGGTCGGGCGCGATCGCGTTGACCCGTACCCCGTGGCCGGCGACCTCGACGGCGAGGCTCCTGGTGAAGGCGCTGACCCCGGCGTTGTAGGCGGAGTACGGGGCGCACGCCGGGATGCCCCGGAAGGCCTCGACTGTCGAGTTGTTGACGATGGCGCCACGGCCCCGATCGACCATGCCGGGCAGCAGCGCATGCGTCATCGCGAGCACGTGCCACAGGTTGATCTCGTAGAGCGCCTGCCACTGCTGCGGGGTCGAGTGCAGGAAGGTCTTGGCGGCCGGGCGGAAGTCGCCGACGTTGTTGACGAGCACGTCGACCCGCCCCGAGTCGACGGCCGCCGCGGCGGCGACCGCGTCGGCGACACCGTCGGCGGTGCGTACGTCGGCGAGGACCACCTCGACCTCGCCGCCGGCACCCCGGATGTCGGCGGCGGTGCCGGCGGCGGCCTCCCCGTCGATGTCGACGAGGACGACGTGGGCGCCAGCGGCGGCGAGACGGCGGGAGATGCCGCCGCCGATCCCGAGGGCGCCGCCGGTGACGACAGCGATCCGGCCCTCGAGCCTGCGGGTGGCGCTCATCTGCCGGTTCCTTCCTCGTCGGCCCGGGTCACGGAGACGCGATGGCGTTCGATCCAGTTGACGGTCACCGCGCGGCGTGTGAAGGCCCATCCTTCGGCGGTACGCGCGTACTCGTCGTCGTAGTGCAGGAACCAGACCACGTCCGAGGGCCCGTCGCGACCGGGAAGCAGGTGGTGGGCCGTGCCGCGAACCCGGCCACGGGCCCCGGTCGACGTCGGCAGGTAGCGCGCCCCGGCCACCACGTGAGTCGTCGCCAGGGTGCCGGCGAGCGCCCCTAAAGCGGCCACGACAGCGGCGCGGCCGACGTGGGGCACGTGCGGGCCGAGGTGCGCCGGCGGCTCGGGAACCACCAGGACGCCGTCCGGGACGAACAGCGCGCCGATCGCTGCCGCGTCGCGGTCGTCGGCCGCCGCGGCGTACGTCTCGGAGAGCGCGCGCAGCGCGGTGAGGTCGGCCGCGTCGAGGCCGGTCACGCCGCGCGAGCGGTCGCCGCGCGCACGACCTGGACAAGCTCGGCGACGGCGCGCTCGCAGTCGCCGCGGGTGTAGCCGAGCAGCGCGGTCTCGGCCGGATCCGGCTCATAGGCGAGGACGTTCCCGCGACCCTGGACGATCATCGAGTCGGGCATGAAGGGGTGCGGCTCGTCGCGCTCGGCGATGGTGCGGTTGCCCCCGGCCGCGTCGACCAGCAGCTGGAAGAACTGCGTGAACGTCAGGTTGGCGTCACCGACGAGGTAGGCCGCGCCCGCCGCGCCACGGTCGAGCGCGCCGCCGATCGCCTCGGCCAGGGACCGGGCCGACATGTAGTTCGTGCCGCCGGCCGGCGCGTGGTCGGGGATCTGCGGCTCGTTGCCGGCCGCCCAGGACACCATGCGGCGGTAGCGCTTTGCCGTGACGCCGGGGATGGCACCGATGATCGAGGGCGGGTTGAGGGTGCAGACAGTGAAGGAGTCGTCAGCCAGCGCTCGGGCGCCCTCGTCGGCGTCGCGGCGGGCGGCGACGTAGGCGCTGGAGTCGGCCAGGTCGGGTCGCAGGTGGTGGTAGTAGCTGCCGACCTGGACGAAGCGGGAGACGCCCGCGCTCTTGGCGAGGGCGGCGAAGGCCGGCACCCCCGCGCTCTGGGTCTCCTTCCAGAACGTGGCCTCGTCCGCGTCGCGGGGCAGGTGGCGTACGTCCTGCCCGGCCGCGAAGACGATGGCGTCGAAGGGGGCCAGGTCCTGGCGGGTGAAGGTCTGGCGGGTGTAGTCCCCGCGGAGGACGGGCAGGCCGGCGACGGGTGAGTCCGCGTCGACCGTCCCTCGGGCGGCGACGGTGACGTTGTCTCCCCGGTCGCGCAGGTGAAGGGCGGTGTGGACCCCGATCATGCCGGTTCCACCGACCACGAGTACCTCCATCGCGAGGTCTCCTTGCGTAGTGAGGCGGCTCCCCCGGCGTGCGTCTGGGAGCCGGCATGACTTCCGTATCAACCAACCAAGCGATTGGTAGGTTAGCACGAGCAAGCGCTCGCCGCGCCAGGCGTCGCCGCGCCGACATCGACCTGCGACTCAGCCGCCCGCGACTTCCTCGACATCGATGCCGCCATCAGCGGCCGGTACACCCTCGACCAGCTCTGCGACCTCGCGCACGCCGCCGAGAACGGATTCGACCGGAGCATGTTCGCCGCGATGCTTCGCCACGTCGACCGCTTCGACGACGAAGACTTCACCGACTACGGTCTGGCATCGCATGAGGTCGCCGACATGCGGGCTCGCGTCTCTGCAGGGCGGACCGCCCTGCTCCGAGAAGTCGAATAGGTTCGATCAACCTGCTCTGCTGCCCCCGTCTCCTCGGCCTGCTCGACTCACGGCACGTCCGGGTCGGGGTGCTCGGTCCGACAGCGGCTCGCGGCAGCGTCATCGATCAGGCATCTGTCGAGCAGCCAGTCAATGGCCCGGCGGGCTGCCCGAGCCTGGTGGAAGGCGTGCCAGACCGTCAGCAGGTGCGGATACTCGTCGTGCAGTTCGTCCCTGAACCGCCGGAAGGCACCCCTGCCTTGGACGGCCCGCAAGAGCCTGCGGCCCGCCTGCTCGTCGCTGACCCGCTGGGCGAAGTCGACCATGTCGCGGTGCCAGACGGAGGGCGGCAACGCCTCGATCGGAACCAGATCGAGTTCATCGAGGTCGATCGGCGTCTTCCCGTCGATGCCGCCGTCAGCCGTCCACATCACGATCTCCCCGCCGGCCGGATCGATGAGCCAGCGGTACTCGTACGCGCTCTGGTCCTGCAGCGCCGTGGCGATCTCTTCGAGATCGAGGTGGCGTACGTCGAGCATGATGTCCACTCCCGTTGCCGTGGTCGTCGGCGACCACGGTAGGTGCTCTTCCCTCTCGGCCGCGAACTAGAGCGCGGCAGTGTCCCGGTAGCTGCGGCGACAGATGGACACCCCTGCGGAGATGAGGCCGATGAGGATCGGGTAGACGGCGCAGCGCTCGACGAGGCCGACCAAGACGTTGGTCCCTGACCCGGCGACGGCGAGGAAAGCCGCCGTGGAGACGAGTCCGAAGGCGCCGAGCATGACCATGGCCTTCCCGGGCTTCCTGCCGATGCGGAGGTCTCGGTACATGCGCCCGAGCACGATGATCAGAATGTTGCCGCCGACGATGGCGGCCATGGCGCCCAGACCGTGGAAGTCGACAGTGCCCTGCCGGTCGGCTTCGCCGTCGCCGGGGAAGAGCGCCAGCACGACGCCGCCGGCACCCACCAGGGCGGCCATGCCGAGCAGGACCCCCGGGCGCCAGCCTCGCAGGCCGTTGAGCAGGGCGACACCGATGAACACCAGGACTCCGAAGAGGAAGAAGCCGGTGTTCATGACCCACCAGAGGGGCGAATACATGTACTGGCCGAACGCGGTCAACGGGCCGTGGACTCCGAGGTCGCTGATGTAGTGGTAGGTGTAGCTGTAGGGCGGGCTCCGCCAGGCCGCGGCGGCGACGAACTCGAGCAGCAGGAAGATCGCTGCTGCGGCGGCCAGCGCTGCCCCGGCGGGCTGGCGCTGGCCGCTCCGGTACGCCGCAGAGACGGTTGCCTTCGGCGTTGCCTTCACCAGTTGTGTCATGGCCGGGAGCCCTTCGGCGAGGTCGGCAGGGGCAGAGGAGCCTGGTATCACTACGGAAGTGTAGTGATACCAGTTTTGGTGTCAATACCATCATGGTCAGAGTTGTACGATGACGGCATGGCAAGGGAGCCGAATCGAACTGGGCGGCGCGAGCGCAAGAAGGCCATGACCAGGGCCGCGATCCTGCGAGCTGCGCAGGAGCTGTTCCTCGAGCGCGGCTTCGACGCGGTGAGCGTGCGGGAGATCGCCGACCAGGCGGACGTCTCCCCCACCACTGTCTTCGCCCACTTCCCCCAGAAGGAGGCACTCCTCTTCCACGAGGAAGACGCGCAACGCGAGCGACTCGTCGCCGCCGTGCGCGAGCGGCCGGCCGGCCTCTCGATCTCGGAAGCGCTGAAGGCCCACTACCGCTCCGAATTCGTCGCCATGTGGTCCGGCGAGGAAGCGCCGCTCCGCCGCCGGGTCATGTCGCTGATGGAAGCCACACCGGCCCTCCAGGAGTACGCCTCCCGGATGTGGCTCCGCCATGAGGACGCACTCGTCGCAGCCATCACCGAGGATCTCGGCCTGTCCCAGCCGAGCGACGACATCCGGATCTACGCCCGGTTCGCCCTCCAGATCCAGCTACTCGTGACGAGTGACACCGATCCGATGCTCGACGCGGGATTCCGGATCCTCGATCAGGGCTGGAGTGAGCACGACCCGGCGCGAGGCACGTAGCGTCCACGCCAATGGGCGTATGGAAACCTCACGGCCCCGTCACGGTGACGGGCTTCCCGTTCAGTCCTGGCCCACGTCACCAAAGAGCGCATTGAACCGCCGGTTGAGGTCATCGCCGACCCCGACGACTCCGGGCGGTTCAGTGGGTGGGGTACGCGAACGGCCCGGGCCGTTCGCGGTGCTACGACGCGCTGAGCCGCTCCTGCGCCTCGAACAGTTCGTCGCCATGCTCGGTGACCCAGGCGCCCAGCGCCCGCATCGGGCCGTCGGCGAAGCTGCGACCGAGATCGGTGAGCGCGTAATCGACCCGGGGCGGCGCCTGGGGGAAGAACCGCCGCTCGACCAGGCCGTTGCCGACCAGCCTGTGTACGGCCTCGGTGAGCGCCTTGTCGCTGATTCCTCCGATTCGTGCCCGCAGTGAGCGGCGGCGGAGGGCGCCCTCGGCCAGCGCGGCCAGCACGACCGCATCCCACGTGTGCGCGAACAGGTCCGTCGCCATCCGCATCCGGCAGTCGGCTACGAGTTCCTCGCAGAGGTCGCCGTCACCCATGCGCCCATCCTGGCACGCCCGACATGCACCATCCGGTGCGCGTCGGCCTGCCTAGCGTGACGGTATGCGGATCGGAATCCTCGGCACCGGCAACCTCGCCACGGCACTGGCCACCGGCTGGGCCCGGGCCGGACACGACATCATCATCGGGGGTCGCTCGACGGCCGCCGCCGAAGCGATCGCGAACCGGATCGGCGGCACCGCGCGGCCCGTGCCGACGGTCGCCGCCGGCGCCGACGCGGTTCTGCTCGCGGTCCACTGGGACGGCGTCACCGAGATGCTGACAGCGGCCGGCGGGCCCGCCGGCGCACTGGCCGGCCTCGCCCTGATCGACCCGACGAACGCCGTCGAGCACGGTGCCGGCACCCTCCGGACGGAACCCGCCCGGTCGGCCGCCGGCCACATCGCCGCCCTCGCACCCGGCGCGCACGTGGTCAAGGCTTTCCATCTCTTCCCGGCCGAGCGGTGGGTGACGCCCGATGCCGGACCGGTCACGGTCGCCATGTGCGGTGACGACGAGCGCGCACTCGATGTCGTCGGGTCGCTCGTGCGAGACGTCGGTGGAGTTCCCGCGGTCCTCGGAACGCTCGACCGGGTACGACAGTTGGAGGAGGTCGCCGGCTTTGTCATCGGGCTGGCGTTCGCCGGGGTCGACCCGCAGTCGGCGATTCCGTCGGTTCCCCGCTGACATGTGTCCGACAGGCCGCTCGTGGAGGCGGACGGTCCCCGCCGGGAGCGCCGTCTGCTCTCCCACCCGTCGATCTCCCACTTGCCCGATCCGAATGTGTCCGGCGGGTCGACCTGGACCCGCTCCGGGCCGGGACCGATCCGCCGGGCACTCACCGCTGCGCGTCACAGTCAGTCCAGATCGAGCAGGACCTTGCCCGGCACCCGTCGTTCCCGCAGCGCCTCGATCGCGCCCCCGAGGTGACGCCACGATCCGCGCCAGCCGATCGGCGCCCGCAGCGCCCCCTGAGCCACGAGGTCCACCAGCAGCGCCAGATCGGCGGCCGGGGCGGTGGTGTCGCCGAAGGACCGCAGCGTCCGGGACGCGCCCGGGGCGAAGGTCGAGTTCACCGGAAAGACGGCCGGCTCACCGGAGGCCCAGCCAATGCTGTGCAGCACCCCGCCCGGCGCGAGCAGACCCCACGCGGCCACCAGCTGGGCGCCTCCCACGGTGTCCAGCACCACGTCGACCGGGTCGCCGACAGCCTTCAGGCCGACCACCAGCTCGTCGGCCCCCAGCGCCGCCAGCCCGTCGCCCCGGGACGCCGACCCGACCGCGGCGATCACGTACGCGCCCCCGTGCCGAGCCAACTGGACGGCAACTCGGCCCACTCCCCCGGACGCCCCGGTGATCAGTACGCGACGCCCGGGCAGCGGACCGGACTCACGCAGCGTCCGCAGCGCGGTGAGGCCGACCATCGGCAGCGCGGCAACCTCGGACAGGTCGACATCGGGGGGCACCACCGCGACGCTGTCCAGGTCGAACACCGCGAGTTGGGCCCACGCGCCCGGTCCGAAGGCGAGCACCCGGTCGCCCACCCGGGGACCGGGGCCACTCTCGGCGGCGCGCAGCACCTCTCCGGCGGCGTCGTGCCCGAGCACCTGTCCGGCCGGCCAGAGGTCGAGGTGACGGATCTCGCCGTTGTTGACGGCGGCATGCCGCACCTCGACCAGCACCTGCCCCGGCCCGCATTCGGGCTCGGGGACATCGGTCACCCGGAACCCGTCGACGGTGCCCGGAGCGGCGACGATCGCATGCATACGACCTCCTTCGGTCCTCGCCAGGTTCCCGACAGGTGGCCCACAGTGGCGACCCTGTCGACGACGACCGGCGCAAGACGCCGGCCCGATGGTCAGGCGGCGGCGCGACGGGCCGTGCCGTCCGGAGCGTCCGCGAGACCGGCGTAGCGACCCCGGTGGTAGAGCAGCGGGGAGCCGACATCGGCGTGCCGGAGCAACTCCGGCTCGGCCAGCACGACCGCGTGATCGCCGACGACCACCCGGTCGACGACCCGGCACGCCAGCCAGGCCAGGGCGCCGTCGAGGATCGGCAGTCCGTTCGGCCCGGGCCGCCAGCGGGTCGGAGCGGCGAAGCGGTCGATGCCGCTCGTGGCGAAGGTATGGGCCAACTTGTGCTGGCCGTGTGCGAGCAGGTGCACCGCCACGTGCCGGGCCTGCGCCAGCGTCGGCCACGTGGACGAGCCGAGGTTCAGGCAGAACGAGACGATCGGCGGCGTCAGCGACACCGACGTGAACGATGTCGCGGTGAAGCCCACCGGCGGCGCACCGGGGGCGGTGACCACAGTGACGGTGCTGGCCTGGTGGCGCAGCAACCTGCGTAGCGCGTCGGCGTCGGCGTCCATCGGGTCGTCGGCGGACGAGGTCATGGGCGTTCCTCCCGAGTGGGGCGCGGAGCGCTAGGAACGGGTGGCGGGGTCGGCCGCCAGCCGCTCGTACGGGAT
Organism: Micromonospora chalcea; assembly: GCF_002926165.1. Classification (GTDB taxonomy): domain Bacteria; phylum Actinomycetota; class Actinomycetes; order Mycobacteriales; family Micromonosporaceae; genus Micromonospora; species Micromonospora chalcea. The sequence continues at coordinate 146,195 of NZ_MAGP01000093.1, read as the reverse complement.
CTTCTCCCCGGCCTCGACGGCGACCGGCAGCCGGTTCTCCGTCGGTGGCAGCGGGCACGTCGCGAAGTCGGTGTACGCGCACGGCAGGTTGACGGCCCGGTTGAAGTCCAGCGTCACCCGGCCCTGCTCGTCCGGCGTGCCGACGGCCAGCGACCGGTTGGCCCCATAGGTGGTGATGCCGGAGGTGGTGTCGGTGAACAGCACCGACAGGCTGCCGGGCGTCACACCGTTGAACGCGGTCAGGCTCAGCGGCAGCCCGTCGACGCAGAACTCGATCCGGCCGGGCGCGTCGTAGATGTGCTGGAGCCCCTCCACGGCAGCGCCGACCGTGGTGGGCCGGGGACGCTCGAACGGCACGAACCGCCCCTGGAGCACCCACCGCTCGGCGGGCGGGAAGGTGGCGGTACCCCGGTAGCGCGTCCGCAGCGGGTGGTCGGGGCGTCGGGGTCGGAGGATGTCGCGCCCACCCCGCCGGGCCACCTCGAGGACACCACCGTCGATCTCCACGGTGATCCCGGCGCGCTCGGCGATCACCCCGAACTGATGCCTCTCCCGGATGCGCCGGCCGTCGACGACGATCTCCTCGTCGTCGGCGAGGGTCACCACCGGCCCGTCCGTCCCGGTGCGCCACTCCCCGGGCACACCGGGGAACCGCTGCGGCTCCGCGGTGAGCCAGTGCAGTCCGGCCACGGCGAGGAAGCCGTGGCGGTCCGCCCGCGTCTCCTCGTGCCGGCGGTGCCACTCCTGCCAGTCGTCGGCGAACGCGCGGGTGGGTCGTGCGGCGTCGGGGGGTGCGGACGGTGCGGGTTCACTGTTCATGACGGATCCCTCTCGTTGACGTGCGGCCGCTCGGAAACGGGCGCGGAGGTGCCGGACGCGAGCCGGCGGGACGAGGACCGAGAGGCAGCGAGCGCCCGCTCAGGCCGGAAGGGTCGCCACGCGACAGAGCTGCGCGGCGACCCGCATCAGGTCGACGACCCGGCGGGAGGTGAACAGCCGAACAAGCAGCATGGATCAATTTTCCTACTGAGCAAGTAGGATTTCAAGCCCCGGAGCCACTCAGCATCGCGTGGCCATCGCAACGTCTACCGGAATGGGCCGAACCAGGCAGCTGTCGCGCGGCCTGCCTCATCGAAAATGGATGTGCGGGAGCCGGGCAGCCATCGGTAAAGTGGCGTCCATGTCGAGCCCCGAGTCGGACACTTCGGGGGCTTTCGGCCACGCCGTCAGCCCCTGAACCACTGAGGTTCCAGCCTCCCGCCCACTACCGCATACGTGTGGGCGGTTGTTCGACCCCCGGGTTGGCCGTGGTGACGAGACGCCTTCTGTCCGTTTCATGCCTCGGAGCAACTCGATGCCTTTCGCTCTCCATCTTCTTGCCCTCGCCGTCTTCGCCATGGGCACCTCTGAATTCATGCTCGCGGGCCTTGTGCCCGACATCGCCACGAGCCTCGATGTCTCCGTCGGGTCCGCCGGACTGCTCACCTCCGCCTTCGCGGTCGGGATGATCGTCGGCTCACCCCTCATGGCTGCCTTCGCACGTCGGTGGCCGGCACGGACCACGCTCCTTGGATTCGTGGCGATCTTCACTCTCTGCCACGTCGTCGCCGCGACAACCCCGTCCTTCTCCGTGCTGTTCGCAACCCGTGTCCTGGCTGCGGTTGCCAACGCCGGCTTCCTGGCCGTCGCCCTCACCACCGCGGCCGGTCTCGTGGCCCCGAACCAGAAGGGGCGTGCCTTGGCGGCCCTCCTTTCCGGTACGACGATCGCTGTCGTCGCAGGCGTCCCGGCGGGCGCGCTGCTCGGCACCGCGATGGGGTGGCGAGCGACCTTCTGGGCAGTCGCGCTGCTGTGTATCCCCGCCGCTGTCGGCATCCTCGCGGGGATCCGGCCCCGCTCGGAGCCGACAGCGGAAGGGCCCGCCGCCGGCACGTCTCTGGCCTTCGAACTCGCGCAACTCCGAAAGCCCCGACTGCTCGTGGCAATGCTGCTCGGAGCGTTTGTCAACGGCGGGACCTTCGCGGCGTTCACCTTTCTTGCACCCGTCGTCACCGAGACCGCAGGACTGGACGAGGTGTGGGTACCGCTGGCCCTGGTCGTGTTCGGCATCGGATCGTTCATCGGCGTCACTGCCGCCGGGCGGCTCTCCGACCGGCGCCCTCGTCCGATTCTCGGAGTGGCCGCTCCCCTCCTGTTCCTGGGGTGGCTGGCACTCGCACTCGTCGCCACACACCCCGTACTGCTGCTGATCCTCGTCTTCGTCCAGGGCATCCTGGCTTTCGCGGTGGGTAGCACGCTCATCGCGCGGGTGCTCTACGCAGCATCCGAAGCGCCCACCATGGGAGGTTCCTACGCAACCGCCGCGCTCAACACAGGAGCCGCCGCCGGCCCGGCAATTGCGGCCCTGACGCTGTCGGATTCCAGTGACCTCGGCCCCGTGTGGGTGGCCTCTCTCCTGACTGGGCTTGCCCTGCTCATGCTGCTTCCATCGGTGGGGCTGATCGCGCCACGGAACCGGAGTGGGGAGGTCGTCCGGTGACTCACGCGAATGCTCCGCGCAACGTCGACGGCCGTCGGCGGCTCGTCGACGATGTCGAACTCGACCGATCGCTCACGTCGCGGCCGACAAACTCGCCGACTTGGACCGGACGGCGTGTTCCATGGGCGTGACAATGACCAAGCCTTGGCGTCAGCCCTGACGGAGGGGGCGCAGGTGGCGGTCGGCCCACTCAGCGAACGGGGTCAGGGGGATGCCGAGGGCGCGCGCGAACTCCGGCCGGGCCGGCTGCCCGGCGACGTTCAAGAACTCGTGGGAGGTGGTGGCCCACGGCGGCATGCCGGCGGCAAGCGCTTCCGCCTCGGTCATGTCGGGAGCGGTGCCGTCGATGCCGAGCGACTCACCGATGATCTTCGCGATTTCCGTCATCGGCAGGTGGTCGCCGGCCAGTTCGAGTTCGACGCGGTGGAAGCGGTCGGGGTCGGCGACGGCAGCTGCGGCCGCGCGACCGATGTCGTCGACGGCGACCAGCGACAGGTGGGTCTGCGGCCGGAGGACCGTCGCGAGCCCGCCCGCGACGCCCCGCGGCAGCAGGTAGGCCAGGTCGGGCAGGAAGTTCTCCATGAAGAAGCCCGGCTTGATCAGCGTCCACCGGTCGAAGCCGGCGGCCCGGACGCGTTCCTGCATGCCGGCCTTGGGCAGGAAGACGCGCTCCATCGCGGCCCAGCGTCCGTCGGTCCAGCCGGGGGCGTCCTCGTGCCGCCCGGCGCCGGACACCGAGGTGTGCACGAACTGCGGGACCTCCGCGGCCAGCGCGGCCTCGATCAGGTTGACGCCCTGGGCGAGTTCGCTCTCGAAGTCCCAGGTGTCGCCGCGCAGCTCCGGCATCTGCACGGAGAAGACGGCGCGGGCGCCCCGGGCGGCCGGGACCAGCGATGCGGGATCGCGGAGATCGCCGGTGACCAGCTCGGCGCCGAGGGCGGCGACTGCGGCGGCCTTGGCGGCAGCAGGGTTACGGACCAGGGCGCGCACCGGGACGCCGGCGGCGAGCAGGGCGCGGGCGGTTGCCCCGCCCTGCTGGCCGGTAGCGCCGGTGACCAGTACTGGTGCTCGATCAGACATGGACACTCCTCGACCCAAGAAACGGCGGGGACCGCCGTTTATGCTTGCTAAGATACGGCGGACCCCGCCGCTTAGCAACGCCGAGGTGAGACATGCGCGCAGATGCACGCCGCAACTACGAACTTCTGCTCGCGGTGGCAGCGGAGGCGGTTGCCGAGCACGGGGCCGACGCGTCGCTGGAACAGATCGCCCGGACCGCCGGGGTGGGCTCCGGCACGGTCCGCCGCCACTTCCCGACCCGCCACGCCCTGCTCGAAGCCGTCTTCCGGGAGCGCATCGACGCCCTCTGCGCCCGCGCGGGCGAACTAGTGGGCAAAACGGACCCCAGGGCCGCGCTCGTCGAATTCCTGATCGAGATGACGCGGGCCGCCGCCACGATCCGGGGCCTGGCCGAGGCGCTGAACCGCGGCCGCGTCGAAAGCGTCTACTGCGCGTCCGACCAACTGTCCGAGGCGGGTGAGCCACTGGTACGCCGGGCCGCCGAGGCCGGAGTGCTGGCGCCCGACGTCACCTTCGGCGACCTGTCGACGCTGGTCACCGGGATCGCCCTGGCGACCGAGAACGACCGCGACCCCGGTACCACAGCGACCCGCCTGCTCTCGCTGGCCATGACGGGGTTCACGGTGACACCGCAGGAACCCGCACAGCACAGCCCGCTTCCGAAACCAGGTGCCTGACCACGCCCCCGGGCCACGGCCTGATCGCAAGCCGTAGCTCGGGCCGGCTTCGCCGGACCAGATAGCGGTCCGAGCCACGGCTCGCGGGCCTACCCTGCGCCGTCGTGGTCGGCGAACCCCACCGCGCCTTCTACAGCAACCAGTTCAGTCTCACTGTGCCGACCCAGCCGACAAGGCCGAGGTCTACCGACAACTCGGTTTCCAGCCTGAAACGCAAACGGTGCGCGGTGCGCTCTCCGGCGTGCACAGCGTCGAAACCGAGATCGTCGCGCAGAGGATCAAGCGGGCGGGACCACTCGTCGCCTCCGGAGCCTGAGCGCGGCTTGCTTTCAAGCGCGCTCGAAGCTCTAGTGTCGGGGCCGTGACCACGACAGCCGAGACGAGAACATGGATCATCACGGGCGCGAGTTCCGGCCTCGGTCTGGGGCTCGCCGAGGCGGCACTCCAGGCTGGCGAGCATGTGATCGGGACCGCGCGACGGGCCGACCGCTTCGACGGGCTCAAGGCGCGGTACAGGGATGGGCTCCTCGCCGTCGCGCACGATGTGCGCGACACGGCCGGAGCGGCCGGTGTCGTGCAGCGGGCGCTGGAGGTGTTCGGGCGCGTCGACGTGCTCGTCAACAATGCAGGCGCCGGACAGGTCGGTGCCGCCGAAGAGATCACGGACGCTGCTCTGCGGGCCATGCTCGAGCAGCACCTGTTCGGCCCGGCCGCCTATGTGCGTGCCGTACTGCCCCACATGAGGGAACGTCGCTCTGGTGCGGTCGTGCAGATGAGCAGCCAGGGCGGGCGGATGTCGTTTCCCGCCGTCGGCAGCTACTCAGCCGGCAAGTTCGCGCTCGAGGGCTGGTCGGAGGCGCTGGCGGGCGAGGTCGCACCGTTCGGCATCCGCGTCCTCATCGTCGAGCCCAGTCGATTCCGCACCGCGTTCAACGCCGCGGACGTGCTCAACACAGCGCAGCAGAGCTCGATCTACGAGGGGGTCACCGGTGCCGTGCGCGCGAACATGGAGGGAGCCGACGGCATCCAGGAGGGCGACCCGGCACGAGCCGCCCGGGTGATCCGGAACATGCTCGACACACCCGACGCGCCGCTCCGGCTTCCGCTCGGCGCCGAGGCGGTTCGCAACCTCACCCGCGTCTACCGTGCAGCGCTCGACGACGTCGAGAAGTGGGCGTCGGTGAGCGAGTCGGCGGACTTCCCAGGTATGCCGCCCGCGGTTCGCCCGTTCTGATCGCCGTACGCTGATGGCCGAGACGGCATCCAGTTCGGCGTCGAGCGCTGACTCCGGAACGGCACATCCCGACTCCGGGAGTGCCCGCGACCTATTCGCCCAACTCTCAACGCCCGGCTCCGCCGACGTTGGGCCGCTTCCAGCATCCGGTCGAACCGGATGCCGAGTCGGTAGGTCACGATGGCGACGACGACACCAATACCGCGCCAAACGGCCCACTACCAGCGAAGACTCCGACCCCACCAGGTGCGGCTGGAGTACCAAGCGCGGTTCAGCACCAGAACGCCTGACCCCGCAGTCGAGTTGCGATCATGTGCGTCAACCGCGCGGCGCTCGGTCCGCAGGAGCGTCGCGACGCTGAGCTGCACGGCTCGGCGGCGCGGGGATGGTGGCGTCAGTACGAGTCGTGGCCGCCGCAGTCGCAGCCGCAGGCTTGGATTTGCGGCGGTGGAGCGTGAGGGTCATGACCAGCACGACCAGCGCTCCGACGATCAGCCCGAGGATCGCGCTGGCCACCGTGTTGACGAGCCAGCCGACGAGCCCGCCGAGCGCACCCGTGGAGTCGTGGGCGGCGACCTCCACGTGGTGCACGGCCTCGTACAGGAAGTGCAGGTTCAGCTCGTTCGTGCCCAGCAGCAGGATGTGCCCGCCCACCCACAGCATCGCCGCGGTGCCGACCACCGTCAGCACGGTGAGGACTACCGGCATCGCCCTCACCAGACCGCGGCCGAACGTGGCGACGGCGCCGGAACGTTGCGACAGGCGCAGCCCGGCGTCGTCCATCTTTACGATCAGGGCCACCACGCCGTACACCATGACGGTTATGACGACGGCGACGACCGCCAGGATCGCCAGGCGGGACCAGAACGCCTCATTGATCACCTCGTTGAGGCTGATCACCATGATCTCCGCCGAGAGGATCAGGTCGGTTCGTACCGCCCCGGACACCAGTGTCGTCTCGTCCTGCACCTTTTCCTCGCCCGCGCCGTGGGCATCGTGATGGGCGATCTTGGCCCACACCTTCTCCGCGCCTTCGTAACAGAGGTAGGCGCCGCCGAGCATGAGGATCGGAGTGAGCAGCCAGGGCACGAACTGACTGAGCAGCAGCATGGCCGGCAGGATGATGAAGAACTTGTTGCGCAGCGACCCCAGGGCAATGCGCTTGATAATCGGCAACTCGCGCTCGGCCGCCAGGCTCCGCACGTACTGCGGCGTGACGGCAGCATCGTCGACGACGACGCCCGCAGCCTTGGCGCCGGCCTTCGCGGCGCCCGCCCCGATGTCATCGATCGACGCGGCAGCGGCTCGGGCCAGCACCGCCACGTCATCCAGCAGGGCTACGAGTCCACCGGCCAAGGGAAGGGTCCTTCCAGGGTTGCGCAGAGTTCGAACTGGCCCATTCTCGCTCAGGTCCTGTGCGCGGCAAGCCACCGCCCGGCCGTATATCGGGCGAGAGCTCGAGGTGAGCGTCTATCGCGCTCAGCCGGCGACCCGCCACCACCGCGCCCGGGCATCAACCTGGCGCCAGCTCAGGCCGAGCCCGTCCGCCGCGGTCGCCGTTAGCCAGGGTCGGCGTAGATGCGTTTCGGTCGCTGTCCGGGTCGGCCGCGGATGCCTTTGATCGGCGGGATCTCGTCGACCAGGGGCAGTAGACGGGCCGCCCTCGGCAGACAGCGACTGGAGCGACAATCCAGCTGCTGATCAGCCTCGCGGCCTGGCGACACGGCTCCTTGAACGTGATACGCGCGCTAGCTCGGCAAGAACGAGCTCCCAGCTCAATCTCCGCCCTCTAGCTGGAACCGTGGAGGGCTCCGTTATGCGGCCTGGGCCTGCAGGGCGCGGGTCTCTGATCGTTCGTAGTCGATGGGCGAGTGTCCGCCGCAGACGGAGTGGCGGCGGCGCCAGTTGTAGAGGTCGGTGATCCAGGTGGCGATCTTCAGCCGGGCTTCCGTACGGGTGCGGAACTGGTGACGGTGGACGTACTCGACCTTGATGGTGGAGAAGGTGGCCTCGGCGACGGCGTTGTCGAAGCACGAGCCGACCCGGCCCATCGACTGGCGTACCTTCCAGCGGGCGCACACCCGGGCGAAGTCGGCCGAGCAGTATTCGCTGTCCCTGTCGCTGTGGAAGATCACTCCGGTGACATCGCCGCCGCGGGTGACGGCGGCCTTGTTCAACGCGGCGACGACCAGGCCGGGCCACGCGGACGGCGGCACGCTGGCCAAGCGGGTCTACGTCCACCCGGACAACAGCCACCTCAAGGTCGCCGCTGAGCACCTGGAATCGGGCCTGCTCGGCCGACTCCCGTGACACGAAATTCAGCAGTACGCGCGTACGTGATGAATTGTGAGACGGAACAGCAAGAAGGCCTCGACCCACCAAAGTGAATCAAAGAGCTCTTTTCATCGTGATCAAGGGCGGTTGAGCAGGCAGGCGGGGGCGGCGTGTCGATTGTCCGGATAGGACGAAGCTCCCGGTAGGACAGCAGTCGACCAAGACGCACTGCCCAGCACGGGAGCTTCGTTGCTGACCTATCCTGCCAGCATCCCGCTGTCCACGCGCAGCCTGACCCGCCTGACCGAGCTGATCCGCGACCGCCGACGTGCGCTCGGCGCCGGCTGGCGCAACCGGCGAGCCGAACCGAAATCCGGATTCGCCACCGACTCCAAAATCCGCCACCCGGATTACCCGTTCAAGGCTGCATGACGAGGCACTAACGTCCGGGCGGTCCAGGTAGCGAAGTCGCTTACCTCAGCTACGCCCGCTCACGTGCGCCCAAGAATCCCGTCCGCTGGCACCGGCGCCTGGCGGCCTCACACGCTCCCACCTACTCGTGGCTCCCGCGTTCTCAGGGGATGCTGCTGGATGCGGTACCTCCGCCGGCCCGCACCCTCATCCCTTGCTGAGCACTAGCTTGATCACTTTTAGCGAAACGTCGTTACGGCCGACCTCGTGGCGGATCCAGAGGTGAATGTCGCGGGCCGTCCAGCCCGGATGCTGCCGCGCCAGCCTGAGAATGAGATCGTGCTGCGTGCGGCTGACCGCTGGACGCCTCCGCCTTCGCGGCGGCGGGTTCTGCTTCACCGGCGGCGGGGCGGGCTGGTCCATGCTCCAACTCGGGTAGGTGACGCGTCGGCGAGGGTCGTCGTCGTAGGTCATTCGCGTACCCTCCTCAGGTCCCGACGGTCCCTGAAACGACGCTACGAACGCCGCGCGGTGCAGGTCCATGACGAATCACCTGGCAGAGTCCTGCCACGCCACTTCTCTGCAGTCGATGATCGTTGCAAGATGACACCGCCCGGGCACCGGCTGTGGGAAGGGGACCGCTCGCGTGGCCGTCCGCGTCGCCGTCGTCGATTCGCTGCCGATGTTTCGGCACGGCGTCACGACGGTACTGACGGCCGCCGGTCACGCGGTGGACACGCCCGCCAATGTGGCGCGCTGGGTGTCGCGTCGGCGCGACTCCTGCGTGCTCCTGTCGATTCAAGACGAGTCGGACTGGGATCTTCTTCGGAGCCTGTCCGCGACGCCCACCACCACGGTGATCGCGCTACTGGATGACGCCACCGTCGTCGCGGGAGCCCGGGCGGTACGGGCTGGAGCCCGATCTGTGCTGCCCCGCACGGTGTCTGGTGAGTTCCTACGGCGTACGGTGGAGGCGACGATCGACGGGCAGTCCGTTCTGCCGCCGGACGTTCTGGCGCTGCTTGCGACGACTGTGCCGCCGGACGTGGCGCCCACCGCGATGGACCGCGTGATGTGGCTGCATCATCTGGCGGCGGGCGGGACGGTCGCTGAACTGGCCGATCGCCTGGGCTACTCGGAGCGCGCGATGTATCGGATGCTACGCGCGCTCTATCAGGAGATGGGCGTCCAGACGCGCCTGGAAGCGGTGCTCCGTGCCCGCCAGTCGGGGCTCGTCTGAGGTCTGGGCCTAGATCTGGGCAAGCGCCTCGAGGGCCGGCTGCAACCGGCCCTGGGGGTTCCCACACCGGTCCAGCTGTTGCAACAGGAAACGCAGTCGGGCGACCAGACCAGGCGCGTCGCGTACCTGCCGGCGCGCTGTGCCGAAGTGCGCGGCAGCGTCGCCCACTTTGGCGTCGCCGGTCAGTGCCTGGCCGCAGAGACCGAACCCGAGCATGTCTCGGGCAGCGAAATCGAGGCGGTCGGCAAGGAGCCGGTGCTCCGCCTCGTCAGCGAGTTGGCGGAAGTGCCCGGTCGCGGCGCCGGGGTCGCCGGTCTGTGCGGTGGTCAGTGCCAGCACGGCCAGGACTAGCAGCGAGCGGCCTGGGCGGTCACGCCGACGGAGTCGATGGGCGCGCTCTATCTCCCGGCGGGCCTCCCCCGGATCGCCATGGCGCAGGTGGGCAACGCTCAACGTGGTACGTGCCTGAAGCAGCACTACCTCGTCGAGTTTGGCGCGGGCCAGCGCGACGGCCTCTTCGGCCAGACGGATCGCCTCACCCGTTTCGTCCTCGGCGAGGCGCAGATCGGCGAGGGCATCGCGCCTTGCGGCCAGCAGCCATTCCGGCGCGCGGCGAGCTGCAGCGGAGTCCGCCTCGCGCAGACGGTCCCGCGCCCGGTCGAGGTCGTTCTGCTCGATGTGCCACCGGGTGAGTCGCAGCAAGGTGAACACCCGCTCCAAGTCCGTGAACGCGGCGGCCGCTCGGTGGCGTGGATAGGCGGGCAGTTCAAGCAGACTGAGCGCCTGCTCGGCGTCGCGGATCGCGGCGCCGAAGTGTCCGTGCCTCCGGTTGCAGTCAGCCAGGCCGATCAGGGCGCCCATACACAGGGACAGGTCACCGACCCCGTCCCGGTCATCGCGAACCAGTCGGTACCGCGCACGGGCCCGCTGCGTCTTGCCGGCCTCCAGGTACGCGCCGGCCTGGTTGAATTGGATCCGCTGAGCGTCTGCGGCCCCGCCCAGGGCCCGGGCCTTTGCCAGGGCCCGCGCGAACGAGTCCGTCGCCGCCGGAAGATCGCCTATTGTGAGTGCGATATCGGCGAGCGCTTCCTCATTCGTCATCTCGCGGTGATGGTCGCCAAGCTTTCCCCGCAGCCTCCGGCGTTGGCGCAGCACCAGCTTGCGGCAGTTCCAGTCGAACAGGTACTCCATGTCGATCTCTTCAATGACCCGATACGCATCAGTCATCTGCCGGGCATTGAGCAGCGCGTTGATCTGCGCCAGCCGCAGCCGGAGGTCGCGGACGGCGGTCACCGGCCGTGCCGGAAGCTCAGTCAGCGCGCGGGCTGCGGCCGACAGCACCTCGACCCGGGCGGCGTTGCTCATCGGTACCAAGTCGAGGAAGGTAGTTCCACTGACGCCGGGTAGGTGGTAATCGCCGTCGTCGTTGCGGTAGATCACCCGACGCAGATTCAGCACGTCGAGCGCCGCCCGAATGTCCTCCGCTCGGTGTTTGGGAGAGAGAGCCGAAACCACGGCCGACTCGGGGATCGGGGTGTCGAACGCGGCCAGCGCCTGAAGCACACCGCCGCGGAGCTCGCCGAGGCGTTCGACCAGCAGACGGATAAGCTGGTGCGGCACCTGCGCGGGCGACTGCTGGAAGAGCAGCGTCGCCAGGTCACGCAGGCCCATGGGGCGGTCGGCGTCGGCCACGAGCGCGTGGACGAGCTCGCCGCTGCGCGGGTTTCCTTGCAGGTGCCCGTGCAGCTTCTCGCGGAATTTGTCGTCGAGGTCACCGAGCCGGAGCGCTCCGTCGCGATCGATACCGCCCAGAAACTTGAAGAACTCGTCGGGTTTGAGTTCAGGCACTGGGATCGGTGCGTGACGTCCCGGCCACGTGCCGCCAGTCGACGAGGCTGGGTGCCCGCGGAAGGCTAGCACCACCGAGACCTGATGGCCCCGCTCGTTCGTTAGCAGTTCGAGGGCCTCGTCTAGGTCCGCGTCGGCGAGCTCGTGGGTGCCTTCCGCCAGCAAATTGTGGGCAGCATCCAGCGCGACGATGACGCGCCGGCCGCCCAGCTCGTCGAGCACCCGCTCCAGGCGCGCCAACGAGGAATGGCCCCGTTCGGTGGGCGGGGCCTCGCGGCCTTCCAAACCGTCCATGAAGCTCTTCAAGTCGAGCCGAGTCGCCGCGTCCACGACCTGGCGATACACGTGTGCGGGGCCGGCAGCCCCGGCACCCTGCATGTCGTCGAGGACGGCATGGAGCACCTCGGACTTCCCGATGCCTGCGAGGCCGCTGATCACCACCGCACCGAAGGGTCCCTCGGTCAGCCGGTGATGCAGCGCCACGCGTTCGGACTCCCGGTTGATGATGGTCGTGCCGTGTCTACGCCGGTTGTCCCGCCGGGCCGCCGCGGGCGGAGGGCGCGATTGCTCGGACTGGACGGCTGGCAGCTTGCGTCGGGCAGCCTCCGCCGCGGCGGCCGCGAGGTCGTAGCACCATCGCCGGGCTTCGTCCGGTGACGTGGCGCGCAGCTCCCGGCCGACGTGCATCAGGCCGGCGCCCACCAGGCCGAGGAGCAATTGCTGACGCCACAGGCTCGACAGGCCCCGCTCCGGGAAGGCTTCGAGAACACCGGCCTGCACCTGGCGGGCGATCTTGCGGATGGCGCGCGCCTCGGGTTCGACGTCGCCAATATCGGGATTGACGATCGCCCGTATCCAGTCGGTGCGAATCTCTGGCGCCACGCGGTCAAAGTCGTCCAGGGCAAGCGCGACAACAAGGTGCATGGGGTCGAACGCCAGGAGCATTTCCCGGCTGAAGTGATCGTAATCGATCAGAACATACGAGCCGGCTCTGAGCTTCCTTCCGCGCTGCACGAAGATGTTGCGGGCGCTCAGATCCCCATGTGCCCGTCCCAGCATGGCGCCGGGAATGGGCCGTCCAGCATCCGCTCCGGTCACCAACGCGAATGGTGAGTCGCCGGCGACCGACAGGCCCTTGCCGCGAGCCCACGTCTCCGCAGCCCCGATGTGACGCCGCACGATGGGCTGGAGCACCTCGCCGACAGTGCGTTGCCCGTGGGACGTTCGGTGCGGATTCCAATCTCTGACGACCGATGAGGCGATCCTGCGGAGGCAGGCGGGCAAGGATGGGTCTCGACGAAACCGGCTCAGCGGCTGAAATTCGTCCTGATCGTCGCCAGCGACGCTCAGGAAGACCGCGGTCCATTCGCCAACCGGGATGACAACCTGATCGACTTTTGCCAGGTGACGCCGGTAGCCCGGCGACTCTTCCCACGCCTCGCTGAGTGCGGCGGTGCGGGCGCCGGGCTCGCAGAATTTCAGCACCAGTTGCTCCGGGTGGCCCCTACCGGTTCGCAGGACGAGGGCGACGGGGCGATCGCTGCGCCCGTCGTCGAACCAGTGGAGGATCTCGAGGTCGAAGTTAACGCTCTCCATCCAGCGAGCAAGCGCTGTCAGCACTTCGTGATGGCCGTCCAAGCCGGATTGCCAGTGTCTCGGGTTCAAGAGTTCCCCCATCTCAACCCCCTGCCAACTGGCCAGCGCGCACTATTGTCAATGTATGTCGTCGTCGCGATCAACTGAATCGGTAAGTTGCCGGCGGGTGGGCGAGTGGCGTGGCTGAGGATCTGACCGATTTCGCCAAGGCCCGGAAGGACCTCATCTGGGGGATGTACACCGACACCAGGACACACGCACGGCACGCCGAGGTGCTCCGCTCGAACGTAGTGAACTTCATGATAGTGGTGGCGTCGGTGCTGGTCGCGGTGATCGCGAACGACGGCACGGTGGGTCGCTCTGAGCTGCCGCTCTGCGTGGCGGTCGGCTTAGCCGGCCTCCTCGGCCTGGCGTTCGCGGCGTCGTACACCGAGCTGTTCGAGCGCAACCGGCGGCGGGCTCTGCGATTCCGCGACCAGCTCGACCAGGAGTTCCTTAAAGAGGGGCCAGTGACCATCGCGGCGTTGCTCGAGCAGGCCGACGAGCACCACCAAGCCGGCCGGCTGTACCGGCGAACCCGCCGGGTGATTGGGACAACGCAACGGTTCTGGTATCTGCTTCCGACCTTCGTGCTCGTGACCGGGGTCCTGCTCACGGTCGCCGCTGTCTAAGCCAGCCTGAGCATGCCCTGCAGGGCGGACTTCTCTCAGGACTGCAGGGTCAGGCCCCAGCTGTACTTGACGGTGATCCACATCTAGCTGTAGTACACCGTGCCACGTCGACGGGTCCTGATCACCCTTGGCCTGGTTGACGTTGTCCGTCACCGCGATCAGCTACGGGCGGGTCAGGTTGTTTGGCGAAGCTTGGCCGCCTGCTGATCGTCTAAAGAACTTCACCGCTGTGAGGATCGGGTGAGCATGTGTTTGTCGCGCGTGGGTGCCTCCCGAAGGACCGGGCGGACAGCGACCATTTGACAACAATTCCGTCACACCATGTCAGAACCAGCTGATACATCCGCTAATGCAGACAGAACGCTGCTCTCTTCTGGCATTCGCTGCCGGCTCATTTCAGCTACTTTGCGGTGGCGAGCGTCCATTCGTTACTGCGTCCGTTACGCCATCCGGTCAAGAACGGGTCCTGACAACGCGTCCGCGGCCGTGTCGCCGGCCGCACCTTCTGCGAGAACCCTAGAAAAGGATGCTCGCTCGATCGCGGAAGACACGGCATTGCTTCTACCCGCAGCCAACCCTCGCCAGCCTTTCAACTGCCCAAGCTCGAGTCCGAGCTTCAGGAACTAGACTGCAGCCGAGGCGTTAGCTGGCCGCGCCAGCTACTGCCAAGAGGGGGCGATCTTGCGAGACGTTGCGAATGAAATCCAAGAAGTTGATCTCTAGCGTCGCAGGTAAAGTAGTCTGCTCCCCGCGCACGCGGGGGTGATCCGGTCCCGATCAACCAGTGGATCCGGATCTTTCCCTGCTCCCCGCGCACGCGGGGGTGACCCCCAAGCGACCCGGCCGCGCGGCCGGTCCCTCAGCTGCTCTCCGCGCCCGCGGGGGTGATCCCAGCTCAGACTTGGCGTCGCGGGCGTTGCCGACCTGCTCCCCGCGCCCGCGGGGGTGATCCCGACATTCTCATGTGGCAGGGCAACGCCCCTGGCCTGCTTCCCGCGCACGCGGGGGTGGTCCGAACAGCAGCGACCGGTGGCAGCGCCCGGAGTGACGGTCCCCGCGCACGCGGGGCTGAATCGGTCACCTCGTCGAGTTCTGTTCCTACCAGATGCAGGTATTACGACCTTAACAAGTCCAATGTGTTCCGGAAGCTAGCGCTCAGGCTTTCAACGATCCGCTGCCCCTTGCCACTCGCTGCGAGTGAGGGACGTCCGATCACCCCGGACTCGGTGTAAGCGCCCATCCCAAGCGTGAGCAAGTGCGGATGCTCGGCGACGTGATCGCCCAGCTCGTAGCCGTCGCGCACAGTCTCCGGCGCCACGTGAAGCAGAATCGAGGTCTCAATCTCCCCGGCGTGCATGTCGTCATGCAGGCTGCTCACGATGCCAGCATCCTGGCATGCAGTCTCCCAGGCTGTCCGATTCGGAAATAGCGCGAGCTGAGGTCCGGCGACGTTGGCCTGCTGCACGATGTTCGAGAGCACGTAGTTCCCGCCGTGACCGTTCACGATCACGAGGCGCTCCACGCCCGAGCGCTGAAGCGACTCCCTCACATCGGTGATGATCGCGTCTAGGGTACGTGCGGAGATGCTCACTGTTCCGGGCCAGGCGGCGTGCTCGTGTGAGCAGGAGATCGTGATCGGTGGGAGTAGCAGCAGGTCGTAGCGATCAGCCACGGCTGCGGCGATCGCGCTGGCGACGATCGTGTCGGTGGCCAGCGGAAGGTGGGAACCATGCTGCTCAAAGCTGCCGACCGGTAGAACGGCTACTGATGCGGCGTGGCGGCCGGCCTCCGTGGTCGTTGCTGTGGTCCATAGGTTCACTGGCCCATTCTGCCGACTACTTGATCCGCAAGGGCAAGTCGGTCGCGGAAACGCTGCGCCTCATCCGTCACTCGTCGAGACCCGAGCTCGTGCTCCACAAGACTCAGCGCCTTGATCAGACGGACAGATCCGGCGTCGAGTGCGATAGTGAGCGCCTTCTCGCCCTGGTCAGCAGCTTCATCCACTCGACCGAGGTTCGCGTAGCCGGTTGCGAGCCAGGCGCGGGCGAGCGCCTCGTCCTGCCGGTACGCGGATGGCCAGGCCCTCAGCACAGCTTCAAGAACAGCGATGGACTGCTTCGCCTGGCCCAGTATCAGATGGCATTGCCCTTCGTACGCCAGCACATAGGTGCGGGTGCAGTGCAGGCCGATGGTGTCTGGGTCGTCGAGGCCTTCGGCAGCTCCTACCAGTGAATGCGCCTTCTGCAGCGCGGATTGGCAGCGCGCTCGTTGTCCAGCGAGCGCGGCGGCCTGGGCGGTTCGGACGGCGCACAGCGCCCGATCACGAGCTGTCGGCTCCTTCCTGGCATCGGCGAACTCGGCGAGGGCGATAGCTTGGGCGCTGTCCCCTCTCTCGACAGCGCGCTGCGCCTGCCGCATGAGGACGTAGGTCGCCATCCTGCCGTCAGCCGCTTCTCGGGCCATCGATAGTGACTGCCGCAACCAGTACGCCGCATCCTGGCTGTCGCCGAGGTTGTCGGCGGTCCAGCTGGCGAACTCCGCCCACCGCGACTCGACCCGCAGTAGCTCCCGCAGGGTTTGCCCGGCTGCGCCGGCGCGATGTCTTCGGATGATGTTCAGCTCACCCCGAACGACGTCGTGGAGCCGACGTGGGCCGAACGCGTCGTGGGAAGCGGCGAGGATGCGGAGCATGCTCATCCAGTGCGGCACGATGGCGGGGTCAACAGGACTCGTCGACGTCCTTGCCACCGCGGTGGCCGCAGCATGCGTGTCGACGGCTTCAAGCTCCGCTTCCTCAGGCATGGGGGGCAGAGCCTGCTGTTGGCGCATCGCCTGGTCATAGAGGCTGAGCAGTGAGCCGGCTGCCCCAAGGAGCTCATCGCAGCGCTGCCAGAACTCACGCGGCGCCCTCTGCCGGCCGGTCTCGACGTTCGCGATCGTGCTGCGGGCGTAGCCAGTCAGGGGTGCGAAAGAGTGCTGGTTGTAGCCGGCGGCGCGTCGAAGCTGCGCTAGCCGGACGCCCAGCGTCCGCCAACCGTCTACGTCGCTCATCGGCACCTGGCACCCTTCTCCTCGGCGGTCGCGAATGTCGGCAGCAAGCGACGCTGCTCCTCAATCGAGCTGGAACTCAACAGCCTGCCGGTAGCCTATGCGCTCCGGCCGCCAGCGAATGGCCCTTGATGTTCCCGCGCCCTCGTCCCCGGATGACGACAAGCAGCGTGCGCGTTGCTGGTCGGATCGTGACGGATTTCAGGGGATCCCGTCACTGGGGTTGTCGGTAAGAGGGTCGGCGGATTCCGACAATCCTCCGACATTCTGCCCGTCGCTCAACGTGCCGATCGGCACGGCGGCCAACCCTGAAGCGTCTCGCCGCAGGCGCTTTCGACTTCCAGGAGTAGGACCCTCCTGATCAGTTGACCGAGCATGTCAACGCAGTGTCGTAGATCCAATCCCGACCGTTCCCGACACCGGTCCACCTTTCGTTGGCTTGTCAGGCACCAGCAAGTGCAGGACCGGCGCCTCTCCGGCGCGCGAACGGTCCCTGCACCCATCAACCGGGGTGCGTAGTCGGAGCCGGGAGAGGCCCGGCCGCGCATCCCACGAGGAGGTGACGGGATGACGCGCATCAAATGGTTCGTCTCCGGGCAGGATCACCAGTCTTTCGCGCCGTTCGGCATCGCCAGCACGGCGACGCTCGCCCGGCTTCGCGACGAGCCGGACCACGAAGAGCCGAGCTGCAGCAGCAGGCACCTGCCTGGGTCCGCGCTGCGCGCCTCCGCCGCCTCGCTGCCCTGCCGCGACCCCGCCCCGTGACCGGCGCCGAGGAGAGCGACCGTCCCGTCGACCGCTTCGACGCGGCTCGCCGGACCGTGCTCGCCCACAAGGAGGGCGGAGCCTGCTTTCAGTGCCACGACGGCATATGTCGCCAGAACGAGTGGGCGCTGGAGGAACTGTCCCGTCATCCCGGTGGCCGTCGCCTCCTCGTACAGCTCCAGCTTCTCGACCCTGTAGACGACACGATTCAGGAAGGCCGGCCGCGGTGAATCCAGCCCTCGGCGCCGCTGACGAGCACGCCGCCTCGTATGTCCGTTCCGAGCCTGTCCCGGTCCCCCGTCCGGTGCCCGCCGGCGCCGCCTCCGAGCGGACCAGCCGGATCGCGGACGAGTTCTTCTTCATGTGCCACGACGACCGGACCGGTCGCCCTCGGCTGTTCGACTCGTCGCTGGCGCACGGCCTGGCCGCTGGGCTGCTCGTCGAGCTCTACTACGGCGGGCGGATCACGTTCGAGCGCGGGCACGTGCGCGTCAAGGACATCCGGCCGCCGCAGGATTGGCTCCAGCACCTGGTCCTGGACCGGATCGCGGCCGAGCAGCAACACACCGCGACAAGGGTGTGGCTGGCCTTCCTCGGCTCGTCCGCCTACGAGCAGGTCGCCCAGCGGATGTGGCAGTCGGGTCTGGTGCGGCCGCAGCAGGCGGGCCGGTTCTGGCGGCAACGCACCCTGTACGTGCCGACCGACATCAACACCGCGGCCTGGTCGTCGGCGCGGCTGTCTCAGCACCTGCGCAACGGCCGGAGCTTGAACGGCGTGGACCTCGCCCTGGCCGGCCTGGCGCTGCACACCCAGCTGGACACGACGCTGCTCGACGGCGCCTCGCCGGCGGTGCGCTCGCATCTGCGGCGGTTGGTCGAGCAGTCGTGGCCGCCGTTGCGGGATCTGCTCGCTGATCTCGGCAGTGTCGTCGGCGGCGCGGTCCTGAGCCACCGCACCTCCTGACGGCAACACCCATCCACTCTTCGTGAAAGAGACCTGATGTCGCATTCGACTACTGACACCGTTTCCGAGGTTCTGGCGCGCGGCCGGCTCGGGATCCCCTCGGTGGTGTTCTTCGTCATCGCCGCCGCCGCGCCGCTGACGGTGGTCGCCGGCGGTGCGACCACCGGCTACGCGGTCACCGGCGTGGCGGGTATTCCGGTGGCGTACCTTGTCGTCGCCGCCGTGCTGGCGCTGTTCTCGGTCGGGTTCGTGGCCATGTCCCGGCGGATCGTCAACGCCGGCGCGTTCTACACCTACGTCACCCGAGGGCTCGGCCGTCCGGCCGGTGTCGGCGCGGCGATGGTCGCGCTGGTGGCGTACAACGCGATGCAGATCGGCCTGTACGGCGGGTTCGGCGCGGTCCTCGCGACGTTCCTGCGCGATCAGTACGGCCTGCACGTCACCTGGTGGGTGCCGGCGCTGATCGGGTGGGCTGTAGTCGCCGTGCTGGGCGTGCTGCGCATCGACCTCAACGGCAAGGTCCTGGCGGTCATGCTCGTCGCCGAGTGCGCGGTCGCGCTGGTCTTCGACGCGGTGATGGTCGGGCACCCCGCCGGCGGGACGGTCACCTTCGACACCCTCGCCCCGTCGCACATCCTCGCCGCGGGTATCGGCGCCGCACTGGTCACGGCCATCACGGGTTTCGTCGGCTTCGAGGGCACTGTGGTGTTCTCCGAGGAAACCCGCGACCCGCGCCGGACGGTCGCCCGGGCCACCTACATCGCGGTGGCCGCCACCGGCCTGCTCTACGGCCTGTCCGCCTGGGCGATGTCCGTCGCCACCGGCCCGGACAGGATCGTCGATGCGGCCCGCACCGACGGCACCGACCTCATCTTCAATCTCGTCTCACCGCACCTCGGGTCCAGCATCGTGACCGTCGGGCGGGTCCTGTTCATCACCAGCCTGTTCGCCGCGCTGCTGAGCTTCCACCACACCGTCGCCCGGTACCTGTTCGCTCTCGGCCGGGAGCGGGTCCTGCCCGGCGTACTGGGCCGGACCAGCCGCCGCACCGGTGCCCCGAAGGTCGGATCGATCCTGCAGAGCATTCTCGCGGTGGTCGTCCTCATCGCCTACGCCACTGCCGGCGCGGACCCGATCGTGCACCTGTTCTTCTGGGTCACGGTGACCGGTGGCCTCGGCGTCCTGATCCTGATGACCGTCACCTCCGCCGCCGTGATCGGCTTCTTCGCCCGCATCGCCCACGGCGAAGGCTGGTGGCTGGCGTTCGTCGCGCCGCTGCTCGCCACGCTCACGCTGACCGGGTTCCTCGCCGCCACGCTACGAGAGTTCGACATCCTCCTCGGCGTCGACGCGCACTCACCGCTGCGCTGGCTCTTCCCGGCCACCTACGCCATCGCCGCCCTCGCCGGCACCGCCTGGGCGTTGGTCCTGCGCGCAACGCGGCCGCAGGTCTATGACGCCATCGGACTCGGCGCCGACAGCGCCACCGCGCCCCTGCGCCGCACCGACAGCTTCCGCCTGCCGGTCTGAACAAGGAGCTCACCATGACCGTCCCCAGCACCGGCGTGAGCATCCGTCGCGCCACTCCCGCCGACATCGACCCCTTGGTCTCCGTACTCGTCGACGCGTTCTTCGACGGGCCGGTCGCCGACTGGCTGGTCCCCGACCATGACGACCGTCGCGCCGTCTACCGCCGGTACTTCACCCTCGTCCTGCGTCACGGGCTCGCCCACGGCCACGTCGACACCACCACCGACCGGTCCGCCGTCGCGATCTGGTACGCCCGGCCCGAACCCCCACCCGCGGCGCCGCCGGAGCACCAGGCGGCGGTGGAAGCCGCCACCGGACCGTACGCGCCGAAGTTCACCCTCCTCGAGGCCATGTTCGACGTGTTCCACCCCGGCGAACCGCACCACTACCTCGCGTACGTGGCGGTCAGCCCCGACGAACAGCGCCGCGGCGTCGGAACCGCCCTGCTCGACAGCTACCACCGCCGGCTCGACGCGCTGGGCCTGCCCGCCTACCTGGAGGCCAGCAACATGCGCAACCGCAGGCTGTACCTGCGGCTCGGCTACCGGGCTGGACCGCCGCTGATCCTGCCCATCAGCGGACCCACGATCTGGCGGATGTGGCGCGGGCCGGCCGGAGCCGCCGGCACGGCGGCGTTTCCCGACACCGAGCAACGACCACGTCGGCGAACCCAGCCGACTGCCGCTTCAAGCTCCGTCCGCATCGGGCGGTAGGGGTGACGCGTCACCGGGACGCGGCCACCCGGCACCACCTCGGGTCACCGCGGCCCGGGGAGATCTCGAGATGGGAGGAAGACATGTCCACCAGCACCGCGGAGCAGAGCACGACCGCCGACGGCGGGGACTTCGACCTGGACGTCAGCCTGCTGGAGGTGGCGGACGTGGCCGGCCTGGTCAACCTGACCGACGACGGCTGCGGCAGCACCTGCACCGCCTGCACCACAAACGTCGCCTGACCGACGAACCCTCCCCCGGAAAGGCCGGCCGGCGCGGCAACACGCCCCAATTCTCCGCGCCGGCCGGCGCCCGAACCGACATCCACCCGAGGTGCAGCGTGCGCTCTCCCACAGGCTCTCCGGCATACCGGTCGACCGGGGCCGCGCTCGTCCGCGCGGCCGCCCACCCCGACATCGACCTGCCGCCGTGGCCGGACCTGACCGAACCACGCGACGCCCTCGTCCCCGGCTGGGTGGCATGGCTGCGGCAGGTGTGGACGAACGAGACCATCGTGGACGCGATCAGTCACGCCAGCCCGGTACTCGCCGCGCAGGTCGCCAGGCTGTGCGCCGGCGAGGCCCTCACCGTCCGAGAGACCCGGCGGGTGATCCAGGCCGTCGCCCGATACACGCAGCGCCTACGCGGCCGGCCGACCCCGTTCGGTCTCCTCGCCGGGGTGGCACCCGCCGTGTTCGGATCACGCTCGCCCACCCGATGGGGCACCGCACACCAGGCCGTCGCCCGGGCGGGCGCCGCGTGGCTCGCCGACGTGATCAACCACCTCAAACGATGCCCGGACCTGGTCGCCCGGCTCCCGGTGGTCGCGAACAACACCATGACGGTACGCGACGACCGGCTCGTCCTGCCCTACCAGCCGCACGCCCGACCGCAGGGCACGACGGCCGTGGAGGTGTCGCTGCGGTACACCGCGCCGGTCCGCGCCGCGATCACCGCCGCCGACACCCCGATCCGGGTGGAAGCACTGTCCGCGCAGCTGTGTGCCGCGTTCCCGCGCGCTGCACCGGCGACCGTTGAGGGGATGCTCGCCGAGCTGATCGCCCGCGGCGCACTGATCACCAGCCTGCACGCGCCCGGCACGGAGCCCGACGCCCTGGCGTACCTGCTGCTCCAGCTCGACGACGTCGATGCCGACGGCGTCGCGGCGGTCGCCGACCTGGTACGCGCCCTGCGCGACATCCACGCGGCGCTGCGACGCCACCGCACCGCCCACGGCGCAGGCGGCCGCGAGGCCCGCGCCCAGGTGACCTCCCGGATGCGCGCCCTCGGCATCTCCGTCCACGAGCCTCTCGCGGTGGATCTCCGGCTGGACGCGTCGGTCACGCTGCCGGATCAGGTCGCGCGGGAGGTGGAACGCGCCGCCCTGGCGTTGACCCGGCTCAGCGCCCACCCCTACGGCACCGCGGCGTGGCGCGCCTACCACCAGCGCTTCTACGAACGGTACGGGATCGGCTCGCTGGTGCCGGTACGCGACGTCGTCGACCCGGACAGCGGCATCGGCTTCCCCGACGGATACCCCGGCACTCCAGCAGACGAGCCACGTTCACCCCTGTCCCGCCGCGACGAGCTGCTCCTCGCCCTCGCCCAGCGCGCCGCCCTGGACGGCGCGGACGAGGTGCTGCTCGACGAGGAGCTGATCGCACAACTGGAGCTGGGGCCGCCACGGCTGCGGCTGCCGGCACACCTGGAGACGAGCGTCCGCGTGCACGCCGCCGGCGAAGCCGCCCTGGCGCGCGGCAGGTTCACCGTCGAGGTCACCTCCGTGTCCCGGGGCGCCGGGGGACTCACCGGCCGGTTCCTCAGCGTGCTGCGGGCGGTCGACGCCGCGAAGCTGGCCGCCGGCCTGACCGACCTGCCCACCGCCGATCACGGCACGGTGCCCGCCCAGATGTCGTTCCCGCCGCTGGATCCCGCGACCACCCACGTCACCCGCGCCATGCAGATCCTGCCCACTGTCATCAGCCTGGCCGAGCACCGGCGCCCGAACCGAGCGGTACTCACCGTCGACGACCTGGCGGTGGGCTGCGACGGCCGACGCATGTACCTCGCCGCGCCCGATCACGGTCGTCGCGTCGAAGCGGTCGGCATGCACGCGCTCAACCTGCGCACCCACACCCCACCACTGGCCCGGTTCCTCATCGAACTCGGCCGCGCCCAGTGCGCCCAGGTCACCGCTTTCGACTGGGGCGCCGCCGCCCGGGCCAAGCTGCCGTTCCTTCCCCGCATCCGCTACGGGCGCGTGATCCTCGCCCCCGCCACCTGGCGGCTGGAAGCTACCGAGCTGCCCGACCGGCGGCAGCCCTGGTACGCCTGGGACGACGCCCTCGACCAGTGGCGGGCCCGCCGGCGCCTGCCCCGCCTGGTGCAGCTGGTTGAAGCCGACCGGCGTCTGCCGCTGGACCTCGACGAGTCCGCGCACCGCGTCCTGCTGCGCACCCACCTGCTCACCGCACCGCGAGCGGTCCTCGTGGAAGCACCCAGCCCGCAGGAACTCGGCTGGTGCCGCGGCCGTCCGCATGAGGTCATCCTGACGCTGCACGCCACCGAGCGACCACCCTGGCCGCCCTTGCCCACACCGATCCCGGCCCGCGTCATCGGACGAGACCAGTGCCTGAGCCCCGCCACCTCCCCGCTGCTGCTCGCGAAACTCTACGGAGACATCCGCCGACAAGACCTCCTCCTCGCCGAGCACCTGCCCCGACTGCTCACTGAGTGGGAGGTGCCGCCGGACTGGTGGTTCCTCCGGTTCCGCGACCCGGACCAGCATCTCCGCCTCCGCATCGCCCTGCCCGACCCGTCGGCATTCGGACCGGCCGCCGGACGTGTCAGCGGATGGGCCGACGGTCTACGCCGACGTGGCCTGCTGCGGGAGGTCCAGTACGCCGCGTCCTACCCCGAGACCGGGCGGTGGGGATCCGGTGCGGCCATGCAGGCCGCCGAGGCGGTCTTCATCGCCGACTCCCACGCCGTCCTCACGCAGCTACGCCAGCCCGTCCGCCCGCGCCGACAGGCACTCGTCGCCGCGCAGATCGCCGCTATCGCCGTCGCCTACACCGGCAACGTCGACGCCGGCATGCGCTGGCTCATCGACCACGTACCCCCGACCGCGCCGCAGCCGGTCGAGCGGCCGCTGTTCCACGAAGCCGTACGACTCGCCCACCCCGGCGACGACTGGGCCGCACTGCGCGCTGTCCCCGGCGGCACCGCCATCGTCGACGCCTGGAAGAACCGCGACATCGCCCTCGCCATCTACCGGACCCACCTACCCGGACCGCACACCGACGGCATCAACAGCGACGACGTCCTCGGCTCCTTCATGCACGCCCACTACATCCGCGCGGTCGGCATCGACTTCGACGACGAAGACCGGTGCCGCCACCTCGCCCGCGCCGCCGCCCTGGCCTACTTCGCCCGGAGCCGGCCATGACCCTTCCGTACGAGAGCCACGACCTCGCTGTCGCAGTCGCCGATCTGCTCGCCCATCCCGACGACCCACGGCTGCCGATCCGGCAACCCTGGTGGCAGCAGTCACTCGCCCTCGGCGTACCCGGCATCGCCCTGCTCCACGTCGAGCTGGCAGCGGCACGGCTAAGGCCCTGGCAACGTGCTCATGATTGGCTCGCCGCCGCTACCAGCGGCCCGGTAACGACGGGCGCCGACAGCCACCCCTTCCACGGCGCGCCCGCGCTGGCCCACGTCCTCGCTTGCGCCGCCGCTCACCAGCCCGGCACCTACGCCCGCGCGCTCGACGACCTCGACCGGGCGATCGCCGCCGACGCCCGGCGCCGCGTGGCCGCCGCGCACGCCCGCATCGACGATGGGGAACTACCGGCGCTCGCCGAGTTCGACGCCATCCGAGGATTGGCCGGCGTCGGGGCGTACCTGCTCCGCCGAGCACCCGACAGTGAGGCGCTGGCCATGGTGCTCGGGTATCTGGTCCGGCTGACGCAGCCCCTACCCGTCGGCAGCGAGGTGTTACCAGGCTGGTGGACCGGCAGCGGGCCCTCCGGCCGCGCCGACTCCCGCTTCCCCGGCGGACACGGCAACAACGGCACGGCCCACGGCATCGCCGGACCCTTGGCGCTACTGGCGCTCGCGGCCCTGCACGGCATTGCCGTCGACGGTCAGACCGCTGCCATCGCAACGATCTGCACCTGGCTCGACCGATGGTGCCACGACTCCACGGCCGGTCCGCTCTGGCCGTACTGGATTACCAGAGTGCAACTCCGGGCGGACCGCGCCGAGGTCTACCGCGTGCAGCGGCCGTCCTGGTGCTACGGCACCCCCGGGCTGGCGCGCGCCCAGCAGCTCGCCGCCCTGGCCCTGAACGATCACGTCCGCCGCGCCGCCGCCGAAGACGCACTCGTACGCGCACTCGCTGACCCGTGCCAGCTCGCGGCGACCACCGACCCGTCGCTCTGCCACGGCCACGCCGGCCTGGCCCACATCGCGCACCGGATGGCCGCCGACGCCCTGCCCGACACCGCCGGGACCCTCGGCGTGCTGGCCCCTCGGCTTCTCGGCGCGCTCGACCCGGACGGCGCCGGGCCCCGGCGTACCGCAGCTGCCCTGGTCGCCGCGAGCCCTGGCCTGCTCGAAGGCGCCGCCCGGGTGGCGCTGGCCGCCCTCAGCTGCAGCAGCGCGGGCGCGCACACCAGCTCCTGGGACGCCTGCCTGCTCACCGCCCCATCGCCCATCCCCTGACATGAGGACGCCGAATGCCAACGCCCGCCTGGCGGCAGTACACCGTCGAGTTCCCCG
Organism: Micromonospora chalcea; assembly: GCF_002926165.1. GTDB lineage: Bacteria > Actinomycetota > Actinomycetes > Mycobacteriales > Micromonosporaceae > Micromonospora > Micromonospora chalcea. The sequence continues at coordinate 120,823 of NZ_MAGP01000093.1, read as the reverse complement.
ACCCCACCGCAGCCGAGGACGTCGCCGCCTCCGTCCTGGCCCCGGCGCTGGCCGCCGCACAGGACGAGAGCGTGCTGCACGGGTGGTGGTACGTCCGGAAGTACCCCACCTGGCGGTGGCGCTACCTTGCCGACGACCCGACCTCCCACCGCGTCGAGGACCTGCTGGAGACACTCGCGGGTCAGGACCGACTCACCAACTGGACCCGAGGCGTCTACGAACCGGAGACCCTGGCCTTCGGCGGGTCGGCCGGCATGGAGGTAGCCCACGTGCTGTTTCATCAGGACAGCCGGCACCTGCTACTCGACCTGCCTCCCGCCACCACGCTGGGAAGGCGCGAGCTCGCCGTGCTGCTGTGCAGCGTCCTGATGCGCGCCGCCGGTCTGGACTGGTACGAGCAGGGCGACACCTGGGCGAAGGTCGCCGACCTCCGGCCCTCCCCCGGCCTCGCAGTGCCAGAGCGGGCCGCCGAACTGGCCCGAGCGATCAATCGGCTCATGACCGTCGACGCCCACAGCCTCGCGAAGACAGGCGGACCACTCGTGGGCCTCGGCCCATGGCTCGACGCCTTCGCAACCGCCGGCCAGGCACTCGCCGACCTCGCCCGACACGGCCACCTTCGACGGGGGCTACGCGCCGTCATCGCACACCACGTCATCTTCCACGCCAACCGATCTGGCTTGTCCGTTCAGGACCAGTCCACCCTCGCCGCGCTCGCGGTCCGCAACGTCTTCCACCACACCACGAGGAGCACCGTGTCGATCGCAGAACCCACGCCCACGAGCACTAGCGTCGATCGAGTGACCAGCGACCCCGCCGACCTGCGCGCCGCGCTCACCGACGCACTGCGCGCCGAGAACATCATCCGCACGCCCGGCGTCGAGGCCGCCATCCGCGCCACCCCGCGGCACCTGTTCCTACCCGGCGTACCACTTGAACAGGCCTACGCCGACGCTCCCGTCTACACCAAGACCGACGGCCGAGGCGCCTCCATCAGCGCCGCCTCACAGCCACGAATCGTGGCCATGATGCTCGAACAACTCGACGTACGACCCGGCCACCGGGTCATGGAAGCCGGCGCCGGCACCGGCTACAACGCCGCCCTGCTCGCCGCCTTCACTGGCGACAACGGACGCGTCGTCACCCTCGACGTCGACGAGGACCTCGTCGACGGGGCCCGCAAACACCTTGCCACTGCGGGCGTCACGAACGTGGACGTCATCCTCGGCGACGGAGCGCTCGGCTGCCCCGACGGCGCACCCTACGACCGGATCATCGCCACAGTCGGCGCCTACGAAACCCCGACTGCCTGGCTGAAGCAGCTCGCCCCGGACGGGCGACTCGTCGTACCGCTGCGCCTGCGTGGCGCCGCCTCCCGCTCGATCATCTTCGAGCGGTACGACGGCGGGTGGCGCGACCAGGGCAGCGAGCTGGCCGTCTTCATGCCGCTGCGCGGCATCGGTGATGACGCCCGCCGACTCGTGCCGATCACATCGGAGCAGGACGTCGTCCTGCAGGTGCACAAGGAGCAGGACGTCGACGCCGCGGCACTGGCCGGCGTGCTGGACACCGAACGGCGCAAGATTTGGACAGACGTGTTCTTCCCACCGATGGTGCCGTACGAGTGGATGGACCTCTGGCTGGCCTGCCGGCTCGACAACGCCATCATGCGCATGAACGTCCAACCCGCAGCCATCGAACGCGGCGCCGTCACCCCGATGTTCCCCTGGGGCGCGATGGCCACCACCCGCGGCGCCGACCTCGTCTACCTCACCATCAGGCCCACCCCGACCAGACCCGACGGCACCAAGTTGTACGAGGTCGGCGTCATCGGCCACGGACCCCACGGAGCGGACCTCGCACAGCAGGTCAGCGAAGAAATCCGCATCTGGGACGCCACCTACCGCTCCCGCACCGTGCGCTTCGAGATCCCCGACGCTCCCGCCGAGGCGGACCCCTCGGCCGGACGCTTCGTTCTTCCCCGGCCGCAGCACCCCATCACCGTCACCTGGCAGTGACCGTGCAGCCGGACAGCGCGGTGCTGCGGCGCTTCCCGCTGGTCGCGCGGCCACGGCCCATCGCTGGGCCGCTGGTTGAGCGCGTCGACAATTTGTGCACCCTGGCCGAACGCGCCGCGCGAGAGCACGACCGAGTCGTGGCGTCGGCCGTCTACAACCAGGCTGCTCTGCTCGCGTCGGACTGCGGCCAGCCGGAGCTGGCCCGCCGGTGGTGCCACGAGCACGCCGCCGCGTACCTGCAGGCTGTTCCTCTAGACGCGCGGGCGGCGCGGTGTGCGCTGGAGCCCTTGGTCAATCTCGCCCGGCTGCACATTCGCGACCGCGACGGCGACGCTGCTCTTCACCTCCTCACTGGCCTCTTCGAGGCGGTGTCATCACGGAGGGATGCGGTGATCGACGGCCAGGCCCTGCCGGCGAGCCGGCTGACTCGCGGCGAGGACGACCACCGCGAAGTAAGGCAGTGGCTGTGGAGCGTGCTCGTGGCGGAGGGCGCCCGTGCGCTGGCTGGCGCGGGCCGGTGGAGAGAGGCGTACGCGCATCTTGAACGGCATCGTGGCATCGGCCAGCGGATGCTCGACGGACGTCAGGTGGCGGTCATTGCTCATGTCAGGGCGGGTGATCTGGAGTCGGCCCGGGCACTGGTGGCCGGAACCGCTCGGGGTGAGCCGTGGGAGGAGGTGATCACCGCATGCTTGGCCCACCTGTGCGACAGGCCCTCGCGTACGCACCTAGACCTCGCGTTGGAGGGCTACCTCGGCCTACGGCCGGCGCAGGGCCTAGCTATCTTCGAAACTCGGCTGGGATTGACGCTCATTGACGCGTCGACCGGAGCGGATCAGCGAATCTTGCCGCAGCTTGCTTCGGAAGTGGTTGCCAGAGCGGTCGGCTCCGGTGACGCCTACGCTGCCCGCGAAGTTCTCCTCCACGAAGGTCTCATGGCGGCCGTTGACGGCCGGCGCACCACCCAACTCAGGAACACCGCATCGGCTAGCGGGTTGATCTTGATCTCACTTCCGGCCTGGTTGCGGGAACGCATCGACGGCGTCCTCGACGCTTGTCGCGCTGCGATCGCTGAGGCTTGGTGAGCGCCTCGAATCGAGCGCCTGCGATCAACGAAGCGGATTCCATGCGACCCCTCCAGGGATGATGGCGACCGCCGTGCCCATGGACGGCGGGCTGAACGTCAATATCGCGTTGCGTTCCCTTCAGGGTGATGAGCAACACTGGGCTAGCCTGCTCTCCGGGCACCGGCTCCTGTTGGGGTCATTCCAGAGGTGACGAGCGACGGCGTACCAGCCCGGCTTGGAGCGCAAGACCCTTGATCCGTACTTGGCGGGTTGGCGCAAGCGGGTGGTGCCGACGCTCGGTCACATTCCCGTTCGGATGATTACCAATGGCGCGGTGGATCGGGCGGTGCACTCGTGGATCGCCGACGAGTACAGCCGATCGACGGTGAAGAACAGTCTCGCCGTGCTGGTCCGCGTGATGGAACAGGCCGTACGGGATGGCATCATCCAACGCAACCCCGCACAGGTGACAGGGTGGCAGCGCGAATACCAACGGGCCGCCGACGAGTTGGACGATCCTCGCTCGCTGGCTCTGCCCGATTGGGAAACGCTAACCAAGCTTGCCGCTGCCCTGGTCGACCGCTCCGCGAATCACTTCACCGGATGGGCCGACGTGGTGATATTCGCCGCCTGTACCGCCGCCCGGATCGGCGAGGTTTCCGGCGTCCGGGCCGAGGACATCGACCGAGAAACGTGGATGTGGACAGTGCGCCGCCAGACCACACCCAGCCCTGGTGGCCTAATCGACAAGGGCACCAAGGGAAAACGCGCCCGGACCGTGCCGCTGATCGAGGAAGTACGACCGATCGTGGCCCATCGCCTGGACGCCGCGACCAAGCCGGAATCCCGGCTGTTCACCGGCCCGCGCGGTGGCCGGATCAGTACCGCCGTACTCCGTGACGCGACGCATTGGGATGAGGTGGTCACAAAGCTCGGATACGAACACCTACGCCGGCACGACCTGCGGCACACCGGCCTTACCTGGATGGCCGACGCGGGCGTACCGGTACACGTCCTACGGAAGATCGCCGGACACGGATCGCTGACCACGACCCAGCGCTACCTACACCCCGACCGGCAGTCGATCACGGACGCCGGAACGGCCCTCAGCGCCCACTTGAAGGCCCGTCGGTCCCCAGGTGGTCCCCAGCTACGCGCCGTCTAGATCAACAAACTTCTACTACCCCGATACGAATTAGAGGCCGTTGACCAGGGCTTTCACCCCGGTTGACGGCCTCTTTTCGTGCTGTCGGGACGGCCGGATTCGAACCGACGACCCCTTGTTACCGTCCGTAGCCATCTCGCCTTTGTCGTTGACTACCAGAAGGAGGCGTTGAACTGCGCAGCCGCGGTCAGGCGATGACCGTCAATCGTCACTGGTTGTCAACCATGCGCGGGGGTTTTCGGGGGGTAAACGGGGGCTACAGGGGCGTCGCCAGTCCACCGCGTCCCGCTCCCCCATCACCAGAATGTCGACGGCGAGGTAGGCGAGGCAGTCGTGCGGGATGCGCGGGTGGTCCGCCTCGGGCATCGCGTCCAGCAGGTTGAACACGGGGGCGCACTTGCCGGTGGCCTGCTTCAGAGCGTCCTGGTGGTCGGGTTCGACCGCCGGCTGAACCTCGCCGCGCCCGTACCAGACCGCTACGGCGGACAGATCGGCGTTGGTGTCCACGGTGCCGTGCCTGAGCGCGTGTTGAAGCACCAGTCGGAAGTAGCGGTAGCAGACGGGGCGCCGGTCGTTCTCGTCGGGAACGAGCCACGCGGCAAAGGGGCACCTGAAGGAACGAATCCGCGAGCGCGAAGAGCAGCCGGGTCTTCGTCGTCGGGGATGGCGCGGCGGACGGTGACGGCGGGTCGTATGGCTGGTGACTCCTGGCAGGGGCGTTAGCAGCGCCGGGGGTGTGCTCACCCAGGGGGTCGCATCTCTCTTGTTCGGTCGTCAGCTGAAGGGTGTCGCTGCGCCGCTGCACCTCCGGGTGCGCCACCAGCTCGCGCTGTGCCCAGTCGTTCTGCTTGCAGCTGTCCGCGGGCGCAGTTGAGGCGGCGGCCGCCGACGGTCCGTCAGAAGTGCGGATTCGAGCCGGTCGGCCAGCCGCACGCTCTCGTCTCCGCCACTCATCGGTGGTTCCGGCGGCGCCGTAGAAGCGTGTGGAGCAGCCCTTTGCTGTTCTTGGGGGTGGGGCGCTGCGCGGCCTCCCAGAATGCCTGGTTGCCGCGGGCCACCTCGTTGGGCGACTCGGCGGGAGAACCCGCCGGCGCGGTGAAGCCGTCCTGCCGGCTGTAGAGGGTGGCCGCGCGCCGGTCAGGTACATGACCGCACCGATGAGGTGTGCATCCAGTGGTGCTCCCCAGCGGGGCGCTAGATAGTCTTGGACGTAGCGGCAACGTTCAGGGCTCTCGTCCGTCGCGCTCAGCATGGGTCCCACGGGGCTGGTGCTCGGACGGGACGCTCTTAAGCGACGTGACCGGTGCGTAGGGAGGACTCGAGGATGCCGACGGCGACGTGGGAACGGCTGCCCGAGTCTCGTCGCGCTGCAGTGCTCGCGGCGGCCGAGGCGGAGTTCGCCGAGCACGGGTTCTCGGCGGGCAGCCTGAACGTCGTCGCCCGCCACGCGGGCGTGTCGAAGGGCAGCCTTTTTCAGTACTTCCACGACAAAGTCGACCTCTACGCCTACCTCTCGGAGCTGGCGAGCCAGCGAATCCGGGCTGCGATGGAGGAGCAGATCCCGCACCTGCCGTGGGACAAGGGCTTCTTCGCGGCCGTCCGTGAACTGACCCGGGTCTGGGTTGCCTACTTCGATGACCACCCTCTCGATCTCGCCTTCACCGCCGCGGTCAACCTCGAACCGGAGGGCACCGCCCGGGCCGCAGTCCGGGCAGTCGCAAACCGGCACTATGTCGAGGTCCTCACGCCGTTGCTGGAGTTGGGCCGTGAGCGGGGCGAGCTGCGGGCCGACGCCGACCTGGACGCGATCCAGGCGTGGCTGCTCCTGCTGCTGCCACATCTTGCCCTCGCCCCTCATCACCCGGGGCTGGATCCCGTCCTTGGTCTCGCCTCGTCAGATCCCGCCGAACGGCAGGCCTCCATCGAGCGGTTGCTCGCGCCCTTGGAGGCGGCCTACGGGGCCTCCGGCCAGACGCGCCCGATCAGTACGGGGCCGGCGCTCGCTGAAGCCAGGTGAGCATCGCCTCCGCGGGCCGCTCCCAGCCCGCGTCGAGCATCAGGTCGTGGCCCATGCCGGGGAACTCCTTCACTTCGGCCTGGTAGCGGAGGGCCGTTGCCCGGATGCCGCCAAGGGGGACGAGGCGGTCGTCCGGGGTGGCGAGGACCAGCACGGGCGGCCTGCCGCGCGGGGGCGGCGATGGTCGATGGAACAGCAGCTGGTACTGGGCCAGCGACGATTCCCGGCCGCACCGCGCTGCGAGGCGCGTCGCGTCGGCCGCAGAAAGGCCGGTGAAGAGGTAGTCGGGGCGCAGGGGCAGGCTTGCCCCCAGCATCAGGCGAAGCGCGTCGACGGGATGGCGCCGGGCGATGCAGATGAGGGACCCGACGGCTGGCTGAGCCGGGACCGGCGCGACCAGCACGGCTGCCCGGGCCGCGTAACGGGCGAGCGCCCGCTGGACCACCAGTCCTCCCATCGAATGACCGATCAGGACCACCTGGCGCGGGAACGTCGCCGCGACCCGGACCACGTCGTCGACGTAGGAGCCAAGCGTCGCCCGTCGCAGCGACCCGCCGCTTCCGGCGTGGCCCCGCAGTGACACGGCGGCGGCGGGGTAACCGGCATCCGCGGCGGCGTCGAGCCAGTGCTCCCAGCACCAGGCGCCGTGGCCGAGGCCGTGCACGAACAGCAACGGCGGGCGATTCCCGGCGTCGACCGGGGCCCGTCGGATCACCTCCAGGGCAGGACCCCGGCCGGAGGACGGTATTGGGGGAGCGTTGCGCGCCACGGCACCAAACCATACAGTGACCACCGGTCATATGACCACCGGTCACAATCGTGTGGAGGCCAGACGATGTCGTCCGTTCCGATCCGTACGTGCATCATCGGCGCCGGTTCCTCAGGGATTGCCACCGCGAAGGTACTGCACGAGCGCGGCATCGCCTTCGACTGCTACGAGCTCTCCGACCGCGTCGGCGGGAACTGGGTGTGGGGCAACAAGAACGGTGTCTCTGCCGCGTACCGGTCGTTGCACATCAACACCTCCAGGGAACGCATGCAGTTCAGCGACTTCCCGATGCCCGACCATCTGCCCGACTTCGCACGCCACGACCAGGTCGCGGCCTACTTCGACGCCTACGTCGACCACTTCGGCTTCCGTGACCGGATCGTCTTCGGCACGGGGGTGAGCCACGTCGAGCCGTTGGCCGGCGGCGGCTTCGACGTCACCCTGACCACAGGTGAGCGTCGCCGCTACGACGCCGTCTGCGTAGCGAACGGACACCACTGGGACCCGCGCTGGCCCGAACCGGCCTTTCCCGGCTCCGACACGACGAGCATCGAACAGATCCACTCGCACAGCTACTCCAGCGAAACCCAACTCGCGGGCAAACGGGTCGTCGTCCTCGGGATGGGCAACAGCGCCATGGACATCGCCGTCGACGCCAGCTACCACGCACGAGCGACCTACCTGGCGGCCCGCAGTGGAGTGCACATCATCCCCAAGTACGTCTTCGGCCGGCCTTACGACCAGATCGCCGGCAAGGAGTGGATCCCCGGCGCGGTCCGCTGGCCGCTGGCGCGGCTGCTCTTCAAGGTGACGACCGGCCCCATGAACCGGTACGGGCTGCCGGCGCCCGACCACAAGTTCGCCCAGGCCCACCCCACAATGTCGAGCCGGATCCTGGACCGCCTGGCCCACGGCGCGATCACCCCGAAGCCCAACATCGAGCGGTTCGACCGCGACACTGTCGTGTTCACCGACGGCAGCCGGGTCGACGCGGACCTCGTCGTTTACTGCACCGGGTACAAGCTGAGCTTCCCGTTCTTCGATCCGGCGTTCCTGGACGCCGGTGACAGCAACGACATCCGCCTCTACAAGAGGATGTTTTCCACTACCACGCCACACCTGTACTTCGTCGGACTGATCCAGCCCCTCGGCGCCATCATGCCGATCGCCGAACGCCAGTCTGAGATCATCGCCGACCACTTGCAAGGCCTCTACGCCCTCCCGGGCCGCGCCGCAATGGAGAGCGAGATCAACCGCTACCGCGCCTCACTCGCGAAACGCTACGTCCGCAGCAAGCGACACACCATTCAGGTCGACTTCGACGACTACATGCGCAGCCTGCGAGTTGAGCGAGCCCGGGGCGCAAGACGAGCCCGCGGAGGCGCCGGGGACCGGCTCCCGATGGTCGGTGAGATCCGATGAACCCTGCGCCCATCACACCTGCCAGCGCTCGACGATCGGATGTCACTTTCCCTGTAGGCCGAGACTCTTGCGCCGCCTGGCTCTACCGGCCCGAGAACGTGGAACGTCCCCCCGTCGTCGTGATGGCGCACGGCTTCGGCGCGATTCGGACACTGAGGCTCGACGCCTACGCCCAGCGCTTCGCCGACGCCGGGTACGCCGTCCTCGTCTTCGACTACCGGCATTTCGGCGACAGCACCGGCCAGCCCCGCGAGCTGCTGAGCCTGTCCCGCCAACAGCAAGACTGGCGGGCAGCCATCGCCTACGCACGCGCGCTGCCCGGGGTCGACACGGGACGGATCGTCGCGTGGGGCTCCTCGCTGAGCGGCGGGCACGTCCTGCACGCCGCGGCCCGCGACCACGACCTCGCGGCCGTCATCGCCCAGGTCCCCCACGTCTCCGGACCGCACGCCACGATCGCGATGGGTGCCCGCCACGTCACCCGTCTCGGCGTCGCGGCCGTCAAGGATCTGACACGGCAGCTCACCGGCCGCTCGCCGTACTACGTACCGTCAATCGGAGACACCGGCACCCTTGCCGTCATGCTCGACGACGACGGCATCGAAATCCTGCGACGGCTGGCCGAGGGCCTGGATGTCGACAGCGTCCTGCCTCACAACCGCGTCGCCGCCCGCATCCTGCTGCACATGCCGCTCTACTCGCCGGGTCTGCGCGCACACCGCATCACCGCCCCGACTCTGGTTCAGGCTGGCGAGCGAGACGAACTCACCCCGACGAAGGCGTCACGCTGGGTCGCCGGGCGCATCCCGGATTCCGTGTTCAAGACCTATCCGTGCGGCCACTTCGATCCTTACGTCGACCCTCACTTTGAGGGCGTGGTCGCCGACCAGATCGCGTTCCTCAACAGCCGCGTACCCGTGCGGCAATGAGTGCCTTCGACGGCACGGTCGCCGTCTTGGGCCCGGAGCTGGGTCGTGGATCGGCCGTGCGGTGGGCATCGGGCTGAGCCGAACGGGCGCGCACGTGACGGCTACATCCTCAGCATTATTGGGCTCGCCGCCACTACCAGCTCGTCGAACGCCGCTTCCACAGTGGTCGCCGAGCATGGAGCGATCGAAGAGGCAGTACCGGGCAGCCCTGCCCGCTACTGAGCATCGCCCGGGAGAACGAGGCCTGGCGCGCCGCGATCGCCACGCGCGCGACCCCCACTTCACCGGCGTCGTGGCGGGCCAGCTCGCGTTCCCAAGCACGGCCGTTCAGTGGCCAAGCGCCACTGACGGCGGCCCTCGTCCGGGCGCCGGCCGTCCCGTCGCGGGTGTCGCCCGTCATCTTGGTATCCATGACGGGACCCCAGCAGCGGGGTCGACGCGTGGCGGCAAGCGAGCCCGGACCGCGAGTGTGCACTGTCACCTGTGGAGCATGCCCCCGCAAGAGCCGGAAGACGAGGTCCGTCGGCTAAAGCCGCGGCCTTTTCACCCGGACGCACTCGCAGCTGTGCGCTGGCGGCGATAGAGGCGCAGGAGGCGACCTACCCGATCGTGTCATTGGCGGTAACAGCCACGGTTGGTCGTGGCCGAGTACATCGAAGTGCTCTACAAACGGCAACCCTGCACTCCCGGCTGGGCTACCGCAGCCCGGCCAAAGTCCTTACCGACACTCTCAACGGGCGGCCAGCAGCCAGACCAGCAACCCGAATCACAGTCCAGAGTCCTTGACACACATCGAACAAGGGCGATCGAGGTCTTGTCGCCCCTACCGCGGAGGGCTAATGTGACCACTGGTCACATGACCACTGGTCACATGCCGGAAACATTGGCGTGCAGTTGCAATGAGCCCATGCCGAGGAAGCGCGTGTCTGCCCGCCGTCTCACGACTCACCCGCAGGGTTCGACGCCTCGGACGTCGAATCACCCTGCGGTCATGTCCACCACCCTCATCAACGGAGGTCACCGCATGTCCGCACGCGCTCTCACCCGCGCCGCGGCACTCGCCGTCGTCGTCGGACTCGGTCTGGCGGCACTCCCCGGAGCCACAGCCAGTGCCAGCACCGTCTCCCGGGGCATCACGATTCCCGCGTTCTACTCCCCGCCCGCCCAACTGCCCGCCGCGAACGGGACTCTGGTGCGCAGCGAACCGCTGCCGCTGTCGCTGTCGCTGCCGGGCCTGGACGGACGGCCCATTCCGGGACGGGCGACCCGGATCATGTACAAGACCACCGACTCGAACGGCCAGCCCGCCGCCGCGACCGGTGCGTACATCGAGCCGTCGGCGAGTTGGCAGGGCAGCGGCCCGCGCCCGCTGGTCGTCCTCGCGCCGGGAACCTCGGGTCAGGGCGATCAGTGTGCCACCTCCCTGGGCCTGCAGAACGTGATCGCCTTTGGTAACAGCACCCTCTCGATCGGGATCGAGAATCTGGCGATCTACCAGCTGCTGGGCAAGGGCATCGCGGTCGCCGTCAGCGACCACATCGGCCTGGGAACCACGGATCGGTTGCACACCTACGTCAACCGCCTCGACGAGGGTCACGCGGTGCTCGACGCCGCGCGGGCCGCACGATCCCTGCCCGGTGTGTCCGTCACCGCCGCCTCACCGACCGGCCTGTACGGGTTCAGCCAGGGCGGCGGGGCGGTCGGCGCGGCCATCGAGCTCCAGCCGACCTACGCCCCGGACGTCCCCGTGAGCGCGAGCTACGCCGGCGCGGTACCGGCCGACCTCGCCGCGGTCACGTCGGGTATCGACGGCACCGAACTGGTCGCTTCCATCGGCTGGTCGCTGAACGGGTTCGCGCAGTCCGACCCGTCGCTGCAGGCGGTGCTGGACAACCACCTCAGCTTCATCGGCAAGGCGGTCCTCAAGGACCTCACCACCCGGTGCATATGGGACGCGATGGCCACCTACTCCTACCAGCGCACCAACGGCTGGACGAAGAACCTGGAGTCCGCCTCAGCGATGATCGCGGCCGAACCCAGGCTCCGGGCGTTCATCGAGCAGCAGCGCATCGGAACGCAGAAGCCGGCCGGTATCGTGCGTGTCGCCACCGGCGTGCACGACAACCTCGTCCAGCACGCGCAGGCCCGCCAGCTGGCCCTCGACTGGTGCCAGCGCGGCGGCAACGTCGTCTACGCCCCGATCTCGGGCATCAATGGCCCAAGCCCGTTCCTGAACCACGTCGACTCCCTGCTCAAAGACCAGGGCACCGCCATTACCTGGCTTACCGACCGCCTGAAGGGCACGCCCGAGGTCTCCAACTGCGCAACGGTTTCGCAGCTGCCCTAACCCCGGGCGGAGCGACTCCTCGGCAGCATCGAACGATCCGGGGGTCCCGGTCTTGACCGACGCCCGGGACCCCCGGTCGACCGAACGAACAGCCCAGAGCTCCTGACGCCTCCGCAGGCAAGATCCCGGGCGAAAGAGAGCCGGTTCAGCGTCCGAAGCATGAGCGTCGTCCAAACCGGACCACTGGGTACCATGCACGCCCGAATGGATTCCGGAAGCTCGCATGCAATCAGGTGAACTGACGGTGCCTGACCAGTCGCCTCTCATTGCCGTGCGACCTCCTCGGAAGATGGCGTACCCCTCCCCTTGGCTCGACCCGGCTCGGGATGCCACCACCGCGCGTCGCAGCCTGCATCCTGCTGCACATGCCGCTCTACTCGCCGGGCCTGCGCGCACACCGCCTCACCGCTCCGACCCTCGTTCACGCCGGCGAGCGGGACAAACTCACCCCGACGAAGGCGCCACGCTGGAACGCAGAGAGAATTCCCGACTCCGATTTCAAAACCTATCTCTCGGCCGCAGGACCGCGACGGCACCAACGGCGCCCTACTGGCCACCTACGCGGCACCCCCATCCGGCACGTATTCGCCGACACCGGCTTCGCCGGCCGCCTCGTCGACTGGGCCCGCGACCTGCTGCGCACCACCGTCCAGATCGTCCGCAAACCTGCCGACCAGAGAGGGTTCGTCGTCCACCCACGCCGCTGGGTGGTGGAACGGACCCTGGCCTGGCTCACCGCCCACCGTCGCCGCCTGTCCCGCGACTACGAAACCCACCGCGCAACGCCCGGGGCCATGATCCGATCGGCGGCCCTCGGCGGCACGCTCCGCCGCCTTGCCCGAGGCGAAGCCCTCACCCGCCAACAACGCCTCACCTTCAACACACCCGACTGACAGCAATGCGAAACGCGCTCCTAGGGAATGAAGGAGGCTCGAGCTCACGGTGGGCACCCAGGCTGCCGACCGGTACGCATCGGCGCACAGCACCTGAACTGCCTCCGGACCAGCCATCTAGGCTGGGCTGCGACGTTCGCTCGCTGCAGCGCGCTGCGGCCAAGCTCATCGCGCCACGCCTTCCGCGGCGCCGACTCGGCATCAAGTGCTCATAGGAACGAGGGACTTGAACCCAAGACAACCTCTTGTCGAGTCCTCTCAGGACTTGCCATTGGTTGTCAAAACCCCTTGTTATCCACCGTAGCCGAAACGAACTTGTCGTTGATTATCAAAAAGTTGCGTTGACCTGCCTAGACGCGACCAGGCATCGGGCACTTCTTGTCACTGATTGTTGACCGCAGACAGGGGTTTTCGAGGGGTAAACGGGGGGCCATGTACTGTCGGCCCCCCCATCCCCGGCTCCCCTGGCCACCGTCCGCCCGGCCGATACGGCAATGCTGGCCGACGGTCCCGCCGGTGCTCTGGTCCTCACGGCGTCGACCCGCCTACGCGCCCACCCGGTTCGCCCACGCTCGGCTCCCGTCTCGTTGGCGTAGAACCGGTTGCGGTATGGTCCGCTCCACGCGACCTTTGAACGCGAGACCACGCGCCGCCGACAGGAAGAGGACCGCTGCGTGGCATGGTGTCGATCGGGCGCAGGCTGTCGTGTTCAATGCCACTCGCAGATGATGGTGATGGTCAGGAGGGCTTGGAGTCAGACGGCCAACTTGTCGTAGCGGGTGGCCACGCCGCGGTGGCGCTTGAGTCGGGCGATGCTGTTCTCGACGGCATGTCGCATCCGGTGGAGGTCTCAGTCGAACTTCGGCGGGCGTCCGCTGCGGGTGCTTTGGCCTTGCGGTGGGCGTCCTGGTCCTTCTTGCTCTGAGGTTCCCCGGTAGCTCGGAGGCTTTCGACGGTACCCCGATGAGCTGCGTGAACGTGCGGTGCGCTTGTATCGGGAGTCGGACCCGAGGCCGGTGATCCACTGGACCCGCCAGGACGGGGCCGACCGGGTCAGCGCGACGACCGGCCGACCACTCAGAGGTGCAGGACTTGCGCCAGCTACGTCGGGAGAACGTCGAACCTAGAAGGCCACGTTGGACGACGCCTCGATCAGCGGGGACCAGGCCCGCTAAAGGACCCCGCCGAAGAGCCCCGCCCGGTAGAACAGTCTATATCGATCCGCGCGGTTCAGTCGATGCGACGTCCAGGTGCACCCTCTCCCTCGAACGTCCCCTCCTGCGTCGGCAGGCCCCGGCTGTTCCCCGCTAGCACTAGGGTGGTCGCATGAGCGGGTCCACCCTTGACGCCAACCTCGCAGTCGGCCTCGAAAAGTCCGTCGTGGACGCCCTCGATCAGTGGCAGGCAGAGACCGGCAACGTCATCCAGTACGAGCGGTGGCTGACCGGAGGCAACACGGCCGCTCCCGTGGCGGTCGTCGTCGTCACCGGCCCAGGCGGGCCGGCCAAGGTAGTCCTCAAGGCTTGCCCGCCCGAACGAACGACGTCACGGGAGCCGCGGCTGCACACCCAAGCGCTCGCCGACTCCCCGCCGGAATTCGCCGAGCGGCACCTGGTGCAACAGCCCTTCGAAACCGTCGAGAGCAACACCAAGTGGCGGGTCCTGTTCCAAGCTGTCGCTGGCGACTCGCTGCGCCGGGTCGCGCCTCTGTCGAGCATCATCCGCGATAGCCGTCTGGCCGACATGACCGGGCACATCGTCTCGCGGCTACTCAAAGGGTGGAATCCCGCACCCGAGGTCCGCAAGACGACGCCGTACGAGGTTCTTCGCTCGGACCTCGGGACGAAGGCCGACAAGAAGGGTCCGCTGACCCGATTCAACCAGGCCCGCAAGCTAGAGGCTGCGCCGTGGATCCGCTTTCCCACCCACCTCGCAACCGCGGTGCCGAACGCTCTGTCCTGGATCGAGGACCCAGCCCTCTGGCCGAGTGATGCCCCGTTCTTCGGGCTCTTCGGACGAGCCCACGGCGACCTTCACCCGGGTAACCTACTGCTTCACGTGAGCCCAAACCCATCGCCCGAGGGTTTCCGCCTGATCGACCTGTCGAGCTACGAGGCCTCGGCCTCGCTGGCCAAGGACCTCCTGTATCTGGCACTGGCCGTCGTCACCGAATACCTCGACGACACACCCGCCCGGCGCGAAGAGCTCTTCGACATCCTTCTGAACGACGCCGACGGGGTGTCGTCCGACCTCAAGTCGCCGCGGGACGCTGTGCGTGGGATCCGCCAAGCCGCAAAGGAATGGCAGATCGGCGCGGCGCCCGGCATGGACGACGACTGGGACGACCAGCTCCAGCTCGCTCTGGTGGGCGCGGCTCTGCAGGGTGTCGGCCGAGTCAAGGCGACCGAGACGCTACGCCTCTGGTACTTCGAGCTCGGCTGCCGGGCCCTCGGCCAATACCTCCGCCGACAGGGAACCGTCGAGTTCCCGCCAGACCCGGGAACGGTTCCGGTGTGCGGCCCTCAACTCGACGAGGAGGTACGCAAGGGGATCGACCGGCTGCTCGGGACTTCGGGCATCCTCAACGACAAGCGTTCGGTGATCGCTCTCCTCGCTCCCGGAGTCAGCAGCCCGCGGATAGGGGAACTGCCCTGGACCGCCGTCATGTCCTTCGACCCGGACATCGACACCACCGGGCCGCTGGCGTCGGCGCGGCAGCAAGGCAACAGACTGCACCGCCTCGTGACCAGCGAGCAGAATCCCGAGTTCCGACACGGATCGACCACGTGGCTCGTCTTCGGCGAATATGCCGAGGCGATGAACACCACGGGCGGGACGAACCATCGCCTATGGCGCCGGCACAACCGGCCCTTGATCACCGAGTCGGTCAGCGGGCTCGCCCGGTTCAGCTCCCGGCCGATCGCCCTGGTGGTTCTGGGGGACCCAGACAAGCGCGTGGGCGACATCGTGCAGGCCTTCGACGATCGGTTCGGCGATCGATCGACCACGGTCCTGGTCAGCGCGACACCCAGCGACATCGACGACTACGTCGACGAGCACATCGCGATCGAGCCTGGAAAACTACTCGACAATCTTCCCGCCCTTGAGGACCGTGACGTCCCCCCCTCGACGATTCCCGGCCTGGACGGGCCGGTAGTTCTCGACGCCGAGGACGCCCAGTGGTTCCGCGAGTTCGCCGACCTGCTCGACTCGTCGTCGGGCACCACGGCCGGCAACACCGAGAACACCGGCGGGGGCTTCCTACAGGGCCGCCCGGTGACGTGGTTCGAGCTCAGCCTAGGGCTGGACGTACGGCCGGGAATCGCCGACGACCTCGAGCAGGCGGTCCGCATTGACCTCTCCGGCCGGGACACGCGCCGAATCGCGCTCATGCATTACCCCGGCGCCGGCGGAACTACCCTGGGCCGTCGACTCGCCTGGGACCTGCACAGCGAGTTCCCGACCATCTATTGCACCGGCACCCACGATGACTACGGACTCGCCGAACGAGTCAGCCGCCTCAGTCAGCTGAGCGGACTGCCGGTGCTAGTCGTCCTCGAGAACACGACCGATGCCGTCACGGAAGGCGTCTACAACCGGCTGCGCGGAGACTCGGTCCCGGCGGTCGTCGTCGTGGTTGGTCGACGGTTCGAAAAGCCGCGGGAAGCCGGACCCAGAAGCTTCTACCTGGGCCCAGCCGCCACCCGTGCCGAGCTCTCGAGCCTGGTGAGCCGGTATGTCGAATATGCACCCCAGCGCGCCCACGATTTGCAGGCGATCCAGCCCGGCCTCAAGACGGCCGTTCCCTTCTACCTGGGCCTGGTGGCTTTCGAGAAGAATTTCCACGGGCTCGTCGAGCACGTCCGGCGCTCACTGGCCGGGGTCTCGGACACCGAACGCGCGGTGTTCGTCCTCATCGCCGTAGCCCATCGCTATGCCGGCATCAGCGTGGCGTCGGACCTGTTCGCGGACATCCTGGAGGCCGACGACGATCAGGCCGTCATCCTGGAACAGCACCTCAGTCATCCGGCGCAGAGCTTGCTCGCGGAGGAGACGCCAGGATATTGGCGCACCGTCCACTGGTTGATCGCCGAGGAGTCGCTCCGGCAGCTGCTCACACCGCCGGGAGCCGCGGCGGAGGCCTGGCGTCTGTCCTTGTCGAGTGTAGCGTCGAACGTCATCGAACAGGCGAGCAGCGTCTTCGGGGAGGAGCCACCCGACGACATCCGCGATCTCTTGGACCGGCTGTTCATCAACCGCGAAAACAGGGAACTCCTCGGTGGTGAGCGACAGCGTTCGTTCTCAGAGTTCCTCGAGGACATCCCCTCCCAGGAGGGTCGCCTCGAGGTGATGCGCCAACTGGCCGAGCATTTCCCCGACGAGGCCCACTACTGGGCGCACTACGGCCGTCTGCTGAGCTACGCCGGCGACTCCGACGGGGCCCTGCAGGCGGCGAAACGGGCGCTCGACATCAACGACGCCGACACGGTCCTCTTCCACATTCGAGGAATGATCTATACCCGGTGCCTGCGGGACCAGGCAAAGAAGAAGGACGAGGCCGAGCTCCTCCGGCTGACGGAGCTCGCGCTCAGCGACTTCGACGCTGCCGCGAAACTCGACGACAAGTCCGAATACCCGCACGTCGCGACCGTCTCCGTGGCCGTCACGGCGATCGACATGGCCCGCGATCGCGCCCGCAGCGCCTCCTTCAGTGAGTTCCTCTCCCGGCCCGGTTCGTCGGTCTACCGCGGGCTGGTGGAGCGGGCCGAAAGAGCGATGGACTCCGTACAGGAGATCCGGGGCCCCGATCCCATGTCCGCCCGAGCTCAAACCGTCTACGTCCAACTCCAGCAGCTGTACGACGACTACGCCGCCCTCCTCCAGGGATGGCGCAACCTGCTCGACCGACCAGACGTGCTCAAGTCGCCGATTCGGCGCCGACTGGCCCGCGTCTACGTCCGCCGAGCCGGCGACTGGAAGAACCTGGACCGCGACGACCGACGACGTGTGCTGGCCCTGCTCGAGGAGAACCTCCGCGACGATCCGTCCGACGAGACGAGCCTGCGGGACTGGTTGCGGGCCGCCCGCAGCGGTGCCACCACCCTGGACCGGGCCAGCGAGCTGGTGTCGAACTGGGCTGTGCAGCGGGTTTCCCGCGAGGCGTATCTGTACGACTACATCATCGCGGTCCTCCAAGTGATCAACGGGCGGAGGAGCCAGTCGCGGGAGGCCCAGCGGAAGATCGACCGGTGCCGAGATTTGTCCCTGTCGTTCGGCAACCGCAAATTCAGCTACGAATGGCTGGGTAAGGGCGACGGACTCAGCCAGTTGGTCCTTTACTCAGAGGTGCCGTCGACCTGGAACCGGGAGCGCAGCGACGAGATCCCCGCCACCCTGCGTGTCATGCCGGCCAAGGTGTCGACAATTAGATCGCCCCAGGCCGGCAGCCTGCGCCTCGACGACACGGACCTGGAGGCCTTCTTCGTCCCCGCACGGGCTGGGGTGCTCCGGGGCCGGCACGAGAACGCGCGGGTACACGCGGTGCTCGGTTTCTCGTACGACGGTATCCGTGCGTGGTCGGTGACCCTGCGCAGTTGACAGTCGGCGCTACCCCAGGCCGTTGAGAATGAAATCCCGTACCCAACGCCTTCGACAAGGTTCTCGCGGAGCCCGAGGCCCCAGACGCGGGTGGCTCGGCTCGACAGCGCGAAGGAAGCATGTACTGGCTACCGCAACTGTGAGGTAATCACGGAGGCAGCCCTCGTGGGGAAGCCGCCCACGCCTGAACAGCACTCCCCACCACTACGGAGTTGCACGCGCACCGAAGGACGCACCGGCTCATCGCATCACTGGCAGTCGCGCCGTGGGGGTTGGTGTCGGAGGATCGACACGAACCGATGCCCATCACGGGTTGCACCTTGTCGGCACCATTCCGCTCGGCTGACAGAAACCTACCTAGATTGGTTGGCCCCGGGGCTCTCAACCGGGCCAATCTGGTACTGCGGCGCAGGCTGGAGATGAGTGACGCACGCACTAGGGCGTCCTAGGACACCGGCTTAACGATAGTTAGGCTTCTCCCATAGGAGACAAGCGGACATGGCCGTGGTCATCGGGGTGTGGGTGGTGGCCTGGGGCAGGATTGCCGCAGCCGCTGTCAGCACGAGCGCCACCAGGATCCGACGAGTCTTCATCGTAATGACGCCGGTTTGATGGACGGGTGCTGTTGCACGAAGCGCGGTTGATCATCCAACACCAAGGCCGGGTGGGGCAAGGTCCCGCTCCCGCATGCCATGCGCGCCTCCGTGAGATCAGGGGCAGGGATCACGACACCCCTCCGCCGCCATTCGCCTGCGCACGTAGCCGGGCGCCCCGCATCGACCTCCACATGCGAGGATCAGACCATGGCACTGATCTCCGCCGATGCTCTGGCCGGGTATCTTCTCGAAGAGGCGATCGCCTTCCTACTTAGCTCAAACGGATACCGGCTCCTGCAGGACTCGGACGCTGATGAACAAGCCCTGCGTCAAGCGGGACACGGTCTGCTCGTTCGCGGCCGAGGCGCTGATCACCAGGCTGACGTCTTGGGCGATCTGCTAATGCCGACACCGTTCTCCCTACCTGTTCGGCTTTTCGTCGAGGCGAAGAATCGCGGATCGAAAGTCGGCCTAGCGGAGGTGCGCAACGCACACGGCGTCATCGATGACGTGAACCAGCAGTACTCGACGGCGCTATCGACGACGTACCGGCAACCGTTACGCCGGTATCAGTACCGCTACGCGTTGTTCTCGGCGGCTGGCTTCAAGAAGGAAGCACAAAGCTACGCGCTCGCTCAACAGATCTCACTTGTCGACCTATCGGGCCCGGCGTTCGAACCCCTCATTGAGACGGTAGAAAGGGCCG
The DNA here is from genome assembly GCF_002926165.1 of Micromonospora chalcea. GTDB lineage: Bacteria > Actinomycetota > Actinomycetes > Mycobacteriales > Micromonosporaceae > Micromonospora > Micromonospora chalcea. Next base: position 101,296 of record NZ_MAGP01000093.1, on the reverse strand, counting down.
CGACGCTGGTCCTAGCCGAAGCAGCGGACGCAAATCTGGCGACTTTTCCTGTCCGGCAAGTACGGCTGGCACTTCGAAATGCATTTAGCAACGCTGGCGCCGAAATCACCGCGACTGAAGTTTCCTCTGAAGGTACGCACGGCGGCCTGCCTGCGGATATCTTAACGTCCTGGGCGGCCCGGGTGACTGCGGAGCTACAGGACTCGGCTAGTGGCGAAGGGCTCATCCTGGGCTTCCCCGCGGCGCCGTTCATCCTGGCCATGCATCCCGATAGCATGGAGGACTTCGAGGCTTTCATCGCAGCGCACGGCGCTTACGTCCCAGTCGACATTCGTTTCGGGCGAGAAGGGGCTCGTGGGGATTGGATCATTACCCCCACGGAAGATCCTGAAGCTTTCCGGCTATCGTTCGGCCTCCCCGGCGCCCTCGAGGCCTGGTTGTTGTCCGTGCCCGAACAGGAACGGCGACGTGCGGCCGACGCAAAGCGAACCTTGTTGCCGACGATCAGCCTCTTCTTGGAAGACCGCTTGGTTCAGTTGCGGTATCAGCCGGTGAGAACACCTCCCCGACTTCCCTCGGAGGAGGAGCAGGTTGAAGGCGACGCGGGAACTGACGCAGCGGATACGTCGTTCCTGCGGCGCAGCCTGCCTGCTCGGCCTCGACAGCGCAGACGTCCCGAGCCACGGATCGTGATTGAAGATCAGGCTGAGCGAAGGCCTCGCGACATTCGAGGCTGGTCGGTACCGACAGCCAAGAGCCTGATGACCGTGCTCGACGGCTCCTACCCGACGCAAGCCGCTCTGATCCGTGCCGCGGCACGCCGGCACGGTCGGCTGGAGCGGGATCAGGTGTACACGATCGCCAATTTTCCACCGGATCGGACACTCCGCGGACTAACACGTCCCACCAATAGGATCACAGCGTCTCTCATGGAGCAAGGTCGCCTTCCCGAGGAAGTGGAGTACCCGTTCCAGACGGGCTACGACCACGGGGTTCAGGCGACCCATTTCACCGTGCCGCTAGACCTCGTGGCAGCACTCCGAGCACTTGGGCCACCACGAGGCATCTAACAAGAGCCGTCTGCGAACGGCTGAGCGATAGAGGGGGCTACAGACCGCCCGCATTCTGCCTACCGTCCAAGGAGCGGTACTGGGCGGCCGGCGCCCTCAAAACAGTAGGAGCGCGTCGAACTGCGGCCCCTTCTTGCTGGCGATGACGCTCGGCCTGCCGACCCTCAGGCCACGGCACCCTCCGCAGCCCTGCCGCTTGATTCGGGCTGAGACCGTCGTCTCCCACTCCTTCGACCCACAGCAGGGGCAGTGCCACCGGCAGCGGTTGTGGGATCCCGGACGCAGCCGGTCAGGCCCACGGCCAGGGTTGTCCAGGTTCTCCAGGAAAGTGCCCGCGACCTCGGGATGCAGATCGGCCAGGGATCCACCGGGTGGAGGCTGCCGGCGGGCCGCGCTACGCCGGCGAATGCCGCACGGTTGGCAACCACGCCCAGATGTACGGTTGACGACCGGGGCCACCCACTCGTTCGCACAGTCCGGGCATCGCCAGAGCACCCGGATGGACGACCCGCGAGCCAGATCGAGCAGCTCGATGTCCCGGGCCTTATCGACGTCAAGGATGCGCACGGCCTGGCTGAGCAGCTCGGGAGCCACGTCGCGAACCCGGAGCCCGGGTCGACTCAGACGAGCTTGGTAGGAGCGTTCCCGCCGGGAGCACGACGGGCAGCCGGTTTTGCGCTGGGCCCGGCTAACTACTCGGGTGCGCCATACGTGTCGGCAGGTTCCGCACTGCCAGACGCACCGGTCTGCGGAGCCCGGAACGAGCCACTGCGCGCCCATCTCCGGACGCGTTAGGTTCTCCACCAGTTCGCCCGCCAGCTCGGGGAACAAGAACGCCAGGCTATCGCCGGGTGGTGTGTTCTGGAACGCCTTCCACTCCTCGCGCGCCGCAGCGAGGCATGCGGCGATCCGGCCGGCGGACAGGGGCGGGCACGGCATGGACTGCGACCGCAGCCACTCCGCGAGGACCAGGTACCACTCCGTCGCATCCTTGGTGCCCGCCACCACGGTCTCCCCCGGAACCGGCGGCGTGCCGGGCTGCCGGACCCGCACATAGCGCACGCCCAGCTTGGCCATCACCTCCGATTTGCGCAGATCCCGGGCGTGAGCGGTTTTGTCGGAGTGCCACTGGGCCGGGTCGAGGTCGATGTAGATCTCGGCCGAGGGCAGAAAGAGGTCAAGCCGCTCCGCCGAGCGACGGCCGCCGTCGAGGCGAACGTCGACTTCCACTTCGTCGCCGGTCGCGGCCGCCAGCAGGTGGGCGAGCTCCAGTTCGAGGAGGCTACGGCCTCGGCGGCGGCACCGGCCGCAGCCGTAGTCCGGTGATTTCGCGCGATCGCGTACGTGCGCCTCGAAGAGTGCACCGCATCGGCAGCGCCAGGAGCAGAGGGCGCCGGCGCGTGGGTACAGCGTCGCCGGTCCATGCCCGGGCCAGGAGATGTTCGCCACGAAGGACGAGGCGACCTCCGGCATCAGCGTGGCCAGTGACTTCTTTTCGGGGGCGACACGGCTGGCGACGCCACGAGCCAGGTACGCGCAGGCGGCACAGAGCAGGCGGGTCGCGTGAGTGGCGACCGAGCGTTCGAAGTGCCGAGAACACTCTGGGCAGCGCCAGACGCAGATGTCGCTGGTCCCCGCAGTGAAGCTCTGCGGATCCCGGCCAGGATGGGACTTGTTGGCGACGAATGTGGCGGTCTGCTCCGGATGCGTCCTGCTGAATGGAGCCGCTTCGCCGGGGTCGCGCTGCAGCTCACGCGCCCGTCGGCGCCCGCAGGGCGGGCAGCCGCGGCCGGCGGTTCGGTTCGTCACGGTAGAGACCCACTCGTGCGCACAGTCGTCGCAGCGCCATAAGCATCGGTCAACTGAGTTCGGACGGAGGAGGGCGGGTCCCCGCTCGGGACGACGCTGGTTGGCGACGAACTGGGCCGCGATTTCTGGGTACAGGTCAGCGAGCGATCGGCCAGGCTGCGGCGCGCCGCCCATCAACTTGGCGCATCGAGGGCAGGGCCGACCGGCGCCGACCACGTTCAATACGGTCTGCTCCCACTCATGTTTACAGGCGCTGCACCGCCATCGGCACCGGTCGGTCGCGGATTTCGGCATGGAGTCGGGGGTACGGTGCGGATTGGTGAGGTTGCCGACGAACATCGCGGCGACCGTGGGGTGGGTAGTGCGCAGTGGCGCTGTGGTTGACGGCCGACGTTTCGCGGCGCGGCATCGTGGGCAGACGCTTCCGGCGACTCGGAGCCGGACTCTCGTATGCCAGGTGTTGCCGCAAGTGCAGCGCCACCAGGCCACCTTGTCGGAGCGAACACTCACCTCGGCCACGGGTGCCTGCTCGGCTGGATCCTCCCAGCGCAGGAAAAACTTGACGACCTCCGGGCACGCATCGCCGACCCGGTTGGCCACCCGCCGTGAGTTGGCGGCGGACCGGCGCTTGCTCGCGCACGGCTTGCAACCGCCTCCCCCAGACCCGGTCCGCCGCGAGATCGGCGCTACCCAGGAGTGGCCGCAGGCGGAGCAGCGCCATCGCACCTCGGCCGAGGACTGGGCGCTAATCGTCCCCGGTGTGGCAGTGGGGTAGGTCAGGCATTCCAGCCACTCCTCGGCCAGCTCCGGCATGACTTCCGCCAGGCTACGGCCCGGCTCCGGCGTCTCGGCCTTTCGTCGCAGACGGCTCCGGCAAGTCTTACAGCCGGCTGCCGCTCGCACCCGCACCGCGGCGGCCTGCCACCACTCAAGCCCACAGGTCGCGCATCTCCACCGGGCCTTGCGGTTCGAGCCCCGGGGTAGGTCGCCCAAAGCCCTAGTCCAGCCCTCGACCTCAAGCAACTCTGGCAGGAGTTCCGGATGAGCGCTCGCCACCGTCTCCCTGGGTTTGGCAACCACGCCCGCATCCTGGCAGCCGAGTACGACATCATCCGGGATGCACAGCGGCTGAGCGCCCCCGCTGCCGCAGCCTCGCCGGTGTGCTTCCAGGCGTACCTGGCACTGCAGTCGGGCCCTACGCCGGTTCCCCGGCTAAGTTCTGCGCAGGGCTGTCTCGGGTGAAGGCCCGGAGCGGCTTCGTTTCGCCCGCCGTCCGCGCCAACCTTGCCCGGAATCCTGAGTCGCTGACCGGTCTTGTCGGTGTGTGAAAGGCGGGCGGCGAGTTCATCGGACCTGACAGCCGAGATCTGGGCGGTGCATGTCATCCACGGTATGCCCGCCGGGTGGGGACCCTTTAACCGGCGAGGCCATCGGTCCGGTATGGCTGGCGCGCCGTACTGGCATCGCAGCCCTTCGCCACGCGCAAGGGAGGAGCGCCCCCACCGGATTTCACGGTCCTTCGTCCGGTCCCCACCGCGGCGGCCCACCGCGTCGCTGAACTCGGCAGGCATGTCAAAGATGTTGCGTCCGCACCGCCGAGCCCGTGGCCAAGGGATCAGGGTGAAATCGAAACACCGGCTCGGTCACGAGCCCATCATGCCAACTGTTGGTGAGTGTTTCTGGTCCTCGGTGGCTTGCTGCCGCTACCCGGCCCAGGGCGGGCGGCGACCGCCGGGCGGCGCTCCGAAACGTCCCGCGGCTCTGCTTCGGTGGAGTTCGCCTCTCCACTCTGCGGCGGACGCGGAGGCATATCTGGTCGGGTAGTTTACGCAGGTGGGTGGCTATTCAAGACAGCCTGAAGGGCGGCCCTTGCAGTGGCTTCCTGCTCGATCGCGTAGCCCCGGTGCAGGCAGCGTTGCGCGAAGGCGCCGACCTGATCGGGGCGTTGTGCGAGCTGCTGCAGATGGCTGCGGCTGCGGGTGTTGAAGGGCCGGCCTTCGTCGTGCGGCACGGTACCGACGTCCACGACGCGGATGGTGGTGTCTGGCGGCAGCCTGTCGTGAAGGCGGGCGGTGATGCGGACGCCGCCGAGGTCGGCGTCCGCGCAAATGACGACCGCTGAGGTTTGCTCCGCTGCCTGGACGATCATCGACACGACGGCTTCGGGCGGCTGGCCGTGGCACCAGACGACCGGCAGGTCGGCCCGGGTGTCACAGACTGTTTCGGCCGCCTGCCGGTTTTCCACGACCAGCAGGACATCGCCCGGCCCGGTGACGGTCAGCCGCGGCAGCATGTGGGGGCTCAGCCGGATGTCATGGGGCCCGGGCATCGCCGACAGGTCGAGTACGGAGCCGTTGGTCGGGTGCAGCAGGATCGGGCCGCCGAGCCCGATGTACGGGCTGCGGGCCACGCCGAGTGCGATGAGTGTCTCGTGGTCGAAGCCCATCGCGGCGAGCAGGTGATGTACATCGTCGCGGGCTTTCGTGTCATTGGCGTGACTCTGCACGAATGCGCGGAGGGAATCGTGAGTTCGGCCCTCGGCCAGGTCGGCGACTGCGCGCAGCGCCCACAGCAGCCGATCGGGGTGTTCGGTGCTGCGTAGTGCCCGGCTGGCGTCCGGCCAGTCGTCGGCGATCTCCGACGCGATCTGCTCCGCCCTGGCGCGAAGGGTGCTGGTGTCATCGCGACGGCGGCTTCGGCGTTGCTGTTCGGCTGCAGTGAGGTCGGGGTGCGGGTACACCCGACGTGGCGGCTGGGCCAGGGCGTTGCCATTTAGGGTGTAGCCGATCGTCACACAGCCAGCTGCGGCGAGCTCCAGCACGATACGCAGCGCGTCGGCGCCGAACCTGCTGTTGACACCGGCCCAGCTGTGCTCGCTGCGAACGACCCAGCTCCAGTCGCCGTCGCTGAGAAGCCCGTCCGGGCGTCGGGGAGCCTCGCTCGGTTCTGCGGTGCGGAGCCGGGCTGAGCGCGGTCGCGGTCGGCCTCGGCTGTCGCGGGGGTAGCGGCCACTGGGCGGCAGTGGCGCGTAGGCGACCAGGCCCGGATAGTCGCGGATCCAGCTTAGGGTGATCTCAGGATCCGGTTTTCCGGGGATGGTGCCGTCGGTGTCGGTCATGTCTGCGGCTCCGGCCGGAACGAGGTCATCCAGTCGGAGAGCAGTTGCACCCGGGCGGTGTCGGCTTCGCTGCCGATGACGACCGGCGCCTGGTTGTACGGCATGACGTCGGATGGGCGGCGCAACTTGATGTAGAGGCTGGACGCGCCGATCGCGTACCTCTCCATGTCGTCCTGTAGGGCGCCGACGACGCTGATCGCCCGGTCGCGGCCGATGTTTTCGAACAGGGCGACGGCGTCGCGGCGGTGTGCCGCGCCGAGGTTGCGGCCCAGTTCGTCGAGGACAAGCAACAGCGGCCGGTCCTGGGCGCCGGCGAGGGCCGCCGCGCAGACGAGCTTCACTGCTTTGTCGTCCATTTGGGCGGTGTTGCCACGCAGGCGGTACGACGACGGAGGCTTGCCCTCACCGCGCCGCCACCGCGGGGTGATCGTCCACTGCCACGGTTTCTCAGGGTCGGCGGGGGCCTCCGGTTCCGGAAAGTCGAGGTTGCCGCCGTAACCGCCGTAGGTCTGGTCGAGCCGGTCGAACTCGTCGGATACCTGCCGCAGCTTCGCCTTGATCGCTTTGGCGGTGGTCGACCGCAACGCTTCCGACGTTCGCCGAGCCTCGTCGAGCGCGGCCTTCGCTCCAGTCAGCGTGATCGTCTTCGCCTGCCGCTCCTGCTGGATCTGGGAGGCATTCTCCCGGTCGACACGCTCGTGATCGGTCAGGAAGTTCCCGACGATCCGCAACACGTCGGGGATCAGCCGCACGTACGCTGCGCTACGCCGGTCAGCGCGCTGCTCGTCGACGACGCGCAGTTCCTCCGGCCGGTTCTGTTCCGGATCCCCGAGCGGGAAACACGCAGCGCGGACCTCGTTGGCCAGTCCCGCGCACAGCTCATCCCACTCCCCTGGCGGCCGTATCGCCTCATTCTCGTCGAGCGCAAGCAGGTACTGCTCGGCGGTCTCCACGGTTCCGGTCCACTGCGCCTGCAGGCGAGGCAGATCAAGGTCTTTACGCAGCTGTAGCAGGGCTCGCCATTGGTCGCGGTTCTCTCCGAGTTCCTTCCTCAAATTGTTCAGGGTGCGGTTCGCCGTCTCAATCTGCTGGGCTCGGGCGGCCCTCTCACCGAGAGCGGCCTCGTAGCCGATCTTGGCTTGCCGTAACGGCCCATCGAGTTCGTTCAGCTCACGTTCAATGGCAGAGTTGCGATCGCGAAGCTTCGTCACCTTGTCGCGGACCGCTGTGGCCTCGGCCTCGGCTTTCGCGCCGCGCAGATGTGCGTCGGCGCGGCCCTTGATCCGCTTTGCCTCGCGGATCCCCTCGTCGGCCTCGGTATCCTCGCCGGCGGCTTCCTCCACCTGGTCCTGAGCGGCTCGGATCCGGCCGGCACGACCGGTCAGTGCTTCCGGGAGTCCGGCGATCCCGTGCACACCGGCCACGGGATCGATGTGTCCGTCAGCACCGGCTCGCTCTGCCAACGCCGCAAGGAACCGGGCCACCGGTAGGTTGGGGTCCGCAGCGGCAGGCAGGCCCGTCCCGGGCATGTGATCGCTCGGGTCTGCTTCGACCAGCAGACTGCCTGGCAGCGCGGCCAGCAGCAGGACGGCATCCCCAACTTGGTGATGGGCGACGGCGACGGCATGCCGATAGGGCAGCAGCCGAGCTTCCCACGCAGGCCGCTGCTGCTCGGTCAAGGAGATCGTGTCGACCAGCGGCGCCGCGGTGATGCCGTTCGCCCGTAGTAGCCGGACCTGGGCGACCGCGACATCCTCGCCCCTCTCGGCCGCCGACAGCGCCGCCTTGGCGACCCGCAGTGCGTGCTCGGTTCGGCCTTTGACCCGCTCCGCAGCCTGGCTCAACTTTTCGGCCTCGGAGATCTCCTCCTCGGCCTGTTCGACGGTGCGCCCATCCGCTGAGGCCGCGTCGGTTCGAAGACCCCGTAGCTGTCCGCTGAGGGTTTCGATCGAGCCGACGTTCTGGTTCTGCTCGTCCTGCAGCGCGGTCTCGGCGGCCTTGAGATCCTCGTAGGCCTTGATCCGGGTGCGGCAGCTCTCGTCGAACGCCTTGTCGTCGGACAGCCGATCCACCTCCCCGCCGGCCGTCTCGATCTGCGCATCCAGTTCCTTGCGCCGGCGATCCTTCGCCTCGATGTCCACGGCGATCCGCTCGGATTCGTGGAAGCCGTCGACCAGATACCGGGCACAACGACCTCGCCAGCTGTCACGTGCCTCGGCCAGCAACGTCCGCGCCCGCTCCCGCGAGGCAATGCCATCCTCGACGACCTTCATCCGACCGTCCCACAGCTCATACTCGGCCTCGGCACGCTCGGCTTTCCCGGCCTGCTCATACTCCTCGGCCCGGGACTTCTGCTCCTGTTCGATTTCGGCGGTCAGGCCGGTCAGCGCACCGATGGCCTCGAAGATCCGCTCCGGGGTCAGTTCGTTGAGCGGCTGGGCGAGCAGGTTCGCGGTCGGGCTCGCCCGTACCGAGGTCGACAGGAAGGACACGCACCTGACCGTCGAGCCGTACAGGGTGCGGGCGAGCCGGTTGGCGCGGATGTCGGTGCGGCCGTTGCTGCGCGGCAGAGCGTCCCACAACCCGTCGGCGCCGCCGGCCCGCTCGTCCTCCGTGTCACCGAACGGCACGTGCAGCCGATGGGCCCACCGCAGCTCCACATGCGGGCTCTGCCGGTTGATCCGCAGCCACACTGTCAGCGCGGACGCGTTGAGTTCCTCCATGGTGGCGGCCTGCGGCGGCACGAACACGCCGATCAGGTAGCCGCGATCGGCGTTGGCGTGCATCGCCTCCTGACCGGCCAGCTCGGCGGTGAACAGCAACTCGGCCGCTGCCTGCGCCCCTGACTGCAGCCGCCACTGCTCATCGGCATGCAGCAGGCTCAGCCCGGCGATGAACGACGACTTGCCGGCACCGTTGGAGTCCGAGGGCCCCTGCCCCGCCACGGTGATCAGCCCACGGGCGGTGATCGGCACCGGGTGAGTCGACAGCCGCGAGATGTTGACCATCTGGATGCCGGCGAGGACGCGCGCTCCGACGATGTCCTCGACGACTCCGTCCGACAGCACGGCTATAGACGTCAACGCTGCCCTCCCACGCGGTTGTGCCGGCGTTCCCGGATCGCTGCGGCCAGCGGATGGTCGGGTGCCGCGGCGAGAATCAACTGGTCCTGCAACTGCTCGCGGGCGGCCGGCGTCAGCCGCGACAACTGTGGGCCGGGGACATAGCCGCTGTCGTGGTCGCCGCCGCGGACCGTTCGGACCAGCCCGCATGCGGTCAGTCGGCCCAGGGCCGCTCTGACCTCGCCGACCGGCACCTTGCTGTCACGGGTGAGGTCCTGCAACGTGGTTGGGTACGGGCTCTCCCAGGAGTCGGCGGCGATCTGCTCCTCGCTCCGCGGGATCGCCACTGAGTGGACCAGCACCAGGACCAGAACGGCCCGGTCGGCCAGTGACAGCGGCTGCCACCCGGTCTCGGTGAGCTCAGTCCGTACGGCGTCGTCGAACCCGGACGTGAAATGCAACTGGTCGACCGTCACCAGTGTCCGGCCGGTTCGGCGAAGTAGCGCCTCCAGCCGTTCACGGCTCGTCGCGTCGCGCAGTGCGGGCAGGAACTGCCGATGAACCGGACCACTGCCGTGCTCCAGCAGCGCGTACGCGGCTTCGACCAGCTCCCGCTGCCGATCGGGCAACGTCCCGAGCACCTCGTCGAAGATCGAATTCGGGCGGTTCACGACCCCTCCGGCCCGTCCTCGGCGGTCTCAGGGATCAACCGCCACAGCTCCCGAAGCGTGCTCAGCTCCAGCGACCCGAAGGACGCGATCCGTGGACCGATGCGCACCGTGTCCGCTCCCTCCAACAAGACCCAACCGGACACCGATAGGCGCCGGAGCCCCGCGGACAGCAGTTGCTGACGACTCACCTTGTTGCGGCCCGGCACCAGCCGTTGCAACACCTGACCGACATGACCGGTCGAAGCCGGCAGCCCGGGCCACGGATTCGTCGCGGGATCGGGCCAGCAACACCGCAAAGTCGCAGCCAGTACTCGCAGAGTTCCCTTGCTGTCCATCATCGAGGAGCCCGGCACCCCGTACTCGATCAGAACAGCCGGTCCCGCACTGTCGGGCAGGTTCGGGATCAGCCACACCGCCTTGGCGTCAGCCTCCACCAGACGACGCAACCCGGCAGGTGTCGGCCCACCAGCGGAGACCTGCTGCGGACCGCCGGACCGGATCCGCGCCCACCACAGGGCCGCATCCCGCTCGTTCACGCCGCCTCCTGCTGGTCCCGGTGGAACCAGCCGTCGGAGACCCACGTCCGCGTGGACGTCACATCGACACGCCACCCATCGCCCCAGGTCACCGTGTACGGCAGCTCCGGGCGTAGATGAATCGCGGTCACCTCCGACAACACTCGCCGACTGGACGGCCAGTCACCCGCATCGGCGAGAAGCTGCGCCACCGTGACCACATCCCGCCCGGCAAGCAACTCCTCCGCGCGCTGAGCCAACCGCGTCGCCTCCGGGTCGACGTCGACTTCCGTCGGCGGAGGCTCCTCGTCGACCCGCGGTCGCGGCGGCGGCACCCGGCCAGTGTCGGATTGCAGCCCTTCCTCCACCGCGTCCAGCAGATCGTCGGCGGTGAAGAACGGCTCCGGCGCGTCGAAGAGCAGACCGTCCAGCGCCTGCGCCAGTCCCTCGGTACTGCTGTCGCGCGCAAAGGTGCGCCACCGCTCGGTCGGTAGCAAACCCAGTGCACGCGTCTTGCCGGCGTGCGCCAGCAGCCGCCCCGCCGCAATGTTCAACGCGTCGCGATAGGCCGCCAGCGCCATCCGGAGCTGCGTACACTCCGGCAACAACTGCGGATGCCGGTCCGCGGCCGCATTGTGATACACCCGCGCCTTGTCGAGCAGGTCGCTGTTACCCAGCAGCGGCTGCGCCTGCGTCCGCAAGGACTCGACTGTTGCCGACTTCGCCAACTGCATGATCGGATTCGCCAGCAGCCGGAAGACCGTCGTCATCTCCAGCAACTGCTCGCGCACCACCTCCGGGGTCGTGTCATCGTCGTCCAGCGCCAGCCGGGCCATCGACAACATCCGGTGCAGCTCCGCCTGGCCCCCGGTCTGCGACAGCCGGCGCAGAAAGAGCAACATCACGTACGGAGCGAACGTCGCCTGGTAGAACATCTCGTGCGGCCGCTCGTTGACCCGGGTCACCGCACGGTACGACCGCAGCACCTCGAACCGGCGCCGGACCAAATCCGCCGGCACCGCCGGACATGCAAGCACGACCTGTTCGATCGTCATCCCGGCTGGCCCCGCGTCAGCAAACGCCTGCAAGATCGACTCGTCGACCCCGACCGAGTCCGCATCGTCCACCATCGCGTTGGCGTTCCGCGCCAGCACCGCGAAGACCTGCCGGTAGATCCCGAGAACAGCCGATTCGGCAGCGTAGTCATCGAACGTCAAGGCCGCTGCTTCGCTCATAGGAGGTCGACAATATCGCGACCAGCCAGCAAGCAGGAGACCCTTCATCTGCGGGATGCGATGCGTGTCGTGTTGCGCGATGTGGGTTCTCGCCGAAGGGCCGAGCATGCCTGAGACGGAATTCGGACTGGCACCGTCCGATCCGGATCAGAACGACATCGCCGGGCACGTTAAGCGCGCCTACGAAGACTCCAGCGGTGTCGACAGTTGGAGGTGCTTAGAGAGCGGCACAGCGTGGTACAAGTAGTGACCAACGCGTAGCGCCGATCGTCCACGCCGCCCGTCGTCCCGAGGAGCACCGGCTGTGCCGCCCACCCTGTACCGCGACACCGGTTACTCGTTGAACCACCTGATCGAGGACATCAAAGTCGGACGCATCGGCCTGCCCGACATTCAGCGGCCCTTCGTCTGGTCCGCCGCCAAGACGCGGGATCTATTTGACTCGATGTACCGCGGCTACCCCATTGGCACGCTGATGTTCTGGGAGACCGGCGCGGAGGTCGGCACCCGCCAGATCGGCTTGGAGTCCGCCAGCCGGGCACCGCAACTCTTGATCGTTGACGGTCAACAGCGGTTGACCTCACTTTTTGCTGTACTCACCGGCCGTCCTGTCCTCACCAAGTCGTTCGAGCAGCGCCGCATTCGCATCGCCTTCCGCCCCGAAGATCAAACCTTCGAGGTGACCGACGCGGCCATCGAGCGCGACGCTCACTTCATCCCGGACATCACGACGCTCTGGTCGAGCGGTTACAAGACCACCGTGCGTCAGTTCTTCGACCGGCTGGACCAGGCGACGGACCAGGATCTGTCAGACACGTTCAAGGACGATCTTGAGGAACGCATCGACCGCGTGCGCGACCTGCGCGAATTCCGGTTCCAGGTTGTCGAGCTAGGCGCGTCGGCCGACGAGGAGCAGGTCGCCGAGATCTTCGTCAGGATCAACTCCGAGGGCGTCAAGCTCAACCAGTCCGACTTCATCCTCACTTTGATGTCGGTGCACTGGGAGAAGGGCCGCCGCCAGCTTGAGGACTTCAGCCGGGCTGCCGTCGATCCCACTGTGACCGGCCCCAGCCCGCGCAACCCGTTCCTCGACCCCAGCCCAGACCAGCTGTTGCGGGTTGCCGTCGCGGTCGCGTTCCGGCGCGCCCGGCTACAGCACGTCTACAACATCCTGCGGGGCAAGGATCTTGAGACTGGCCGGGTCAGCCCTGAACGCCGCCAGCAGCAGTTCGAGCGCCTGGCCACAGCGCAGGAGAAGGCGCTCGACTTGGCCAGTTGGCACGAGTTCCTCAAGTGCGTAGCCAATGCTGGCTTCCGCAGCCGCAAGATGATCACGTCGGACAACGCTCTTCTGTTCAGCTACACGCTATGGCTGATCGGCCGGCATGACTTTGGCCTCGACGTGTCGGCCCTGCGTCCGGTCATCGCACGGTGGTTCTTCATGGCGCACACCACCGGCCGCTATACCAGCTCACCGGAGTCGCAGCTCGAATCCGACCTGGGACGAATCGCGGGCCTCTCAACCGGCGACGCTGCCGCCTTTGTCGCGGAACTGGACCGCATCGTCGCCGCGAACTTCACCGGGGACTACTGGGACATCTCACTGCCGAACCGGCTGGACACCTCGTCGTCCCGCTCCCCGGTGCTCTTCGCCTATCTCGCCGCGCTGAATATCCTCGACGCCGAAGTGCTCTTCAGTGACCTGCGCGTGAAAGATTTATTAGATCCCTCAGGTGCGGCGCCGCGCTCCATTGAGCGCGACCGCCTGTTCCACCGCAAGCACCTTGAGTCACTGGGTATCTCGGGGACGCGGCAGATCAACGCGATCGCGAACATGGCGTACGTCGAATGGCCGGCAGCTGAGCGCAACAACGCTGACGCCCCGCGCGACTACCTACCCCGCATCGCGGAGGTGATCGATCCGGATACCCTGACCCGGCAGTCCCGCTGGCACGCACTCCCAGTCGGGTGGGAGCAACTGGACTACGCCACCTTCCTCGAGCGACGCCGCCAGCTCATCGCCCAGGTGGTCCGGGACGCCTTCAACACCCTCGCCGGCGAGCGCAAGAGATACGTGCCGGCGACCGCCGAGGACCTGATCGCCGCGGGTGAATCGCAGACCACGGAGTTCAAGTCCAGCGGCCGATGGAACCCCCACACCAGCCAGTACGACCCGAAGCTTGGGCAGATCCTCGTCAAGACCGTGTGCGGCTTCCTCAACGCTGAGGGCGGCATCCTGCTCATCGGGGTCGAGGACGACGGCCAGGTCCTAGGCATCGCGGACGACTTCACCACGCTCGGCACGAAGCAGAACACCGATGGTTACGAGTTGTTCCTCCGGCAGCTGCTCGACGACAGCCTGTCCACTTCGACCGCGCAGACCGTACGCATCCGGTTCCCCCAGGTCGCGGGCAAGACGATTTGCCAAGTCAGCGTCGCGGCATCCGGCCGAGCCATCTTCGCCAAACCGGCCAAGGGCGGCGCCGGCGCGTCAGATTTCTGGGTCCGTGTCGGCAACGCGACGAAACAGCTCCACGGCGACGACCTCATCAAGTACCAGGAAGAGCACTGGGGGTGAGATAGACATCAGACCGCACAGGGTCACCCGGTTTCCCTGCATGCTTCCTACTCCCCTGCTGTCCGGCGGCACTACACTGTAGATGGATACAATCCAGAAGATTATCGGCGTGAAGTTCCGCCGGCGACTCGGAGGTTTTGGGCCGCGCCGGAAAGCATGCCGAGGTGCCCATCCCTGATATCACTCCTCCTGTTCATAGCGGCTACCGCGACGGCGCGCGCGGTGGTTGCCCAGGCATGGAGCCCTCGCGGGGAACGAGGAGACTTGAACCCAAAAGAACCTCTTGTCGAGCCCCCTCAGAACTTGTCATTGGTTGTCAAAACCCCTTGTAACGGAAAGTAGCCGAAGCGGGCTTGTCATTACTTGCCTGAGATGGTCGTTGAGCTGCAAGGACGTCACTAATACGTCACCGGCTCTTGTCACTCTTCGCCAACAATTGGCCTGGGTTTTCGGGGGGTAAACGGGGGGCCAGGTTCAACGTCCGCCACGTCTGACCGTCTATCCACCGGTCGTGCCAGCCTTATAGATCGTTTACCGACCGGACGTGCGGCAGCCCGTCCTCGGTCAGCACGATCGTCACCGGGACGTCACGCGGTGGCGGTCTCTCGGTGGTGTCGCGCAAGCTGCGGTGCGCGGGGCATTCGCAGGATGGCTGCAGCGGGTCCGGGCACCCGACGAGGGCAGACGTCAGCCGCTGGACCCCGTCGGCGTCGACCGGCCACGACCAGTCCATGTCCCACGGCTCCTCCCACGGCGGGTGGAAGCAATCGTGATCGAAGCGCACCAGAAGGCCAGCCCCACACTCCGGGCAGGCCACCACGCTGCTCCAGCGGAAGTTGACCTGGTGCCCCGAGGTACCGTGCGGGACTCCCCAGCGGCTGATGAGCACAATCGTGCGCTGATCCGCCCGGCACACGACGCAGATGCCCATGGATGCCCCTTCCCTGCCGTACGCCCGCAACCACACTGTAGAAATCGACGACAATCCACGTGACGTGCCCGCCGATCCCTCGATGGTGGGGCGATAGACGAGTGCGCTGTCACGTGTGTCAGGTGCGGCGCGTCTCTTCGCCAGACGAAGCCGCGCGCTTGTCGCGGTCATCGTGCTCATTCAGGCCGGTAGCCGTTTCACGGATCGACGGCCAGGGTGTCGCCCTGCCAGCGTCGGGGTTGATGAGGCCTTCCAGTATCTGGCCTTCGTCAGTCGACGGGGTCGCTGTCCGCGATCCACCGGGCGATTTGCCGGCTGGTCTCGTCCCCGAGCATCGCCGCCGCTCGGGCCGCCAATGCGAGCAGTTCAACGCGCTCTGCCTCGGTGACCCGTAACTCCGGTCGGAGGGCCCGGCGCCAAGTCGTGCCCGCTGCGTCCCGGGCGAGGCGGGTCGCATCGGCCTTGCCCCGCTCGGCCAGGCGCTTATCCATGTCAGCGACCAGGATCAACGCCGCCTGCAGCTCCACGCCGGCGCCACGACCGCGCAGGAGTTTGTAGCCGGCGCGCCGCAGTTCCACCCGGCCGTCCCGGAGCAGCTCCCACAGCAGGGCCGGCGGCAACGCGCCGGCAACCGGGCGCAGCGCCAGCGTCACCTCCCGCACCACCGCCGGCGACGGATCCCGCACCAACGCCACCAACTCCCCCACCACGACCGCGTCCAGCAGCCGCAGACCTCGTACCGCCTGAGCCCGGACCTCCGGCTTCTCGTGGCCGAGCAGTCGAAGCAACAGCGGGGCGTCCGCCACCGAGCCGGTCTCGGCCAATCCGGCGATCGCCCCCACGACCGGCTCGTCGGCGTCAACGCCCGCGCGGTAGTGCTCCCGCGCATCGCTACCGAGTCGGCGGGCCGCGTCGCGGGCCACGGCCCGCACCAACGGCGCCTCGTCGTCCAGGTGTCCGGCGACGTCGGCGTCCTGACCGGCCCGAGCCAGCCCGGTCAACGCCACCACCCGCACCTCCGCCCGAGCCGAGCGAGCCAGCCGACGCAGGAGATCATGCCGGCGGGTCCAGACCGCGTCGCGGCACGCCGCCTCCGCCGCCCGCGCTCGCACCCACACGTCCGGATCCGACTCCGCCAAGGTCACCAGCTCCGGCATACGCAGCCCACCGCGCGCCAGCACGGTGTCGAAGACGAAGCGCCGCTCCCGGCGACCAGCCGAGGCGAGCAGGCCGCGCCACGACTGCTCCGTCGCCGCTAGCACCGCCACCCGCGCCTGGGCGACCGCGAAGCCGGCGCGAGCGCGGGCCTCGATGCGCAGCGCCGTCGGCAAGATTGCAGGCAGGTAGACATCAGCGTCGTCGGCGAGCAGCAGCGCGATTCCGGCCCGTGCCCGATCCCGCACCGGGGCCACCCAGTCGGCGGTACGCACCACCAGAAACGGCATCGCCTCCGTGTATGGGCGGGCGATCATCGCCGCGACCGCCCGCTCCCGGACTCGCCCATCGCCATGCATGCTCGCCATCGCCGTCGTCACCGGCCCCGACGGCGGCGCAGAAGCCCGTTCCGCGATCCGCCGCCACGAGGGTTGTCGGTGCCGGCCGTACCACGGGGCCGAGCGCGCGTGCTCGTCGAGCCGAACCACCAGCCCGGGCGCAGCGGTCACCAGCGCCAACGCCGATCGCGCCGCCACCTCATCGCCATGAGCATCGACCTCAAGCAGCACGTCGACCAACCGGTCCAACGCCTCCCATCCACCGGCCCCGCCGTGCTCGACCACAACTCGCACCACCGGAAGCAGCCCGTCCTCCTCCACCGGCAAAGCTGAGAGGGCCCGGCCGTCACGTCTTCCCCAGATCACCCCGACATCCTGCCCCGCCACTCATGGCGATGAACCCGGTTTTCCGGGCCGACGTCGAGGCTGACCAGGCCCGGCCACCCCTGAACCGCCCGTCTCGTGAACCGCCGATCTCAACGATGGTTCTCTACCCGGGCGAGATCGGTCACGGCTGCCACATGCTCCCACTGCGCCACTCCGCCGGGGAGCATCCAGGCCCTGCTGGTTTTCGCCCGAAGCTGCGGTGCCACGAGTTCGTCGGCGAACCGCCCTCGCTCAGCCACCAGCGCGTCGGCGGCCCCTGGCGTGCCCTTGGAGATCTCACGCTCGATGTGCGCGCTGGTCTCGGCGTGACGGCGAACCGACCAGGCGTGGCACCGTTGCACCTCGTCGGCGTCGACAACCGCCGTCAGGGTCATCAGGGGTGGCTCGACCACCTCGGCCAGGCAGGCGGCCAGCCGATCGTGCCCGTCGAGAAGAAGGTACGAGTCGAGGACGCTCACCCACCACAACAGGATCGGCGGCAGCGTGCCGCTGCGGACCTGCTTGCGGTAGCTCTTCACCCGCGCGTCGTCGGCCCGGGACATCGGACGCATGGCCAGGACGAGACCGCTGCCGCCGTGAACGTACCAGTCGAGCTGCCCCGCATCGTCGTCAACCAGCAGCTCGGACCACCGCTCGGCGGTCCCGGCAGATTTCCGGACCGACGCGGCTGCCTCCACGTACCGCAGGTTCGGTGCGCTGGGCTGCAACAACCACCGGCCCGGATACAGCGGCCCCACCCCGCTGGCGGTGAGCAGATCCGCGAACCGGTACACCCACCGCAAACCACGATCCTCTGCCGGGCCCCCGCCGATGCGCCGCGCATCCGCCGACCGCACTGGCGGCAAGATCGGGTCGTAGCCCGGCAGCCGCCGGTAGTCGACGTGGTAGTGGCCCGCGTCGAGCCGAGCGAGGAACACCACCGTCGGCCCCTGCCGGATCTGCAGACGCCCACCCCCGGTCACCTCCACCACGATCCCGGGACACCGGGGCGCGGCGGTGACGTCGAGGAGCAGGCCCTGCCAGCGGTCGCCCCGCACCAGATCCTCACGACGGGCACGCAGACCGCCTGTCCCCATAGGAGCGTCCCGCCGGCCCGCCGCGGGTGGCCGCCCGAGCTGCCAGCGGGGCGATGCCGGTCAGGGGCCGGCGATGCCGTGTCGTCTCTCGGGTGGTCGGTGCGGTGGCAGCCCTTGAGGTTCAGCGTGTATGGCGATCTCCTTGACGGTGCGGATCCGGTTGTGGTGGCCGACCGTCATACCGTCCGTGCGGAACACGTGCAGCTCAGCGCCGGGACGAGGGCTGTCGTAGTTACAGTTGCGGTTGCGGTCCCAGTCGACGTTCAGGTTTGCCAGCGTGTGGTCGATCCGGGAACGCAGCGCGCCTCGGTCGCCATCGCCGCCTACAGGTGGACAGAGGTAGTCGGCCAGGTCCACGGCGAGCTCGGGGTGGGCCCGGAGCAAGGCGGCGGCCGTCGGGACGGCGACGACCGTGTAGACGAACGTGTTGTGCTGGGTGCCTTGGTTTCCGACCTGCAGGCCGTGCACGTCGAAGGCCAGCAGTTGCTCGAAGAAACCGGGCTGTGTGCTCCGCGCGGACAGCAGGAGTGGCTGTGCGCTGACGGTCCATCCGGTCGCGCCGTGGCGGAGCGCGTCGGCCAACTCGTGGCGAAGGTGGGCGTTGGTCTGGTCGGCCAGCAGCGTGTGCATCGCGGCCTTGACCGGCGCGTTCCGCAACACCGGCGCGAAGTCCAGTCTCTGCTTCGGTCCACGCAGCACGAAGCGGTTGACCTGGAGGTTGTGGTTCCCGATCTGTCCACCTCGGACGTCGTACAATCGGATCACCTGCGCAAGGCGCAACCGAAGTTCGTGCGCTGGCACGATTTCGCCGGGTTCGGCAAGTTTCAGTGCCGGGCTGGTCAGACGGGGGGTCGGCGCTAGATCGGCGAGCGTCCGGCGCAAGACGGGCAGGATGCCCACCGCCAGCCGCTCCCTCCGGGGGATGCTGAGCAGACCGTCGCCGAGCGCGACGGTGCCGGCCACCTCCGAGGACCGGATGGACACGTCAGCGATCGTCCGTGCCAAACCCAACCGCGCCTGGCTGGCCCGCATGCCCTCTTGGCCCAGTAGATACAGCGCGACGGGCCCCGCAGCGGTAGTGACGGTGAGCGTCCCCAGCGGCATGCCGCACAGCAGGCGCCGCCATTCGGTGGTGTCCTGCGCGCCGGCGTCGATCTTTGCCACCGTGGACTCGCTGATTCGACTCGATTCCCAGAACTCTTGGCGGCCGGGCATGTGCCGGTGCACCAGGAGGCGGCCGGTGCCGTCGTGCGGGATCCAGTACAGGCGGATCAAGATGTGGCCGTCCATTACTCCTCCTGTCGGCACGTACCCCTGTCTGAAGCGGGATTCAGAGGCGACGGCGAAGGCGACCCGACGGGCGCCCCTTCGGGGCGGGCCCGCCACCGCCATCGTGGACATTGACAGCGTCGGGGTGGCACCACCGAGGCAGTTCCTGGCCGCAGCCTGCCGGCCGGGACAATTCCCTCGTCGATGCAGTCGCCCTCGTCGGACCGTTGGGCGGTAGGGGGACGCGCCCGAGCGGCCTCGTCGGAGCTCACCGTATCGGCGGCTGGTCAAGGGTGGCAAGGCCGAGGTTGACTGGTGGTCAGGAGGTGGTGACATTGTCCGAGGTGGATTTGATTGTCACGGCGTTGGCGGCGGGCGCGTCGGCCGGTGTGAGCGCGACCGCGAGCAGCGCGGTGCAGGACGCCTATGCCGCGCTCAAGGACCGGCTTCGTGAGCTCTTCGCGGACCGGCCCGAGGCCCAGGGGAAGCTGTACGCCGACAAGACCCTGCCGGGCCAGTGGCAGGAACTGCTCGGCGCGGATCTGGTCGCCTCCGAGGCCGCCAGCGATCCGGCGGTTCTTGCGGCGGCGCGCGATCTGCTCCGCGAGGCTCCCGCTGGGACCACCGTGCATGTGGCCGGCAATATCTACGGCCAGCAGATCGGTGACCGGACTCACCAACGCAACGAATTCCACTAAGTGCGTGTTTGAGATGGGGTTGATTAGGTCCAGGTGAAGGTCCGGCGGGCTTGCCGGCGTGCTGGTTGGCCGCGGGTGCGCTGGACCGCTGACGGGACATGGGATCGGATCCTCGCGGCGGCGCAGGTGCATGACGACGGCACGCCGGTGCAGTGGACGATCAGCATCGACTCGTCGATCGTGCGGGCGCACCAGCATGCCGCTGGCGCCCGCAAAAAAGGGGGGCTCCCCGGCAACCTGGTGCGCAAGATGGCGAGGCCATCGGCCGGTCCCGCGGCGGGTTGAGCACGAAGATTCACCTCGCGGTCGACGGACGCGGACGGCCGCTGTCGATCCTGCTCACCCCCGGCCAAGCCGGCGACAACCCGCAGCTGTTGGCGCTGCTGGACGCGATCCGCGTCAACGAGCCCGGGCCGGGTCGGCCCCGCAAGCGACCGGAGGTGCTGATCGCGGACAAGGGCTATGCACATGACTCGACCCGGCGAGCCCTGCGATCGCGCGGGATCCGGCACGTCATCCCGGAACGCAGCGACCAGGTCGCTCGCCGGGCCGCCAAGGGCAGCCACGGCGGGCGACCACCGGCCTTCGACAAGGTGATCTACAAGAAGCGCAACGTCGTGGAACGCTGCTTCAACCGGCTCAAGCAGTGGCGTGACCTGGCAACGCGATACGCCAAACGCGCATCCCTCTACCGAGCCGGCCTCGTCCTGATCGCTGCCGTCATCTGGCTCCCATGATCGACAGGACACGCCCTAATCCGACCGTCTCAGCTCATCACGAATTGAGTCCATTAAAGCTCGCTTATACGGAAGGACGTAGTTCCACCAGTCCTCATGGCGTTCTTCGTGGCGGGCCACCTCGTTGAGGGCCTGCGCATGCTGTACGAGCGGCAGGCGTAGTCGGTCAGAGCAGAGGATGTCGACTCGCGCATGGGCAAGCCAGATCTGTTCGACGAGCAGCGCTACATCCTCGAAGTCCCGGCCGTGCTCGCGCGCGTAGAGCTGGGTCTGCAAGTGCTGGGCAGCTTCAATGTAGCTGGCGATGGCGGTCTTGACCTCGGCGCGCTGTGCATTCTGCAGCGCTTGCTCATGATCTTCTCGCCGGTGGTTGTTCTGAACCTCAACCTCGCGTGATCGTGCACGCATCACCAGGACCTGTGTGATCACAGCTGAAGCGAGTGTTCCCGCAACGCCTGCGACAGCGACGACGACGGCCGCAACCTCGCTATTCATCGGTGTCTCCGCTTAGTCGTTCCTGAAATCCTGGCGACACTGAGCCACCGTGCAAGGTTTGTCATGAGCACTCAAACCCGGCGCGCTTCGCGTGCGCGGTTAAGTTCCGCAACGGGAATTTTTCACCGGGAAGGCCGCCCCGGGCACCGCCCTCATCTGCCGCGTAGCGTCCGCTGCCGCGTGTCCGCGTCCGCACCTTCGCCCACGCTCGCCGCGGCCGTGGAGAGACGCGTGGGCCGAAGCCGAGATTCCAGGGATGCCCTGCGGGCGCTGAGCGGCCAGGTTTAAGGAGGATTGATGTCCCTCATTCGAGGTGAGCGGCGGGGCTGCCATCGTCCTCCAATCCGAAGCGTTCCATGCGGGCCGCGCCGGCGTGGTCTCCCGCTCGGTGGCGCAGCCGGATCAGCATGGCGAGGCCATCACTGTCGCCCTGGTCAGTGGCCAGTTGCGCCCAGTTCGTCGCCTGGACCCGATCACCCTGTTCTTCAGCTAGTTCGGCCAGCGAGATCAAGGCTGCGGTGATTCCGTGATCGGCGGCTCTGCGATACATATCGATGGCACCGACGAGGTTGCCGGATTGGTGGCGCAGGCCGGCCAGCGACCACAAGCCGGTCACGTCGCCCTGCTCGATGGCTTGCTGGTATCGCTTCTCTGCGGCGTCGAGGTCGCCGTCGCGCTCGTGGAGGGCGGCCAGCGAGAGCAACGCTGCGACACTGCCTCGGTCGGATGCCCGCTGGTACAGCTGACGAGCGGCCGACCAGTCACCCATCTGTTCGCGTAGGGCGGCAAGGGTCATCAGCGCGGACGGCGTTCCGCTGTCAATAGCCTGCTGGAGTCTCTCCGCCTCGTCCCTGAGGCCAGTCCGCCGAAGAAGCTCGGACAGACACCAGAGTGCGTACGCATCGCCATGGTCAGCACCTCGCTGGTACAGGTCTCTGGCGCTGCTCATGTCGCCGAGACGTTCACGGATCGCACCGAGCGTGGTGAATATCGTCGCGTCGCCCCGATCGGCTGCGAGGCGTGCAACCTGTTCTGAACCGGCCAAGTCCCCCAGCCGGTCGCGAGTGATCGCGAGTACCTTGAGCGCGGATGTTTGGCCCTGGTCCGCGGCCCGCAATGCCGCGGCCAGCGCGCCGTTCGCGTCCGAAGTCTGCTCTAGCAGCGACACCAGCTTGTCCCAGGACTGTGCATCCCCGCGATCGGCTGCCTGCCGGTACAGAACGATTGCGCCAGGCAGGTCCCCTGCCCGTTCACGCAGTTCCGCGCTCGCAGATAGCTCACCGGCCTCGTCGGCAGCTGTTGTAGTGCCGCCTTGCCGCAACGCGGCGGCGCCGGCTTGATCTCCGGCGCGTTCTCGCAATGCGGCCAAGGTCCAGCGAGCCTCGTTATCTCCACCTTGGACCGCGAGCTGGTAGAGCGCAGCGGCACGCCGGTACCGCCCGCGGCGCTCCGCGTGGTCACCGAAGCTGCGTAGAGTAACCGGGTCGCTGACGGAGATTGCCACGGCGTCCCAGAACCCGGCTGGCGGGAAGATAGACGCGCGCTCCGCTGCGCCGCGCTGCTGAAGGTAGTCGGCAAGTCGATAACAAGTAAGAGACGTGGCGCTACGTTCAGTGGGGCGAGGACGGATCCGGATCAGCGGCCCCGCGATGCCGTGACACGGTTTAGCGGTATACGCGAGAGCCTCTTGCCACCAGTCGTCGGCCAGTTGGTTCCACTCGACATCAGCCAGGTAGCTGGGCGCTGCTCTCGCGAGCAACTCGTGCGGCAGGGCTAGCGGATGCCCGAGGCGGCGCGCGTCGATAGCGGCGGTGAGGACAGCTCGGACCGATGGTGGTGCATTGCGGTATCGCTGCATCAGTTCGGGCACGCCGGCTAGGTACTGCGTGATGCGCCCGGCCTCGGCGTTCTCGACGGCATCCCGCAGACGCTCGTCGGACGCCGCCGCAAGCTGCCGCACCTCGTCTGGTGCCCAAACATCCGGCACAGTGATGTCGGCGCCGATCAGCAGCTCTCGGGCCTGCGCGTGTAGATCAAGATCATTCGCAGGCGGCGGACCTGTCAACGCATCCCAGTAGTACGGCCAGATTGTTCCCAATATCAGTACAGGTCCACGCGCTGGATCACGCAGTAGGGTCCGCAATCGGGCTGCTACGCGCTCCCCTAGCCTCGGATCGGGCGTGAGCAGGTAGTGCTGCGCCTCGTTGAACCAGACCACGGTATGCCCGGCGACCTGCGCGAGATGCTGGTCGGCGGCGTCGGGCCGGGTTGGGTCGAACGGGTGCCATACGCGCCACTGCGCGGGCAGACGCTGGATCGCTTCCCAGCAGGCGCGTGTCTTTCCCGTAGAGGACGCTCCCACGAGCATCGCGATGCGGCTCCTGCCCGAGGAGGCTTCGTTAACGACCTTTGCCAACTCGTGGTCGTGTCTGCGCTCGACGTACGGGGGCAACGGCGGTAGCGAACGACCTATCTGAATCGCGGGGTGCACCTCGAGCGCCAGCGGGTCACATTGCCGGACCGGCTGCCCGAACCTGCTGTCCACAGGCGTCCCGGCCGCCCGCGTCCAGAGTTTGCTGATGTCTGCGGCAATTGCTGCCGTGTCCCGTCGACCAGCCGCCTGGGCGAGGACCACTGCGGTCGCGACCGTGTCCTCACGTACCGGCGGAAGACGCGCATCTCCGATGATCCGGTTGATGGTGTCACGGCCGGGGGTGCCCGGGAGGTCGAGTTCGTCGGCCAGACCGGTGACGTCAGCGGCGATCAGGTCAAGGGTGGGCCGACCAGCATCCACGTACAGACGGTAGATCGCATCTTTGAGGTCTTTGAGCGCCCCTGGCTCCAGCGGTGCCCGACTAATACCGCGTGCCCGGCGTCGTGCCGAACTGCGGCCGTCGCTATCCATCGCGGCCCATCGTCACCGATCGTCCGCGCGCATCTACACCCCTCCACCCCGACCGCACTCATCGCAACTGGTTCGGCGGCGAAAAGCCGCTGTCAAGGATAAGCCAAGCACCGACGCAAGGACCAGGAGGAAACCATGCGAGACAACACCGACCGCCGGCTGAAGACCCTGCGGGTTCGTCTCATGCTCACTGCGATCGGCAGCGCAGTCGCAGGCGCCACCCGCGCCTTCGTCGGGTGGCTGCTCAACCAGTGAGGTTAGCTGCAGGAGGGCCCAGCTTGCGCGTCGGTCGCCGCACACCCGATCCTGCCTGGCCGATCGACGCGATTTCAGTCCCACCAACTCCACCAGTTCTCGGGCGCGGGCACGGCCGGCACCTCCGACGATGGGTGGTGTCGCGCCAAAACAAGATCATCGCTTGCAGAGCAGATGCGGAACAGCCCGTCGTCGCCGTAGAGGACGGGTAGTCAAGTTCTCTGAGCCGCGGGGAAGCATGCCGTTCACCTGCAGTCGGGCCTGTTCCCAGCCATACCAGAGGGTGGTCAGGCGGGTAGCTGCTTCGTCGTCGCGCCGCCATTGCTCGCACCAATGCCATCGAGACATGCCGACCCGCCTGCCAGGCGCGGGAAAGTCGGCAACAGGTACGTGAACATCCGCTCCTCGACCGTGGAGTACAACGGTGGCCGATCGCCCCCGTCATCAGCGTGGCCGCGCTCGGCATGGGTCTGCTGAAGGTCGGCCACTTGGTTCGTCGGTCTCTCCACCTCAGCGGCAAGCTGCATCGAGTCGGGTTGCACGGCGCCAGCGCATCCTCGACGTCTCCGACCTGCACGCCCTGCCCCGCGGCCGGATGGTCGTGTACGCCTCCGGCGCCCCGCCCGCGCTCGCCCGCACCGCTCCCTGGCAGGACGGGCCTACGCGGCGGCGATCCGCGCGTCGATCGCTCACTGGGACCCCACCGGTCGCACCGACTGGCCCTCTCCCCCGACGTCCCACCGGGGCCAGCCTCATGACCACCCCCAACGCCGGGCCAGCCGCCGACGCCGTCGCCGACCTCAACGCGCTGCTCGGCCAGCTCGCCGACGACCCGGCCAGCCGTCGAGACGGTGGCGACGGAGCCGGTCGGCCCGGAGCCGGTCTACCGCAACGTCGAGGCCTTCGGTCGGCGGCTACCTCGCCCACGTCGTCGAGCGGCGCCTCGCCTCCAGGCCGACCAGCGGGATCAACTGGTGCCCGCGATGCGTGGGCGGCGCACCCCGAGGCGATCTCCCGCCTGTACGCGCTCTGGCGGGCCTGGGAGACACTGCGGGTCACGACCCCCAAACCGGCATGAGCATCTGGTGGCGCGACCACCTCGACCCACACCTCGCCGCGCTGACCGCCGAGTACGGCCCGTCCAGCCGGTGCCAAGCACACCGAACGTCGGCCGCTTCCGGTCGGGGTGGCTCCGCCGGAGGTACTCGCTCAGCTTGGCAGCGCCAGCTGCGGCTGATTGCGCGGCATCACCGCGCGTGCCGAGCCGCCTCGGCCACCGGCGGCGAGCGAGCAGGCGCAGCGCTTCAGGGTCGGTCGTGCAGGAACCAGGCGTCCGATCGGGTAAGGGCCAGGGCCAGTTCCCAGGGCGGGGACTCCAGGCTGCCGCCGACCGCCAGGTGCTGCAGAGCCAGCTGCCACGCCGGTTCACCCAACGCCGGCCGACGGGTGGTGACGAACTGCAACATGGTGCCCCAGGAGGCCACCAGCTCGGCACCCCACTCGCGTTCCCACTCACGGATCGCCGCCGCCAGAGCCCGGCGGCCCGGGTCATCGCCCAGGTCGGGGAGGGCCGCCTTCGCCGTCGCACCGTGGTAGTCGAGCCACGCCGGCGCCAGCCACTGGACCGGGGTCGGCAGCAGCACCCGCTGGGCGCCGCCGGGCGGAGTGAACCATCGACCGGTCCCGACGAGGTGATCCGCCCGGCGCTGCGCCTGATCGAGGGCGACCGGGTCGGCCAGCAACCGCTCCCACGTCGAGCGCTCCACAGCGGCCAGGGAACGTTCCAAAGACGGGTCGGGAAAATCGAGAAAGTCGGGCAGCCACAGATGCGCCTCTTCGGGCGGGATTCGCGAATTAAACCCTGCCCAGCGATAGATCATCCATGGATCGACGCCATCCATATCAGATGAAGCCTGTTCCGCATCGACGTCCTGCCACTGCTCGTCGATCCGGGTGAGAACGGGCCACCGGCCGGTGCGGCCTAGCGCGGCCCGGGCGATTTGCCAGGCAGGGAGCAGCCGGCCCGAGTCGAGACCCGTGATCACCAGCGTATCGCCGAGGCCCTCCTCGACCGGGAGGCCTTCCAATTCGGTCCCGTGTAGCACATCGGCGACTTCCTCGGGGTCCTCCAGCACCTCGGTCATGGACGAAACTGTAGCGGACAGACACCGAAGAATGCTGATGCCTAAACTCCGCCGCATGAGAATCGGACCTTATCTATCCGCTTTTGTTTTGGCGGTGACCGCACTCGCGACTGTCGGCTCTCCGGCGGCCGCTGCCCCGTCCGACTCCGACTACATCACCCAGGGCTTCTCGTTCAGCAGCCGCGAAGAAGCGCGCAAACACCTACCCGAGCTCCGGCGTCGGGTGGCCGAGAACGCCGACAAGCCTCGACAGCAGGCCGAGCAGCAGATCGACACGCCGGAAGACGCGATCCAGCGCGCCAAGGAGGCGACTGACGACTACAGCGTCGAGGGATCGTCGCTGCTGCCGGCGGTCGCGCCGCTCGGCAACGAGGACTGGGCCACGCTGGACGAGTGCCGGGCCGTGCACGACGACGACTTCGACAACAAGTACTTCCACAAGAACAAGTTCTCGTCGTGCTACTCCGACGACTGGACGTTCCCGATCCTCGAGCGGGGTACCGGCGCGCCGATCGCCGACGTGCAGTTCCTGCTGACGTACGTCATCCGCGGCTACAACGGCCAGCGGTACGCCGACGTCCAGGTGCAGCTGACCGACTGGGACGTCGACGTCAAGAACGCCGCCCGCTGGGCCACGATCGCGCCCGGGCTGGCCTATCGGTTGTCGCCGAACTGCGTGTCGCTGGACTCCGGCTCCTCGTGTGGCGAGCCGAGCCCGCCGTACATCCAGGTTCTCTACGGGCAGAGCGTCGCCGAGTCGCTGTTCTACATACCGACCACCACCACCCCGTGGTCCGGCGACACGAATCCGCAGGACAAGAAGGGCTACTACGCATTCGCCCCGGATCTGCTCGGCACGCACCTCAGCGGGATGGTCTCCGACTCGCACAACCCGCTGCCCAAGGACGACATGCGGTGTGACAGCGCGTCCTACGGCAACAGCCTCGGCTCGGGTGGCTGCCTGTTCACCCAGACCCGGTCGCACATCACCCTCAGCTGCAGCCCGTCGCAGGGCATGACCGAGTCGACCTGCTTCATTAAGGACGCCTTCGAGGACATCACCAGGACCTACCCCGGAGCCGTCGGTACGTACGTCCCCGGCGACGAATTCGGCTCGAACGGACCGCTGCACCGCAACTACCACCAGCGGGACTACTGGGGTCACGGCGAGGTGAACAACACGGCCCGGGATCGGGTCCGGACGATGTGCCGGCAGGGGTACGGCGCGAACTACACCTCGCTGCGGACCGACGGCCTGACCAACGACTGTGACGAGTTCCCGTTCCTCAAGACGTACGAGAACGAGGCCTCCCTCTTCCCCGGCCCGGCCCGCGCCGTCGCGGTGCGACCGGTGCTGAGCAGCCACAACCAGGAGGCCGGAAACCGGCTGAACCTCTACTACGCCGGCGACCGGCTCCTCGACGGTGACCCGTTCTACGTCGCGATCGTCGACCGCGGGTACTGCGAGGGCCTGCAGATCCCGCTGCCGCTGCCGGGTGGCGGATTCGGCGGCGGCACCGGCGGGCAAGGCGGTGGCGAGACCGGCGGTGGCAACACCATCCCGACGATCAGCGCGGCGCCGGTGACTCTGGAGGCCAACACCACCGGCGGATACTCCGGCCCGATCCCCGGCGTGACCGCGACCGACGCCGACGGCGACACGGTCACGCTGACCAACAACGCTCCGGCACTGCTGCCGCTGGGCGTGACGACGGTGGCATGGGTCGCCCGCGACCCGTCCGGCAACCGGACCACCGTCGCGCAGCAGGTGACGGTCAGGGACTCCACCCCGCCGACGATCACCTGCCCGGACGACGCCACCTACCGCGTCCTGAACCCGTCGATCGGGACGGCGAGCGCGCGGGACGTGGCCGACCCGAACCCGAGCGTGAACAGCAACCAGCCTGCCCTGTTCCACCTGGGCGAGACCACGGTGAAGTGGACCGCGACCGACGACTCCGGCAACTCCGCCTCCTGTGACCAGAAGGTGCGGATCATCTACGCGCCGCCGGTCGCCGCCGGCAAGGGGCACAGCCTGGCGGTCAACGACGACGACACCGTGTCGGCGTGGGGCGACAACCTGCTCGGCCAGCTCGGCAACGGCAGCATCTTCAGCGAGACCACGGCCGTACCGGTCTCCGGCCTGTCCGGGATCTTGGCGGTATCCTCCGGTGACGCGTCCTCCTACGCGCTGGCCAGGTCCGGAGTCGTCCACTCCTGGGGTGAGAACCTGCTCGGTCAGCTGGGCAACGGCAGCCGGCTCCAGAGCCGGCGGCCGGTCCAGGTCGACGGCCTGACCGGGACCAAGCAGATCGCGGCCGGTAACGACCACGTGCTCGCCCTCAAGTCAGACGGCACCGTGGCCGCATGGGGCTCGAATCTCGCCGGGCAGCTCGGCCGCACCGGAGTCCTCTCCGCGACCAAGCCGGCGGCCGTACCGGGTCTGACCGGCGTGGTGCAGGTCGCCGCGGGCGGCACTCCCGGGCTGGCCGGTCACTCAGTCGCGCTCAAGGGTGACGGCACGGTGTGGACCTGGGGTCACGGCCTGGACGGGCAGCTCGGTTTGGGCGACCACCGCTCCACGGCGACTCCCACGCAGGTGCCGGGCCTGAGCAATGTCGTGCTGATCGCCGCGGACGGTAACAACACGTACGCGCTGAAGTCCGACGGCACGGTCTGGGCCTGGGGCGACGGCAACCACGGGCAGATCGGCAACCCCGACGCAGCGCACAGCCAGACGACGCCCCTCAAGGTGAACATCAGCGGTGTCGTCTCGATCGACGCGGGCAGCACCACCGCGATGGCCGTCAAGGGCGACGGCACGGTGTGGGGCTGGGGCAGCAACGCCTCCGGCCAGCTCGGTGACGACCGCGACTGCGGCCTGCACTGCTCCACGCCGGTGAAGGCGAGCGGTCTGACAGGCGCCGGCTGGATCGCCGGCGGCCTGCTGCACAGTCTCGTGGTGAACACCGACGGGAATGTGCACGGGTACGGCGGCAACCTGCTCGGCCAGCTCGGCAACGGCACCCGGAAGGGGGCAACCACGCCGACGACGGTCAGCGGGGTGACGGCCGTTCACCGCTGAAAGAGATCCACCGCGCTCGGGTCCGGCATTTCGCCGGACCCGAGCGCCTCCCTATTCGTCCGCCGGATGCCCGCGCGGGCGATCGATCCGGTCGCTCCGCGCTTCACCGTAGGCACAGGCGCATAGAAGAACAGCAGCAGGGCCGGCCCCATTCCACAGAACCCGCCTGGGCCTGACTGTTCGCCGCCAGCGTCGTTCCGCCCCGCAGTTCACTCACGCCCTTGCTCAGGGAGACACGTTCGGCCCGTGACCAAACCGGCATCACCAGCATCGCCGCCTTTGATGCCGTCTCCTCCCCGGCGACTTCGACAGTGACGGAGACGCCGACATCACCGCCCGCAACAGCACCACCAAAGAGCTCTACCTCTCCCATGGCAACGGCACCGGACGCTTCAAACCAGCTGCACCACCATCGGATCCAACTGGTCAGCATTTGATCTCATCTTCTGACTGAACGATCGGGTGGAGCGCCGAACCAAGCGGTCCACCCCCGACCGTCCCAGCCCTTCCCCCCAACTACCTCGAAAGCAGCTCGAGCGACGCGACTGCCTCAGCCCCACCGGCAGCCTGGCCTCAGTCACGTCGACGCTGACATCCCACGTGATCACGACCTGCCAGGAGCCGTAACACGACGGCACGTCCCGCCACGGCGCACCGGCTGAAGTGACCACCTGCGACCGGACACTGTGTCCGGCCATTAGAGGTTACTTCATGCCGAACTCCGACCCACCGCACCGCGCACACGCGGCATGAAAGACCCGAGCGATCGAATTGCCGCCCGCCCGGAACTCACTCAGGTACGCGTCGAGGTCGGACGATGCCGTCTCCGGCCGCCGCTGCCCCGACCTGTCGATCGCCATCCGGGCACCATAGCCGCCTTCGTGTTCGGTGGAGTCTTGTCGATGGCCGGTGCGGAAATACGGCGCAACCGATCTTGGGGGGCTTCATGGGGACCTGGAACAGCGGACCGTTCGACAACGAAAACGACACGGAGCCCGGGGCGGTCCCGCCTGTACTGCACCTGCGAGACTCGTTACGGGGCGCAACGGATCTGGAAGGGGCGGCGGATGGCTGAAGACGAGCCGACGCCGGTCCACCTGACGAAGGTGCTCGACGGTCTCGCCGAGAACCCGGCGCTGCCGACCGGGCTGGTCCGCCGGCTGGTGCGCTACCGGCGCGGTTTCGGCCACGTGGCCAAGCGCGCCGATCTGACCCCGGACATGATCGAGGAGGTCCTCGCCTCGGGTCATGACTGGCTGCTGCGCTCGCTCGCGCTCAACCGCCAGTTGCCGAACGCCGTCCGGATGCGGCTGGCTGCCCACGCCGATCCCGCCGTCCGGGCTGCCCTGGTTGTCGGCGCCCGTGGCGCGCCCCGCGAGTGGTACGAGCGACTCATCGACGATCCGGACAGGCTGGTACGGGGACACCTCGCCGAACGCGACGACGTACCGGCCGATCTGCTCGCCCGGCTCGCCACGGACCCTGACCCGCCGGTCCGGGCCACCCTCGCACGGTGGTGGACGCAGGCCCCCGGACCGGTCCGGCGGCTCCTGCTCACCGACTCCGTCGACGAGGTTCGTGCGGCTGCCTGCTCGACCTACTACGCCCGGCTACCGCATCCGGTACCGCCGCCCGACCTCGTGGCGGGACTGCTCGCCGATCCGGTCACCCGCGCCGGAGCCGTACGCCACGCAGACCTGACCCCGGAACTGGCCAAAAAGCTCGCCGGTGACCCCGACCACCATGTTCGCCGGCAGGTCGCCGAACACCCACAGCTTCCCTCAGGAGTACGGGACCTGCTCGCCGAGGATCCCAGCGCGAACGTCCGCGTGGGTGTCTTCAGCCGCCGGGACACACCCGAGCCGGTACGCCACCGGATCTATACGCAGATCCAGCAGAGCGACCGCCCGCTGGCCGACCTGCTCGACGACGAACTCGACGACACTGCGCTGTTGCAGCTGGTCGAAGACCACATGGCCGTCGCCGAGCTGCAGCACCTTCGGCTGGACTGGGTCACCGCAGACCCACTGCCGCACCTGTCCTCGCCATACATCTGCTTCCGGCGCTCCGCTGCACGCGGCCGAACACTGCCGGCCGACGCGGTGATCCGGTTGCTCAACGACGACGACAGGGGCGTACGCACCAGCATGGCCACGCACGCCCCGCACCTGGTGGACCCAGCCACAGCCGAACGCATCGACCGTGAGTTCGGGCCGGACAACAAGACGCGCTGGCGTCCGGCCGACGTGTTCACCTTCCCGCCGCAGACCCTACGCCGCTTCGCCACCGACCCGGACCCGCGCATGCGATGCCTAGCACCCCGAGATCCGGATCTGCCCGTCGAGTTGGCCGGACGTCTGGCCACCGACCCGGACAGCACGGTTCGCCATGAAGTCGCCGGCCACCCGAACCTACCGGTCCACGTGCGTCGCGTCTTGCTCGCGGATTCGAGCGAATGGGTGGCGCACGCGGCGGCTGCTGCGGCGACGCTCCCCGTGGCCGAGATGGAGCGACTACTCACCCTCGCCGGCGTCTGACCGCAAAGACCACCAACACGAGGGGACTTGAACCCACGACAGCCTCTTGTCGAGTCCCCTCAGGACTTGTCATTGGTTGTCAAGACCCCTTGTAACGGAAAGTAGCCGGAGTGTGCTTGTCATTACTTGCCTGAGATGGTCGTTGAGCTGCAAGTACGCCGCCAAGGCCTCACCGGCTCTTGTCACTCTTCGTCAACATTCGGCCTGGGTTTTCGGGGGGTAAACGGGGGGCCAACGTTGAACGTCCGCCACGTCTGGCCGTCTATACATCGGTCCTGCCGCCATCTTCACCCGGACAGGGCAACGACGTGTTCACCGCCGTACTGCAAGCGGAGATCAACGGCCACCTGGCAGGGTCGCGAATTCGGCTGGTGCGAGTTCTACGAGGAAAGGCTGCTGCTGTTACTGACTGTGGTTGCTGATCTTGCCTGGCCGCGCCAGCAGGCAGGGCGGGGTACGCCAGCCTCAACCATGCCAGCGGACATAGGGGACTGCCCCGGGTTCGGTTGACTCGCGGGTTTGAGTGGTTCAGGCCGCGTGTACGGGCTGGTTGATTGTCTCAAACTCGATCGGGGTGAGCCGTCCGAGGCGTTGTTGCCGTCGCCGGCGGTGGTAGGTCCGCTCGATCCAGGTCACCATCGCCAGGCGCAACTCGTGGCGGGTGGTCCAGCGTTGCCGGTCCAGGACGTTGCGTTGCAGCATGGCGAAGAACGACTCCATCGCGGCGTTGTCGCCGCAGGCGCCGACTCGGCCCATCGAGCCGACCAATCCGTTGCGGTGCAACGCTTTCACGAATTTCCTGGACCGGAATTGACTGCCCTGTCCGAGTGGACCACGGTGTCGGCCGGGTGCCGGAGCCGGACCGCGTTCGACAGCGCCGCGACGGCCAGGGAGGCTTTCATGCGGGTGTCGATGGAGTAGCCGACGATCCGACCGGAGTACACGTCCTTGATCGCGCACAGGTAGAGCTTGCCCTCGGCGGTGGGGTGTTCGGTGATGTCGGTCAGCCATAGCCGGTTCGGGGCGTCGGCGGTGAAGCGGCGTTGCACCAGGTCGTCGTGCACCCGGGGGTCCGGCCCGCCTGGTCAGGCCCTTGCGTTTGGCGAACACCGACCAGATGCGCTGCTGTGAGCACAACCGGGCGACCCGGTTCGGGCCGGCGATGATGCCGTGGGCGGGTAGTTCGTCGGCGATGAACCGGTAGCCGAACGCCGGATCATCATGGTGGATGTCGAGGGCGGCGTTGATCAGATACGCGTCGTCGAGGTCCCGCCGGGTGACCGGGTTGTTCTTCCACGCGTAGTAGGCCTGCTTGCTGAACCCCAACACCCGGCAGGTCACCGCGACGGGGATCCCGTCCGCGGCCAGGTCACCGACCAGCGGGTACGTCATTTTGGGGAGATCTCCTTGGCGAAGTACGCCGCGGCCCGCCGCAGGATCTCGTTCTCCTGCTCCAAGATCTTGTTGCGTCTGCGCAGCTCCCGCAGCTCCGCCGACTCGGAACTCGTAGTTCCAGGGCGGACGCCGTCCTCGACGTCAGCGAGCTTCAGCCAGCGGTGCAAACAAGCCTCGGAGATCCCGAAGTCCTTCGCGATCTGGGCGATCGGGGCTTCGCCCTTACGGGCGACCGCGACGACGTCGCGGCGGAACTCCAGGGGGAACGCTTTCGGCATGACAGACATCCTTCCAGCGAGGAACAGATCCTCACAGGTCAGGAGTCAACCGAACCGGGTGCAGTCCCCCCATCATCCGGTAGGCGTCGAAGACACCGTAGACACTGCGCACCCTGGCGAGCAGGTGAGCCAGGTGTTTCGGGTCGGCGATCTCGAAGCTGAACCGGCTCACCGCCACCCGGTCGTGGGTGGTGGTGACGGTGGCGGAGAGGATGTTGACCCGCTCTTCGGAGAGCACCCGGGTTACGTCCGCGAGCAGCTTGTGCCGGTCGAGCGCTTCCACCTGGATCGCCACCAGGAACGCCGAGGCGGAGGTCAGCTTCCAGCTCACCTCGACCACCCGCTCGCCCTGGGCACGCAGGTCCTCCGCGTTGGCACAGTCGTCGCGGTGCACGCTCACCCCGCCGGAACGAGTCAGGAAACCAAAGACCGAGTCCGGCGGGACCGGCGTGCAGCAGCGGGCCAGCTTGATCCACACGTCGCTGACGCGGTGGACCACCACGCCCGGGTCGGCGCTGCTCTGCCGGCTGCGCGGCGGCCAGGTGGCCACGGCGATGTCCTCCGCCGCGCCCTCCTCGCCGCCGTAGGACGCCATCAGCTTCTGCACCACCGACTGCGCGGAGACCTGGCTGTCGCCGACCGCCGCGTACAGCGAGGCCACGTCGGCCAGGTGCAGGTCCCGGGCGATCGCCATCAGCGCGTCCGAGGTGAGCATCCGCTGCAACGGCATGCCCTGCTTGCGCATCGCCTTGACGATCGCGTCCTTGCCGGCCTCGATCGCCTCCTCGCGCCGCTCCTTGTTGAAGTACTGCCGGATTTTCGTCCGCGCCCGAGGGCTCTTCACGAAGCCGAGCCAGTCCTGCGTCGGGCCGGCGGTGTCGGACTTCGAGGTGTAAATCGCGACCACGTCACCGTTGGACAGCGTCGACTCCAACGGCACCGGCTTGCCGTTGACCAGCGCCCCGATGCACTTGTGCCCCACATCGGTGTGCATCGCGTACGCGAAGTCCACCGGCGTGGACCCGGTCGGCAGCGGGATGACGTCACCCTTGGGCGTGAAGACGTACACCTCCTGGCTGGACGGGTCGAAGCGCAGCGCGTCGAGGAACTCGCTCGGGTGCGTCGCCTCGCGCTGCCAGTCCGACAGCTGCCGCAGCCAGGTCATCTCGTCGATGTGCGCCGGCGGGCCCACCAGCGGCGTGCCCTTGTGCTCCTTGCACTTCCAGTGCGCCGCGGTGCCGAACTCCGCCGCACGGTGCATCGCGTACGTGCGGATCTGCATCTCCACCGGCTTGCCGGTGGGCCCGATGACAGTCGTGTGCAACGACTGGTACATGTTGAACTTGGGCATCGCGATGTAGTCCTTGAACCGGCCCGGCACCGGCTGCCAGTTGGCGTGGATGACCCCCAGCGCCGCATAGCAGTCCCGCACCGTGTCGACCAGGATCCGCACACCCACCAGGTCGTAGATGTCGTTGAAGTCCCGCCCCCGCACGATCATCTTCTGGTAGATCGAGTAGAGGTGCTTCGGCCGCCCGGTCGTCTCCGCCTTGATCTTGGCGGCCTTCAGGTCGGTGGACACCTTCTGGGTCACCTGGCGCAGCAGCGCCTCCCGCTGCGGCTGGTGCTCCCCGATCAGCCGGTTGATCTCCTCGAACCGCTTCGGGAACAACGTCCCAAACGCCAGATCCTCCAACTCCCATCGCATCGTATTCATGCCGACGCGGTGCGCAAGCGGCGTCCAAAGTTGGAGAGTCTGCCTAGCAACTCGTTCCTGCTCGCTTCGAACCTCGTAAGTAAGCGTACGAAGGTTATGGAGGCGCCGCGCGAGCTTGATCACCAAGATACGTGGATCTCCTGCGATAATTCCGACCACCTTCCGGACGGTGGCGTAACCGTCGTCAACGGAAGGGAGCCGGTCGAGCTTCCGAACTCCATCGACGAGACTCGCCACCTCGCCGCCGAACTCCTCACGGAGTTGAGCAACATCGTAGCCGCTGCCGTCTGTCGTGCCGCTGAGTAGCGCACCGACAAGCGTTCCGGTGTCCATGCCCATGTTCGCCAGGATGGTTGCAACCGCCAGCGGATGGGTGATGTACGGGTCGCCAGACTTTCGATACTGACCGGAATGCCACCAGGCTGCGGCATCGAAGGCCTGCTGCAAGACACGCACATCTGCTCGGGGATAGTGCTGGCGGTGGCAGGCAACAAGGGGCTCGAGAACTACACTGACCGTGGGCGCGATGTTTAGGACCCTACCTAAACCGAGCCTATTGACGACCCGCCTAACAGGCGATCTCGTTCCTGGAGTCACTCGCAGAGTGTGGACTGCCAGTTGACGTTCTGCGCCCTTCAGGGATTCATCGAGGGCAAGCCTGCGCAGTAAGGTGGCACCCCGGCCGTCCCCTGTGGCATGCAGAGCCGACGCTGCTGCTCGCCGTTCGGCAGCGTCAAGTCGCCGATCAGTTGCAAGGTCGACGAGAAGCTGCCGCCCCAAGGTGTTTCCGGATCGCGCGAGGGCGTCGGCGGCCCACACTCGCTGCCGCTGTTCGGATCCCGGATCTTGGGGGCTGGGCTTGCGTGGCGGACGGTGGCGAGCTATTGCCGA
Source organism: Micromonospora chalcea (assembly GCF_002926165.1). Taxonomy (GTDB): domain Bacteria; phylum Actinomycetota; class Actinomycetes; order Mycobacteriales; family Micromonosporaceae; genus Micromonospora; species Micromonospora chalcea. The sequence goes on along the minus strand of NZ_MAGP01000093.1, from coordinate 64,945 downwards.
CAGGATAGCCGCAGCATCGACACCCTCGAGCTGGAGAAGCTGCCGCATAATCCACTCGTCACCACCGATGGCCTTCCCATCGCCGTCGTCCATCGACCGGTTATTGCCGTCTCCCGCCATGGATGCCATAGTTCGCAGGAGCGGATTTCGCAGCACAGGGTCTTGCCGTTCATCGATAACGATTTCTGCTGCAAGATTTAGTCCTGCCTGACGATCGAGCCGAAGGCAAGTTACGATGGCAAGATGGCGACTGTTTGTCGAAGTTCGAGTGTCGCGGGCGGCGGCGGACAACGTGCGGACCGCAGCAGCGACGGTTTCGGGGGAGACGTAGCAGGCGTCATCGATAACCGCAGCCACAAACAAGGCTCCGCTCAAGCCACCAGTGGAGGCGAGGGAGTGCAGAGCCCTTGCCATCGCCTGCGACTCTTCCCAAGCAGCGACGAGAAACCGGGCAAGGGACTGCCGCCATGCAACGGGAGCCAGCATCTTGCCGCCGGCCGACCTGTTGAATAGATCCCAAAAGACCGCGTCAGCACGGGTGGCATCACCAGGGATAAACTGAGCAGCCAGATACTCCTGAACGGTCTGATGCAGGAACATGAAATCGTCGCCCCAAGCGAGCAGAACCCCACTGCCCCGAAGGTAGTCTACGATCAAGCTTCGCCAAGCCGCCTCCGGGACACTTGCACCGCGTAGGTCACGGGTCCAGTCGTCAAGCTTGTCAACTGCCAAGGTGGTGTCACCGTCTAGCCGGTCAGCGGCTAGACGGCCAATAAGTTTCTCACCTTCGGCGATGAGCCTTTCTCCTGCTTGCTCGGCGTCCGCACCAAAGCGGCTTAGTGCGTGGCGCAGCTGCTGGCGAACACCGCCTTCGGCGTCGCTGTGCTGACGTTCACGCAGCAGTTCAACAAATTCTTGGAAGATCCGCGATCGGCCTGGCGGAAGGCGACGGTCAGGGCTGGCGATGAAAAGCTGGCATAGAATGGTGGCCATGAGCGGATTTCGCCCCAACTCGTCCAAGCCAAGATGCGTGAGCTCCTTGATGAACTCCGCTGCGGTATTGCCGGGTTCAGCGACGTTCAACTGGGTGAACCAGCCCTGGACAAGTTGGCGTCGCTGTTCGTCGTCAAAGGCAAGTAACTCGTACTGAAAAGGTTCCCATTCCGGTCCTGCAATGCCTTCTACTGCTCCGGGACGGGTAGCCAGAATGAATCGGTGGACGCACCCGGCGCCACTGCGGTGGCCCTCGATCATCCTAAATACTCGTTGCCGCTTGTGCGTGTCCATAATCTCGTCAAGGCCGTCAACCAAGACCAGCCAGCGTGCACCGAAGAAAGGCGGCTGCTCAAAGAACTCGGCAGACCAAACGCTGGCGACCAGCAAGTTTAGTTCAGCCCGCACGCTTCGGGCGATCGCTTCACCTAGGCGACCGGTGGCGAGTATGTCTGCCGCCTGCACACGGACAGGAACATTGACGCTTTCACCGTCCCGCCAACGATCTACAATATCTGTTATGGCGACCTGAAATAGGCTCGATTTGCCTGCGCCAGCACCGCCGACAAGTATGGCATCCTGTTCACCATTGAACACGATGTCCGCCGGATGCGCTTGCGTCAATTCAACTTCAGAATCTCCCGCATCTCGGCGCCGAGCAGCTTGTCGAACATAAACAGTGGACAGTGGGGGAGTTGCGGCTCCAGATAGTAAATTATACGGATGGGCGGCGGCTGCCCGGGATGCGAGCGCTAGATAGGCACGGACTTGGCGTCCAGGATATACCCATTCACCTGCACCTATCTGTTCATCGGTGAGCGAATCGAGCCAGCGGCGGTGAATAGTTGGCGCCGTTGATAGCGCAACTTGTGCCGGTTCGCATCGACCTACGATCTCGTCGATGGGCAACATGTGCGCACTGCCCGTCTTGGCCGAGGTGCAGATCATGCCACAGACTGCACCCGTGCGCTGGTTGACGACAGGGCTTCCGCTGAAACCCTCAGGCAACCACGTCCCGCGCCCCCGCAGTAGTCGCAACGAGTCGACCTCGCTGCGCCGCGACTGACCCTCGTAGTCGAGAGTGGCCGATTGACCTGCACGGAACATGCCAGCTGGGTGACCGTAGGTCCATAGTGAATCTCCCAGTGCGACTACGTGACTCGCGAGCACCGGCGGAAGGTCAGTTGGAATGGACGTCTCGCGCACCTGTAGCAACGCCAGGTCCAACCCAGCAGGCGTGCGGAAGCAGCGGTCGGCCGATACTTCAAGAACGAGCTCAACCTCAGCGTCTACTGCTCTTGCACTGACGATCTCAGGAAGCGGCTGACCCTGCTCGGCAACCACGTGGGCACATGTCGCTACCAAACCCGGTGCGATTACGAAACCGGTCCCTAGGACTGGCCGCGCCCCCTTTGTCGCAGGAACTTCGACGGCCACCACGGCTGCCCGGAGGCAGTCCTCCCAGCCATACTTAACATGGCTGCTCATACCTGGTTCTGTCCCACTCAAGGCCGACCTTGATGCCAGACTTCGTCGATCCCTTCCCTAGCACCGCTACTAACTTGCCGGACTCAACCGCGAACTCGCAGGAGAACTCGACAGCCAGTCGGCTGACGTCGGCCTGCTTAAGGCGATCGCCGACTTTTGTCGCAAAAGCCGTCAATGCTGCAAGCGCCTGATCAAGATCAAGCGGTCGGGACGCTACGTCAACCTCATCGCTACCTTGGTGTGCGTCTAGGACTGCGCCAGTCAGATAGATCAAGTGTCCGTCGACATGCAGCGGCACCACAGACGAAACCTCGATACTTCCGGCTGCCTCGTTCACGCTGCACTCCTCGCCAGTCGTAATGCAACACGCGCGAAGAGTAGCGGAGCCGCGCAAGGCGCACGACCCCAGAGTCACCACCGTCCAGCAAAGACCGCAGCGGTGAGGTTTCCCCGGTAGCTCGGAGGCTTTCGATCATGCTCTGATGGAGCTGAAGGGAGTCATCCGTGGCAGCACCGAAGAAGTACCCCGATGAGCTGCGTGTACGTGCGGTGCGTTTGTATCGGGAGTCGCACCCGAAGCCCGTGATCGGCCAGCTGGCCCGCCAGCTTGGGGTGCATCACGAGGCGTTGCGGAACTGGATCCGCCAGGACGAGGCCGACCGGGGTCAGCGTGACGACCGGCCGACGACCTCCGAGTTGGAGGAGTTGCGGCGGCTACGGCGGGAGAACGCGGAGCTGAAGCGGGCCAACGAGATCTTGAAGGCCGCGTCGGCTTTTTCGCCTCGGAACTCGACCCGACCCGGCGACGGTCGTGACGCTCGTCGACGAGCTGAACCGCCCCGGATCTTGTAGAGACTTTGGGGTGCGCAGGCGGTAGCTCAAGTCTGGTACTGGGTTCCGCCAGCTTGTTGATGGTGTTTGGTGCAAGATGCATGGCTTGGGAATCACGAAGACCGCTGCCCCCTGCTGTCTCGCCGCTTGCCGGCGAGCCGATCAAGCGTGCCGATGCCGAACGGCTCGCGGGAGTGTTGAAGGCCGTCGCCGATCCGGCTCGGCTGCGACTGCGACTGCGACTGCGACTGCGACTGCGACTGCGACTGCGACTGCTCAGTTTGATTCAGGCCGCTCCTGAGGGCGAGGCGTCCGTCAGTGACCTCACCGCGCCGCTCGGCCTCTCCCAGCCGACCGTCAGTCATCACCTTCGGATCCTCACGGAGGCTGGGTTGCTCGAGCGGGAGAAGCGTGGGGTCTGGGCCTATTACCGCCTGGTGCCGTCCGCGATCGCGGCGCTCGCCGAGCTGTTGACGCCGCCCCGCAAGCGAGCGAGCGACCAGGGTGACTCGCTAAGCGTCACGGGTTAAGGCGGGGGCGCCTGTCTGCAGGCGATAGCGTTCGCTTTGGCGATGGCCATTTGGCTGCGGGAAGATCCGGTTTCCCTCGCTTCGACATACTCGCCGCTCGGCTCATGCGGCCTGTGTGCTGACCACTTGGCCTGCACAGTGCTGCAGGCACGCACCGCTCCGTCACAGGAGTTGCGGCGGCATCCCACCGCCGACCCGCGCTGGTGGGCTATGGGAGCGCGTATTACCGTCCGTACCGCCACTGGGCTTCTTCAAGGAAGTCAGCATGCCGGGCTTGCTCCCACTCGCGCATGCTCGGGTATCGGTCTCGGCAGTACCGACGCTGTAGGTGATTGACGAACTGGGTCCGTTCGTCGTCGTTCGCCAGCCGCAGTCCACGGTCGTCGTTGCCCGCTTGCAACCTGACACCACCGTCGGGCTCAACAGTCAGGGTGATCTCGTCGTCACGCGGATCAGGCGCACGAGCCGCCAGGTACGCGAAGTAGATGTAGCGGTAGTCGAACTCGTCGTGGCGGTCGTGCACCCAGTCGAGCCATTGGTCCACCTGCGCCACGGACCACGGTTCCATACGCCCCTCCCTTAGATCCCCGCCGGGCTACGCCCTCTCACCCCATAGATCCAACGCTATCGACCGGCAGCCACTCAGCCGTCCGGATGGGGTCGTCATATGGCTCGCTCCACCGCCGTTGTCGTCGCAGCTGCCAGTGTCGGCGTGGAGGCGGCAAGCCCGGGGGTTGAGCTTGCCGCCCGATGACAGCGTCACTGGCATCCGGTGATCAGCTTCCTCGCTTCGGAAGCCCGCACGTGCTTTCAGTCGTAGCCCGCCCGGCGGCGACGTGTGGGGCTGTGAGCGCGCGGACTCCTTGGGGCGTCAGGAGCTGCAGGTGTTCAGCATGCTCTGCAGGGCGGACTTCTCGGACGACTGCAGGCTCAGCCCCCAGTTGTACTTCACGGTGATCCACATCTTGCTGTAGGTGCACCGGTAGGACGACAGCGGTGGCTGCCACGTGGAGGGGTCCTGGTCGCCCTTGGCCTGGTTGACGTTGTCGGTTACGGCGATCAGCTGCGGGCGGGTCAGGTCGTTGGCGAAGCTCTGCCGCCGGCTAGTCGTCCAGCCGCTGGCGCCCGAGCGCCACGCCTCGGCGAGGGGCACGACGTGATCGATGTCGACGTCGGAGGCGGCGGTCCAGGTTGCGCCGTCGTACGGGCTGTACCAGCGGCCGGAGGTCGCCGCGCAGCTGCTGTCGGTGACCACGGACGTGCCGTCGCGCTTGAGGACCGTCTCGCGGGTGTTGCAGGCCCCGCTGATGGTGATCCAGTGCGGGAACAGATCCCGGGAGTACCCGCTCGTCGACCCCTCGCTCTTCACCGTCAAAGCGTTGAGCTGCGACTGGGCGCTCGCCTTGGACGGAATACCGGGCGGTGTCGCCGAAGCCACCGAGGCGTCGACGGCGACCAGGCCAGCGCTGGCGACCACCGCCACCGCTGCTCCGGCTATGGCACGCCGCGCCAACGCAGATGTGGCGAGTCGTCGGGTGAGTCGCATGAGGGCCTCCTCGGGCATCCGTCGTGGACAGCGACCATCTCGCCCCATCATGTCGATCGACGGTCACCACTGTGAAGAGTGGGAAGGCTCCCACGAACACTGATCACAGCCATTCCCTGTCCGCGCCACCGGCCCCGGGCGAACTCGCCGGTCCGCTGCCCCGCCGCCGATCGCGCCTGTCGAGATGGCGACGAACTGGCGATCAGCGACAATCCGACGCCCTAGAGTGCGACTCTCAGGCTGGCACGACACCTGCTATTCCGGGAGCGACGGTGGCCAACAACCTGATCGTCATGACATGGAACGTCGAGAACCTGTTCCCACCCGAGGACACCGACACGTCGGCGGCCGACACCTACACCGCGAAACTCACCTACCTCGCCGGTCTGATCGCCGGCACCGGCGCCGACGTCGTCGCCCTCCAAGAGATCGGCAGCCTCCGGGCCGCACAGGACCTGCGGGCTGCCCTCGGTGAGCCCTGGCAGGCCGTCGTGTCCTCCCACCCGGACAGCCGCGGCATCCGCGTCGCCGTCCTCGCCCGGCATCCCCTCACCGAAGAAGCGCAGATCCTCGCGCTGCCGCCCTCCGGGTTGCCTGCGGTCCCCGACGTCGACGGCGACACCCTCACCCACATGGGACGCGGAGCGCTTCAGGTACACGTCGACTGCGGCGGCGCCGGCCTGCGGCTGCTGACCGCGCACCTGAAGAGCAAACTGCTCACCTACCCGGGCGGGCGACGCTACCCCCTCAACGAAGACGAACGCGCTCGCGGCGCCGGCTACGCCCTCCTGCGGCGCACCGCCGAAGCCGTCGCCCTTCGCGTACACCTCAACGAGACCCTCGCCGCGGCCGCCATAGACGGCCAACCAGGCATGCCGACCGTCCTCTGCGGCGACCTCAACGACGGCCCGGACGCCATCACCACCGTCCTGCTCGAAGGCCCAGCCGACGGAGACGTCAACCGCCCCGACAAAGGCGACGCCGTCCGGCTGTACAACCTCGGACGACGCCTCCCCCCAACCGGCGCATACTCCCGCATCTACCAAGGCAACGGCGAACTCATCGACCACATCCTGGCAACCCGCGACCTCCAACTCCAGCTGACCACCGTCGACTCCCTCGTCGATGACATCACCTCCATCGGCGCCTCCACCCGCAGCCGGGAGAAGGCCGTCGTACCAGACCATGCCCCCGTCGTCGCCCGATTCCACGGGTAAAACGCGGGCGGCCGGGAAACGCAGCGACCGACGCTACGCGCCACGATGTCGTCGAGCTCGGCGGCGGTGGCGACGCGATAAATGGCTACGTTAGTTGGGCGAGGGCTGTCCAGAAGACACGACTGACGCCGCGGCCTCTCGCCTGTCAGGGCAGGTGACCGACCGTTAGCTGATTGTCGAGCTCTGGCAGAATACGGACTGGCCACACGCGGTTGAGGAAGTGTGGGGAACGGGTGGGGAGCCGCTCGGCAATCACCTGGCTTAAGCTGCGTCGCTATGCTGGCCGTCACACCTGGGAGCTGACCGTAGTTGACGGTCGTCGCCCACCCCATCGGGCACGCAACGGGCACGTGGGCCGGTTGCAGGTCGTTCCGCTCGGCTGACCAGCCCGGCAAACCGCCGCAGGCTGGTCGAACCGATGCGGCTACCAATACGTCAGGCGGAACACATCTCGGGCAACCAGGCCGCCCGGCGGCCGCAACGGGTCGTAGCCGTCACCGAGATACCCCTCTCTCTGATGGGAGCGCAGAACGAGACGATGGCCGGCCAACACCAGGATGAAGCCAACGGCAGCCATCATCGCCGCCCCCTGTGGGGACATCAGCCGCACACCCGCCGCCCGGAACAGCCACGGAAAAACAGCCAAGAGGATCGCCAAACGGTAGACCCAGATCCCCGCACGGTACGTGAAAAGCCGCCGGCACGCCTCGAACTCGCTGCTGCTGATCGACACCGCGTCAGGTTAGGCCCTGAACGGCTCTCATCGCTGGCCCCGCCGTCGCCGCTGTCCTTGCGCCTTCGGCTGCCGGTCAACCACTCCTCTCCCCGAAGCCCATCTCCGCCGTCAGTCCGCACATCGTGGAACGGGCCTGGTCCCCCGACGTCAACTCGGCGGTGACAAGTTCGGCCTTCCTGCCCCGCGCCACGCCGGCTAGGCCGCGAGGGGCCGATCCCAGACCCCCGCAGCGGGCCCGAACAAACTGTCGATCGCGGGTCAGGCTCGGGAATCGTGACGGCGGCCAGCCGAGCGGAGGGGCCTGTCTCGCTAAGGGTGTTTCCGGCGATCTTGGTTAGTAGGTTTCAGCGGCTGGGAAGCGGTCGCTGAAGGTGATGGCGAAGGCGTTCAACGCGGGTTTCCAGCGCATCGTCCATCGGGTTCTGCCTGCTCCGGTGGGGTCCAGGGACCGGGTCACCAGGTACAGACACTTCAACGCGGCCTGCTCGTTGGGGAAGTGGCCGCGGGCCTTGACTGCCCGTCGGTAGCGGGCGTTCAACGACTCGATCGCGTTGGTCGAGCAGATCACCCGCCGGATCTCGACGTCGTAGTCGAGGAACGGGATGAACTCCGCCCAGGCGTTGTCCCACAGGCGGATCACCGCCGGATACCGGTCGCCCCACTTGTCGGCCAGGTCGTCGAACGCGGCCCGGGCCGTGGTGGCGTTGACGGCGGTGTAGATCGGTTTGATGTCGTGCTTGAGCGCGTCCCAGTACTTGCGGGAGGTGAGGCGGAACGTGTTGCGGATCAGGTGGATGATGCAGGTCTGCACGATCGTGGCCGGCCACACGTTCGTGACCACTTCCGGAGGCCTTTCAGACCGTCGCAGACGAGGAAGAACACGTCTTTGACGCCCCGGTTGCGCAGGTCGGTCAGCACGCTCATCCAGAACTTCGCGCCCTCACCGCCAGCGCCGGCCCACAAGCCCAGGATGTCCTTCTCCCCGTCGAGGGTGACGCCGATCGCGGCGTAGAACGGCCGGTTGGCGACCTGCCCGTCACGGACCTTGACCACGATCGCGTCGATGAACACCGCCGCGTAGATCTCGTCCAGCGGGCGGTGGGACCAGTCGGTCATCTCCTCGATGACCTTGTCGGTGATCCGCGAGATCGTCTCCTTCGACACCGAAGCCCCGTAGATCTCGGCGAAGTGCGCCGAGATCTCCCCGGTCGTCAGGCCTTTGGCATACAGCGACAACACGACCTCGTCGACCCCGGACAGGCGCCGCTGCCGCTTGCGCACGATCTGCGGCTCAAAGGTGCCTGCCCTGTCCCGCGGCACGTCGATCTGCACCGGCCCGTTGGCCTCGGTCAACACGGTCTTCGACCGGGTGCCGTTGCGGATGTTGCCCGAACCAACACCGGCCTGGTCGTGCTTTTCGTAGCCGAGGTGCTCGGTCATCTCCTCGTTCAGCGCGGTCTCCAGGACCGTCTTGGTCAGCTGCTTCAACAGCCCGTCCGGACCGGTCAGGGACAGCCCTTGTTCCTTGGCTGCCCGGACCAGCTCGGCGGCGGCCTTCGCCTCCGCCGACGGCTCGGGCCGCTTCCTGCGTCCGGTCTGGTCGTTCAGTGTCGCGGTCATCACGGCACCCTCCTCACCAGGCACAACGCCCGGCAGGTCAGGCCGGAAACACCCTTAGATCCACACTCCCACTAAAGGCGAGTTCGGTCGGTGTCGGCCAGGTTCGGCGGCCGGTCCTGACAATCTGCCGACAACCGCGCGGCGACGACTGATGCGGGCAGGAATGTCAGAGAAATGTCGAAAGCCGATGGTGGCTCTTTTCGACATTGGCGCTGTCGGCTTTTGATGCCCATGTCACCGCCTGCGGCCCTGTAGGCGGTGCGGGGCCGTTGGCTGCGGTGCGGCGAGCGGTTTCCTGCGTGTCCACTGCCCCAAGGGAGGGATGCACCATGGCCAGTCGATCCATGCCGGCTGTAGCAGACGTCGGCCGCCGGGCCGCCGAGATCCTCGACCGGATGCGAGCACACCCGGCGTATGACCGGCTGCACGGCTCGTCGATGAAGTACTCCAGCTGCTGGGCCACCTTCACCGGCTACCCGGCGATCAGCCGCTGGTCCCTGGAACGCGACGCTGGTCCGCTGCTGGTCGAGGCGCTGCGGGTGCTCGCGCTCAAGGCTGCGGTGTTCGAGCTGTCCGGCGGCGACGAGCAGGCCGCCGAGTTGCTGGTGCCGGCGCCGGTGGACGAGATGATCCACGCGGTGCTGGCGCAGTTCACGCTGATGTCCCGGATGCAGGCCGACCTGGGCGTGGTCTTCCCGCACGCGACAGAGCTGGAGGAGTTCACCTACACCCGTGGATGCGTGACCGACGCGTTCTACGCCGCAGCGGGGTGGGGTGAGCAGCGGCTGCGGTACTGGTTGGACTCGGCCGAAGTGACAAGGCGCCTGGACCTGCTCAACGCCCATTATCAGGCGGCCGGCCTCGGCCGCGACGGGCGCAGCCACGACTTCGACTTCGACCAGCCGGAAACGGTCGTGGCAGTCAGCGGCTAGCCAGCTCCACCGACAGCACCCGCCGCAGCGCCGCCACCGTGTGTTTCGCGCCGAACCGCTCGGCGGCCAACCGCTCGGCGCGGGCCACCGCGGTGAAGATCTGCTCCGCGGGCGCGTCCCGCAACACAGCGACGAGCCAGCCTTCCAAATCCACCACATCGGCAGGCAACTCCAGCGCCTGCGGTGTCGGCGTTGGTCGAGGCGCCTGAACGGGGACCGGTGCCCCGACCGAGGCGTAACGGCCGGGCGGAAGGCCCACCCGGAACGGGTGGACGCACACAGCGACTCCGTCGGCGGTGGCCCGCCAGCCGACATCCGGGCGGTAGGCGAACTCGGGCCCGGGTCGGTCGACCACGTCGAACTGGCCCGGCCCGAGTTGCTGCCCAGGACACACGACACAGGTCTGCTCGCACCAGTGCGGAAGCGGCCCGGACATAGCGCCGATCGTACGGCAATCAGGAGGTATCAGAGTATGACGGTCTTGTCGCCTCCCCGCCCCGTCGTCTTCGAGCGTGCCCTGCGTGACGCCCGAGCCTGGTGCGCGGGGCACACGATCGATGACCGGCCGGCCCTGGCCCATGCGGTCCGGGTCGCGGTGACCATCGGTGACCACGTGGCCGCCCCGCCGCCCGAGGTGATCGCGGCAGCGCTGCTTCACGACGCACCCGAGCTTGCCCCGGCCTCGCCGGACGTCTACCAGGTCCTCACCACCCGATACGGGCCTGAGATTGCCCGGATCATCGCCGCGCTCCAGGCTGAACACCAGGCCCTCGACCGGCCCCATCCGCCCATCCGTGTCGATGACCAACCGGTGCTGCTCGCCTCCACCGCCGACAAGATCGTCGCGCTGAACTCCCTGCTGCGACGGGCCCGGGCAACCGGGAACGTGACCGGATTCTTCGCCCGTCGGCCGGTGCTGTGCGCGCTGCTCCCGCACTTCCGGGCCTTCCAACACGCGGCGCAACCTCGGGTGCCGACCAGCATGTCGGCGCACCTCGACGCCGTCCTGGCCCAGCTCGAACAGGTCACCACCGGCATCCACACTGCGAGTACGCGGTGAACACCCCCGGGCTCGATGAGCGCCTCGTCGCGCAGCTGCGATGTGACCTGCTAACCGGTGCGCGTCGGGTGCCGACCGGGCGGCAGGCCATTCAGGAGTGGGAGCTGTCCGCCGTTGAGCGGCTGTTCTTCGCTGACGGCAGCAGCGTGGTCTGCAAGGTCGCCGCCGCGCCGTTCACCGGCGAGGCCGCCGTGCTGCGGGCGCTCAACGAGCGGGACGCCGCAGTGCCGGTGCTCCACGGCTACGCGAAGCGCTCCGAGATGCTGGGCATGCTGATGGACGACCTCGGCGGCCCGGTCCGGGCGGGGACCGCCGCGGAGGCTGCCGCCGCTGCCCGCTGGGTCCACGCCATCGACGACATCACCGGGCTGACCATGTTCGACCAGGCGGGCCTGGCGCGGCTACCCGGACAAGCACTCGACGCGCTCAACGCGCTCCGCCGACAGGAACGCTTCTCCGACTCCTGGCCGATCGAGGAATCGCTGAACCGGCTGGCCGCCGTCGCACGCCGCAGGGCCGATGGCGCCGAACGGCCACCCTTCGGGCTGTGCCACGGCGAGTTCCACCACACCTCGCTGCACGTCAGCCGCACCGGATGCCGCCTCGTCGACTGGGCGAAAGCGTTCACCGGCCCAGGGCTGCTCGACCTAGCTACCTGGTTCGGCACCCGCACGCCACCCGAACCCCGTCCGCTCGCCCGGCTCATCCGCGCCTATGTCGCTGCCGGCGGGCACCCAGACGCCGAAACCGACCGGGGCGGCCTTCCGGCCGCCCGGTGGGCGCTGGGCTGGCACCGGGTCTGGGCGGCCTGGTGGTTTCTCACCACTGCCGCCGCTGGCCACCACCGGCCCGACACCGACCGGCGCCAGGCCCAGGTCGTGCTCCGACAACTCCACGGGGCCGCACAACTGCTCGGAACATCCCTGCCCACCAGGGCCACCCGACTACCACCACTGGGAAACTCATCGTGAAGCACTCCCTGTGGACGGTGCGGCAACGCTGCCCTTCCGCGGTGGTCGTCGGGTCCGGCTGGCGTGTCGGCTACGTCGACACGTACATCCGCCCGGTCGCCGGCCCGAACGGCCGCCGAATGTTGCCAATCCCCGATACCGAGGGGTGATCAACCCGTTCATCGTCATCGAAGACCCAACGGAGTCGGCAAGAGCACCATCGCCCACCACCAGCATTGTCGCCAGACACCACAGCAACTCCGACAGAATTCCGACATCGCCACGCGACCACCGGCAGGCATCGATCAGGACAATGGGCACCTGACCAATACGGTAGGCGGCCATGGATGGTGTACAGCTGTCTGGCGGGCTTGATGTTGCTCGGCGACCGAGGAACTTTCACGCTATGTTGCCGAATTCGGTACAAGCTGTATCCGCCGTGCTCGTGGGATGGGAGTGAGTAGCGTGGTTGACAGCGACGAGATCAGGACCGCCCGCCGTGCGCTCGGTCGCCGTCTGGCTCAGCTCCGAAGGGCCAGCGGCCACACCCAGTATGAGTTTGCGCAGCTCGTGCAGTACGGGCGCAGTTCCGTGGCGAACACCGAGACCGGTCACCAGCATCCCGACCGAACTTTCTGGTCGCGCTGCGACACAGTGCTGCGGAGCGGGGGCGCGCTCGTCGCTGAGTACGATCGCATCACCGAGCTAGACCGCCGCCTACGCCGCGTGTCGGCGATTCAGGAGGGCAGGGCTGCGTCCGGGCCGGTGGCATCTGTCGCCAGTTCCAGTCGCGCTGGCCTGGACGCGGATGACGACGATGTTCTGTGGGAATACGAGGACAGTGTTGACGCCCGTCGACTGGCGCTGAAGTCCTCCACGGACGATGACGCCCGCCTGGCGTACGTCGAATCGGAGGTTCGGCAGGCGATCGCCGACAACGAACGCCTCACCCCGGCAGCACTCATGGCACGAATGCGACCGCTACGCGTCTACGTCGACCAACTCATGGCAGGCAGGCAACATCCACCGCAACGTGCTCGGCTCTACAATGTCGCCGCCCACCTGTCCGGACTTCTCGGCGCGCTCGCCTTGGACCTCGGCGTGTTCGGCTTGGCGCACGCCTACGCCGCCGAAGCGTTCGACCTCGCGGAGGCCGCCCAGCAGCCCGAGGTGCAAGCCTGGACGCGGGCCACGCAAAGCCTGATTGCTTTCTACACCGGCGACTATCACGATGCGCTGGCCTACGCCCAGGACGGTCTGCAGCGCAGCGGCACCGGCGAACACCGCATCCGACTAACGATCAACGGGCAGGCCCGGGCACTCGCCCGCCTCGGTGACCGGTACGGCGTCGACCGCGCCGTGGACCGCGCATTCACCATGCTGTCCGACCGCCCGGCCAGCTCGGAGGTCAGCGCGAGTCTTGCCCTCGGGCCGTACTGCCAGGCAAGGACTGCGGCCAATGCGGCGACCGCCTACCTGGCGCTCGGCCGTACCGCAGGGGTCACCAGTCACCTCGCTATCGCCATCACGGCATTCGACACCGCAGAGCTCGCCGGCCCGCGAGCACTAAGCCGCCTAGACCTGGCCACTGCACACCTGCACGCCAGCGACCCCGATCCGGAGCAGGCCGCCGTGCTGGCAGAGGAAGCGCTCGCCCTCACCGCGGACCAGCGCTTCGAGTCGGTCCATCAACGTACCCGCCAGTTCCTCGCAACCGCCCAGCCGTTCGCCCATCACCCGGCGTTACGGCACGTCGCCGACATGCTCGTCGACCGCACACAGGTCGGTACCGCCGCCCGGCCCGCTCTACCATCGCTGCCATGAACAGCCGGGAGCTGGCCAACCTGCACGAGCGTTGGACCGCCTACCAGAACCTGCCCGAACTCACCAACCACTGGTACTGGCGCCCGGGCTGGCGAGCCGGCCGTCAGTTCTACACATGGCACCTCACCTTCGAACGTCAGCCTGAACTCCATCACCTCGTCACCGACCTGCAACGCCAACTCACTTTGCCCGGACTAGACCTGGTGCCGCTCGACGGGCTGCACCTGACCATGCAAGGGCTCGGCTTCACCGACGAGGTCAACAACAGCGACATCGAGGCGATCGTCGCCGAAACCCAGCGACGCTGCACGAAACTGCCGCCTCTGGAGCTGTCACTTGGCCCGGTCGACCCCGACGCGGAAGGAGTCGGCTTACTCGTGCGTCCCTGGCACCGCGTCGAACAACTCCGCACCACCATCCGCGAGGCCATCGGCGCGGTATGGCAGACCGTGCCGGAGGCCGCCGAAGGTTTCCGCCCCCACGTCACGATCGCCTACAGCGGCTCACAAGCACCGGCCGAACCGATCCGCGACCGCCTCAACGACCTCCGCCACCAGCAACCCGCCCGGGTTACCATCCGACAGGCAACGCTGATCGCGCTGCGCCGAGAACACCGCACCTACCAGTGGGCAACCGTGGCCGCCGCACCCCTCACCGGACAGTGACCTGACTGACCAAGTTGTGACTATCGTCCTCGGTCTACTATCCGCCGGTCTGCCCCTGACGAGCCCTCTGCCGGCCGTGCCCGGTCGGCCTCCTTCTGGAGCCTCGCCGTCCGGCGACGCGACGTGATCGAAGACGCCGCGCTTCGGTGTCAAGCGCGATCGCGCCGGCTTGGTCGCCGCGCCCCGCCGCGACATGCGCGCGCCGGGCCATGAGGGCTTGGACCCGGCCGTACTGGTGTCGGCGTCGCCAACGTGACCCTTGATGGATGTGGTCGAACGGTCGGGCGGCGGCGATCAGGTGTGCCAGGAGACGTCGGACCTCGCCGAGGGTGAGGGGAATTAGGCCGTCGTCGGATTCGGTGCCCCCTTTTTTGGCCTGGGCGGCGGTGACGGCGAGGTAGGCGTGGGCGCACAGAATGACAATTATGTCTACAGAGAGGTGCACCGATAAGAGTCACTATGGTGCAAGCACAGGACCGTGGCACGTCGCGCGCGGTGGGCGGCAGGGTGTCAACCCGCGTACGGCTCGCGCTCACACTCAATGACCTGATGTGGCAGCTGCTGCGGGAACCTGCGACGGTGATCGTGGGCCAGCGGATTCATGGGAATGCGAAGGCGGGACCAGGCTGCAACACTGAGTCCGAACCATGCGTCAGACGTTCGAAGCTGGTCAGCGACGGGCAGGCTGAGCTGCTAGTGCAACTCTCCAGAGGGGGCGTTCGTGCCGGGCACACCTGACATCGAGTGGGAGTCGGTCATCACGGACGTCATTCCCGGCACTCGACAGTCGCGGGGATTGTTGTCACGCCGAGCGGCGAGCCTGAACGCCCAGCCGGCCATCATTGCACGCACACTGCGCAGGATCGAGCTGTTCAATCAGGCGGGGGACGACTGGCGGTTCGCTGAGAGCTTGAAGTCGATCAGCGAGGACACGGCCCAAGAGTATGAGGGGCGAGCCGTCCTTGAGCTGGTCCAAAACGGCCACGATGCCCTACATCGAGGCCAGGCAGGAAAGATCACTGTACTGGTTGACCTAAGCGCAGAAGCGGGTGTGCTCTACGTCGCCAACGAAGGCTCGCCTTTCACCGAAGAGAATTTCAAGTCGATCACCGAGTTTGCGCTTTCCAATAAGGGACCTGGCGGGGGAATCGGCAACAAAGGTCTTGGCTTTCGCAGCGTGCTGCAGCTGACGGATTGGCCCGAGGTCTACTCGAAGGCAGATGTCTCCTCGAGAAAGTTTGACGGATACAGCTTCCGCTTCGCCACGCCTGAGGACCTTCGAACGCTCCTTGGTGATACCGAACTCGCTGCCCGAGTCGTCGAGCAGGTTTCCCCGCTGGCTCTTCCTGTTCCTGCTGACCCCGACGACCCCATCCTCACCGAGCTGGCCAACGCCGGCTTCGTCACGGTTGTCCGCGTACCCCTGCGCAACACGCTAGCGGCATCCCTGGCGAGAGCTCAGGTCAAGGCACTCGAATCGAGCGAGGCACCGCTCCTGCTGTTCCTCGACCGAGTCGCGGCTGTCACCATAGAAGTCCGCGACGGCGAAGGCTCACCCAGTGTGCGGGTGCTGTCGCGATCAGAAGCCAGATGCGACCTGGTGACCGCCCGCGAAGACGAGTGGTTAACCGCAGTCGACTTGGCCGGCGCGGGAAAGTACCTAGTCGCTCGCCGGACACTTCAGCCAGGTGAGCTGAACGACGCAATCGATCGCAGCATCGCGGCTCGCGAGATCGACTCGCGGTGGCGCAACTGGTCCGGCGAGACATGGGTAGGAATCGCGCTACGATTGGACAGAGAGCTGCCCCACGGACAGCTATATACATTCCTTCCGATGGCGGAGGACGCCCACGCACCCCTATGCGCTCATGCTCACGCGCCGTTCTTCACCAAGTTGGCACGGTTGGACCTCAGTGAGAACGTTGCGCTCAACGACTACCTGCTCAGGCAGCTGGCCACCCTCGCGATGGACCTAGCCCGGCGCCTCCGAACGGAGATGCCTCACCGCATCGCGGCCGGCCTTGTCCTCGATCTGGTGTGTTGGAACCCGGCCCGTCGTATCAATGACGCGTTCGACGGTCAGCTTCGACACGAGACAGTCGTGCCACTAGCTGACGGTTCGAGTTGGGGAATTTTTGAACAGTCCTACATATGGCCTGAACAAAGCCGCCCTTGGAGCGCTTTGACTACAGCGGCACTAGCCAAAATCGGCGTCGAGCTCATCGACCCGGCAGTCGGCCCCGCTCGTCAGGCGCGAGCCGTCGAGCTACATCGTGCCCTCATTGGGAGGTTGATGAGTCCGTCCCCCGAGGTCATCGCCTCGTGGGCAGAACAGGTGGCCGCTCAGATGCGGTCGACCGGCCATGCGGGCATTCAACCGGCATGGTCGGGATTCTACGACGACCTCGAACAGGCCTTTCGGGCCGCTCCCGACGCGATTCGCGGCAAAAAGCTGATCCTGGACCAGGATGGAGAATTACAGCCGACGCTGGGCGAGCCCGCGCAACCGGGCAAACGAGAACGGACTGTCTTCTTCTCCCCCGGTGACGACGGCAGCGATGAGACAGGATCTCGCTTGCCACACGACCTGCGGGCTTTGCAGAGGCGCATCACCTTCACCCATCCGCAGATCACCTGGGGCCGCCCAGGGCGCGGCTTTTTGGAGAGCAATCAACTAGTGCGCGAGTACCGGGCCGACCGGGTCTTCGACGCGATCCGAGACCTCCTTACCCAGACCTCGTCGGACGCGCTACGCCGCGACTCCCTTACCTTTGCCTACCGCCAGTTCGCCGTACTCAACCAAGCGCAACGGGCCAACCTTCGTCGGGTCGGCCTCTTCGTCCCCACCGCGGACGACGCTTGGGTGCGTGCGACGGATTGCCTGCTCTCCCCGGCGTGGGGCGCAGAAGGCGCCCGACGACTCGAACGCTTCCTTGCCGAGGGCGGTGAATCGGTTGCGCCCCTGGCCGACCTACGGCGGCGGTGGATAGCTCCGCCAGAACAGTGGCCCACAGACCTAGACGACACCAGCGCCTACCGCGAGTTCCTTCGCAGCATTGGCGTACGAGACGGACTTCTGCTGTTCAACCTCGGCGCCCAGCCGAGCGAACGCAACGGCGTCGACCTCAAACCTCGCGTCCTGGCCCAGCAGCTGCACCTCGTTGACGACCTCGCGCTGGCCTGGGCAACAGACGTCGAGGCGAGCTGGAGCGGTGCCGCGCATCCCTACACGAAATACGCATTCAATCCACCCCTAGCCCACCTGCCTGGGGCACCCTCGGTCGCGGCGCTAAGCGCGCCCGCCCGCCGGCTGTTCGCTGAGCTAGTCATCCTCGGACTTCGTTCGTGGGGCGATCACTTCTTCTCGGTCACCGTGCGTCGGCCGGGGCGACCGGTGAATCAGCAGGATCCGCACACTTGGCCTACTCCATTCTCGTCGTACCTCCGCCACATGCCCTGGCTGCCGGTGGAGGACGCCGAGGCCGACGGCCCCATGTTCCTCACGCCTGAGCAAACGTGGTTTGCCACCGAGGGCGAGCTTCCAGCATTCATCCCAACGCTGCCCCTTTCGATCCGCCGCCTGCTCGCCGAGAAACAAAGTCTGGCCCCCCTGCAGAAGGTCGGCCTACGACTGTGGGAGGATCCCCGTCATTCAGGTGAATTAGTCAAGCAACTTGCGTCGATCTTGGAAAACAGATCGTTGCCGGACCACCTCCGCGTCTCCTTTAAGAAGCACTATGCCCGGGCGTGGGCGGACGCAGCCCGGCTCGCAATGTGGCCATGGCATGGGGATGAGCCGACACGACTCGCGGTTGAGTACGAGTCCACGCTGACAACGATCACGCCATCAGCAAAGCAGGAGGTATACGTCTGCGACGAAGAAGCACCACTCAAGGAGTCGTTGGTGGCGCTGGCCGGGCATCCGGTTCTAATCACTGAGCCCGACGCCGGGGCAACTATCGCCGAAATCCTCAAGGCAAATGGCATCCCGGTAGTCCGCTTTTCGGACACCGACGTCGAGGTCTGGGCCGGTGAGGAGCAAATCGTGGCATCGGCAGACCACCCCCTGCTCACCGATCAGAGTGGGGAATCGCTGGTCACCGTTGTGGCCCTCGTCCTCGAGCTGAAGTCGGGCCCCTTCATCCGTCGCAGCGAACGAGGGATGCGCTCTCTACTCGATCGCCTTCGGGCCATGCGCGTAGTTCGGGTGGACCAGATAGAGATTAAAGTGGGCGGTGTACGGGCCCAGCCGCCCGCGACAATCCGTAGTCTACCGCTGCCGGATCCGCACCACCCGACGGTCGTCGTACGGCAGACGAATGGATTCTGGGACGAAATACAGGCGTGTGCGCCCGCGATGTCGCAGTTGCTTGGCCAGCCGTCGCTCCAGGGTGCGCTGGAACTCGCGTTCGTCAAGCTCGAACGGATCCTCGGCGAGCAGTCCGCCGACCAGGTCGACGACGGAATTCTCGCCATCGCCTTGGACACCGCCGCCCCCAGGGTCACCGAGTTACGACGTAGCCTCACAGGAGTAGTGAGCGATCTTGTGCGCCTGCTACGCCCCGTGCTCGTGTATGCCTCAGGGGTCGCCAACCTGGAGGCCATAGACGAAGCTGTGACGCACGCCGACTCAGAGGACGCGCTCCGGGAGGTAATCGAAATCTGGAGCACCGCGCTGCCCCACACGGCGTCAGACCTCATCGCCACCGCGCGCAGGTGCAGGTCCATCGGCGATCTGCGAGACGCACTCGGCCTCGACTTCCGCACGTTCAACAGCGCTCTGTCGGCCCTCGGGTCCCCGTACGAACCCACCATCTATCCTGAAGCCCACGAAAAGGCCTTCGACGACTTCATCCGTGAACACACCGAAGCCCTGCTGGATCGACTTCGGGAGCACTACTCGCCCCTCGCCGCCCGAGGGGACAACGTCGAGGGATATACCGAGGCCCGCCGTCTCCACGGCCTAGCTCCAGATCCCGCATGGCTCCTCGCGTTCCGCGTCCCACCGCGAGACGAAATGCGGGCGCTAATAGCCGACTGGCTGCGGCAACACGGTGCCGACGCCGACCTAGACCGCTCCAGCCCACTTGAACCCGTAGACAAGCTGCGCGACTGGAACGCCAACCGGCTGGACCACATGGTGCCCACGCTGCTTCCCCTGATCACCGCCTGGTGCCGACGACACGAAGCAGTGGTGCCACCTGCATGGAACGGCCAGCCACTACTGGAAGCCAAGGTCGCCCTCGACGCCTCCGGCCTGTCGGACCTCTTGCGACTACCCGACCAGCACCTCTTGCGCACGGTGGCCGCCTCCCTCGGTTGGCCGGTCGGCATGCCAGTCACCACGAACCTAGACATTCTCGGCCTCACAGCCGACGACCTCCACGTCCCCAATGTCGAGACGGCGCCGGCAGCCGGTCGCGGCCCTGACCGCACCACCATCAGGCTGGGCAACACCACCGTCGCAGTAGGCGCTACACAACTCGCCGACATCGCAGACCTCGCCTACCGGACGGTTGACGAAGCCTTCCTGACCCAAGCCGGTGACGTTCAACTCCTCAACCTCGATCAAAGAGGCGGGCAGGGCCGTCGGGGGTCTCCCTCAACAAAGACGGTGGTCACCCGCCTGCCACGCATGAGCGAGGACCAACGCACGGCCGTCGGCCTCGTGGGTGAGGTCGTGGCGCGAGCATGGCTACTGCGCCGCCACAAAGACGTCCGTTGGACATCGGGCTACGCGGCCATCATCAACAGCGACCCCGACGCATCGGACAGTCACGGCTACGACTTCGAGATTCCCTGGCGCAACACCTCCCTCCTCTATGAGGTCAAGGCGCTCACCGACTCCCCTCACGAGCTCACTGAATTCGAAATGGGCGAGTCCGAAGTGCGCGCCGCCCAGGAGTGCGCGAACGGCAACCGCTACCGAATTCTGCTGGTCACCTCCGTGCTAGACCCAGCCAACCGTCGATTGTTCCAGTTGCCGAGCCCGTTCTCGCCCAAGGGGCACGGCCGGTTCCGAGTGACCGGCCGTGGGCTGCGCTACCAGTTCGCGCCATTGCAGGAGGGTTAGCTATAGATCTTGAACGGCCGGCCTCCTCCACTGTGGCTCAGCGCGTCGGGGTGGTCCTTGGCGGCTGTGGGCGTAGGCGGGTGGGATGAGGTATCCCGACGGAGGTGGGATGTCCGCGCGGGGGCGACGAAGCGTGAGGTGGTGCGGCGGCAGGCGGCCGGTTGGTTCGCCGAGGGTGTGTCGGTGCCGGAGGTCGCGCGCAGCTGCGGGTGTCGCAGACCGCGGTGTTCGGGTGACTCACCCTTCCGCGTGCCACGCCGCCGGGGTTGGCTGTTGGCCATATGACATGATGGCTTGCTGCGTAGCGAACTCGCTGAAGGTCCACAGTGCCGCGCCGCTCGATTCCGATCGCCTCCGCTTATCCGAGGTCGGTCCCTGCACCACCCCGGTGACCCATGTTGGAAGGCCGTCGCCGTGCCAGCTCGCGCTGATGCTTGCCATCAAAGGGAACCAGCAGGTGATCAGGCGTGACGGCTCGGCCTATTCCGTAGATCACTCGGCGTTGCAATGATCATTCGATGTCGACGCAGGGCGGACATCTTTTTGGCGCTTTCGGTATGTTTTGGGACCCTGAGGAGATCTCATGGAATCCAGGATCCGGACCCAACGCGTGGCAGTTGCTCGGGCGTCAGAACCGAAATGCGGGGAGTATCCGGCTCTGCGACTTCCGACGAGCTCGTGGCGTCTACATTCTCTTTGACCACTTCG
Organism: Micromonospora chalcea; assembly: GCF_002926165.1. Classification (GTDB taxonomy): domain Bacteria; phylum Actinomycetota; class Actinomycetes; order Mycobacteriales; family Micromonosporaceae; genus Micromonospora; species Micromonospora chalcea. The sequence goes on along the minus strand of NZ_MAGP01000093.1, from coordinate 43,772 downwards.
GCCCCGTGTACGTGGGCTTGGCGCGCGGGCTGAGAGGAATCGGGGGGCGGCTCAAGGACCATCGATCAGACCATCTCGCCGGGACATGGTTTCGCTTCTGCTGGTTCTCGTTTGACGATGTAGTGGAGGGTGACCTTGAAGGGTGGAAGGTCATCAACCAGCGAGAACAGCCGGTCCCTAGCACGGGCGAGACCGTCATCCGCGAAGTGGAGGCATTACTCATCACGGTGCTGGGCGCTCGTCGCCAGAACCAGATGAAATTCGTGGGCGCGCAGAGGTGGAATCAAGTAACGGAGAGTGATGCTGCGACGATCTTGGAGCGCGACGGCGTTGATTCCCATGGCTTCACCTTCCGACCCACGCACGGCTACTGACGCGGCCGTTCGGCCGGTGCCACCGCGAGATTGATCGTCTCGCACCTCAATGTCTGCGCCGTGCGGGCTGCCGACGTCGACAACGTGATGGGCGGATACATCACCACGAGCGGCGGCTGGTGAAGCGGCACCGATAGTCAGGGCTAACAGCTTGTTGAGCGGTGGGGTGGTCTTCACAGGTTGCCCACCGGGACCGGCCGGGCGCCCTCGACGATCTTAGCGACGTCGGCGACCACGTGGGCGCTCTCGCCGGACGGCACCACGAACAGGGTCACCAGCTTCACGAGCAGCCAGAACACCACGACGAGGATCAGCAGCGTGGCCAGCCAGTCGCTCGCACCAGGTGAGCCGCCACTGCGTAGGGGTCTCCGCAACGCGACGGCGGGGAAGGAAGACGGAGATGACGATCGAGGTCAGCATCTGGCGGGTCTCGTGCGCCAGGAACAAGACCAGGAAGGCGGCCAGCACCATCGCCATGACCACGAGGGTGCAGCGCGCCACTGCGTCTACCTGTGTGCGAAGTCTTCGGCGACCACGTCGTCGTCGCCGCCATGATCGACCGCCTCGTTTACCACACAAGTCATCTCCCTCAAGAGCGACAGCTATCGACTCAAGGACGGCGACCTCGGCCGTGACCCTGCGGCCACCAAGACCAACGACTGAAGATTGAAGAGGTCAAGGGTGGTCAGTTTTTCAACCGGAACACGATGTTCAGCATTCAGGTTGCTTTGACACCCATATCGCCCTCAACCCCGCACAATAGTCACAGGGACTTCGGAGCCCACCCAATCACCGCTTCAAAGGCTGCAGCCTCCCCCAACTCGGCGATAACGAAGTCTACGTATCTTTGAGAGTAAAGGTAATCGTCGTGTGCTTCATCGTAGCGGCAATATTCGGGATCCGTCTTGTTTCGACGCTTACCGGTCACACTTCTAGCCGGCCTGACCTTATAGTGCTTCCAAGCACGCGGGAACTCGGCAGAAGCACTAAAACGCACACCAAGCCCCTTCTGGATAGCAACAGAGGCAATCGAAGGCTTCATCCAGCCCAAGTTCGCAACATCTCGATCCTTATCGCGTAGAATCACTCGACCAACACGTTCAAGCTCTCGGTATGCATTAAGCTCTTCAGGTGTCAAAGCATCCTCGCGGACGAATGAGACTGCCAAATCAGCCTCAGTCTTGGGTGATCTCTTCTGCACGATCTCGATACGAAGCTCGAATGCCTGATCGTTCAGTACATCCTCGTCAAGATTCGCCCTATAGTCTATAAAGAAGTCGCGGAGGCGCTTCGGTAGCAGAAGCTGAGAACTAGCTAGTGCTGCCGCGCCATCTCGGGAGAAGGTGCTCAATGCCACTGGTATGTGAACCCTGTCCGCTATCGAATAGGGGCTTCCGAAGCTGCCGGCAATCTCCGCCTCGAAATTCATGATCAGGGCTTGCGCGAAGCCAGAAGCGGCAACCATCAGGCCCCGCTCAAAGCGATGCTCGATCTTGTTGCGCAGCTGGACTGTCAGTTCGAGATTTTGCCGAACCGGATCTTTGGCGGACGGCCATCGATGCTCAACACACTTTTGGAGCTCCCAACTCTTCCTATCGCCATCAATTTTAACATATCGTCCCGTTTTTGGGTCTTTATAGTGATAGGGAATCTTCGATTTATCAAAGCCGGCATGAAGCAGGTAGAGCCACGCGACGTGCATATGCACAAGGAAGCCCTCAAGTGGTCTGAGGGACGTGGGACTGTTGTAGATTTCCACAGCAGTCAGGGCTTCAGCCTGTGCCGCCTTTAGAGTGTGGTGCCATCGAGGGCGCGGTGCCATGGATCAAGTCTATACGCCCAGGTTTCGGGATCGTTGAGACAAGTTCTGCGGCCGAGGAAGCACCGTCCACTCCCCCGCAACCTTGCCGATCGCTCTGTTCGCCACTCACCTTGGCTGCCAGTACCGGCCCGTACGGACCTGCACGCCGACACCGGGTCGTCGCCGGCTGAAGTGCAGCACTGCCCGGCGAGCCAGCCCGTCCCATCGCACCGTCATGGTGCTCCATGTTGAGGCGCCTTCAACTACTGCAACCCCGGATTACCTGGCCGAGCCGCCGCGCCATCGCCTGCATCAACCTGCGAGCCGTCCTTCCAGCAGCAGCGCAAAGTGGCTGGTCGGAGCATGCGCCAAGACGCCGTTTCGATCTTCTTACTACAACGACGTCCCGGTCGTCCGCCGCGCCGCCATCGCCTCTTGCTTCCCCACGCCGGGTGCCGGGCGCCAGTCGGTGGACATCACCTGCTTACCTACGACCCGCATCTCGGCAGGCCAGCCGCCATACGTGGGGGCGTATGCGTACGTAGCGCAGGGGACGCTAGCCTTGGCGTCACGTTTGTCGGCTCGACAGGAAGCGGGGTGCCGTGTCGCAGCAGCTTGACGGCACACCAGTGAAGAACACGGTCCGTCGGAAGCCGTGGGAGCCAGACGCAATGCACGGCAAGCCGGATGCCATCAGTGATCCGTCGGCATTCAGCAAGTCCGTTGTCAGTCCGCTTCGCTATCCTGGCGCGAAACGTCAACTCGTTCCAATCATCGAACAAATCATTAAGGGAAACATTCCCCCGCCACGACTTTTCGTCGAGCCGTTCTGCGGAGGTGCTAGCACGGCGCTCCGCTTGGTTGGCACGGGCGTTGTCGAGCGAGCGATCCTTGCCGACACCGACGATCTTGTTTCCTCATTCTGGTACACCGCCGCGTTTGATACAGGGTGGCTGATCAACCGCATGCTCGAGGTTGAAGTCACCGTGGCAAAGTGGGAATGGTTCCGCATGTTTGAGCCTCGCGGACGGCGGGACAGGGCACTTAAATGCCTTTTTCTTAATCGCACTACATTCTCGGGAATCCTCCATGGCCGGGCCGGCCCTATCGGCGGAAAGAAGCAGACCGAGCACACCAACTATAAGATTGATTGCCGTTTCAATAAGGAGGGTTTAGCGGCTCGCCTACGAGCGATCGGCGAACTGGGGAACACCGGTCGAATTCTGGACGTGTGGGACTCGGACTGGCGGGACACGCTCAGTCGAGTTGAGCGCGAACACGGCGAGCGCCTTACCCGCGACGAGATTGTAGTTTACCTCGACCCCCCTTACATCGAGAAGGCGGAATTTCTGTATCCGTGGTCCTTTGGCAAGGACCAGCACCGCTCTTTGGCGAGCACTTTGGAGAGCGCTTCAAGCTTTCGCTGGCTACTGTCCTATGACGACAACCCCCTCGCCCGCGAGCTGTATCGTCCAGGACAGGAGGGCCGCCACGTGCTCCACGCGCGACACCGATACTCCGCCGCCGGACTGAAGCCGACGGCGGAAGGAAAGGGCAAGCGTCCACAGCGGGAGGAGTTGCTGGTCACCAACTTCCTTGACATCCAAAGCTCGAAGGCGTATCACGCTCTCGGGCATCCGGGTTGCGACGCCTGCCGGCAGGTAGACTTAGGGATCGGTTCGACGGAGAGCCATATGGACTGACCGCTCGTCTCGGCCTTCATGTTGTCGCGCCCATCGTGCATGATGGTTTCCGCATCCGGTCTATCACTCCCGTAACCAGAGGCGGACCAGCGACATGGGATTCATGCTCGGCGGACACGCCGCAGCCGAGGAGTCAGTCCTTCACCGGCTACTGCGGCACTCGACGAAGATCGGCGGGGTCTTTGATCTTGGCTACCATGAGGCGAGCGTTCTGACGAACGACTCCTGGCTTGCCAGGGCTCAGGGCGTGCCACAGCACTGCCTACTGCTGGCCTTCCCACGTGGCCTCGACGAACCGAAGGCCGCAGCCGACGTCGACCCCGCCGATCGCGGCATCATTCTGCTTCGCGTGGTTCGCGAGACACACCTGCCGAATCAGGCCGACCTGGTGCACCTGCGGGCGGAGGATACGGATCGTGCGATCACGAACCATTATCGCGAGGCTGAGGACGCCTCTCCCGGGACCGACCATCTCACCCGGGCGATGATGCAGCAGGCCGCCTTCCGCTGTCGGGTGCTGGGAACCTTCGTTGAGGATCAAGCCGGCAACCTAGTCTTCGGCAAGGACGTGGATGCCGTCTATGCGGCCGCTGGTTACATGGTCGCCAAGCCCTACGGCGGCAGCCTCCAGCTGGTTGTTGACCACGTTGAGCTTCCCATGGGTGAACGGCTTGAGGAGCAGCACGGCGACGACGCCCCGAACGCCGACCTGCCCGACACCGACGCCACCATGGTGATCGGCACCCTCCGGTACTCGTCGGCCAGGCGCAGGGAGAATGTCGCCAAGCAGGACGGCAAGTCCACTGAGGTCGCCGTGCAGGTTCGTCCCAAGGACTTCGTCGCCCACAAGACCGCCGTCTTCGGCATGACTCGTGCAGGCAAGTCGAACACCATGAAGGTGCTCGCCTCCGCGGTTCACCTCTACGCGCACAAGACTGGCACCCGAGTCGGGCAGCTGATCTTCGACCCCGCAGGCGAATACGCCTATGCCAATCGCCAGGACGGGACCGCATTGTCGCAGTTGGGCGACAACGTCCGGATCTACCGGCTCGGTGCCACCTCCGCCGAGCGCGACCGCGGCATCCGCCCCTTGTCGCTGAACTTCTTTGACCCTGCTCAGATCGACGGGTCCTGGGGCTTGATCAGTACGTTCCTGGCCGTGGACGAGAACAAGCACTATGTCCGCAACTTCCTGTCTGCCGACCCGTCGCGGTCCCCCGATGACGTAGAGGACTACGGCGACAAGCGGCGTCTCGAAGCTGTTCGTGCCATGTACTTCGCGATCCTTATTAAGGCTGGCCTCAAGCCCGGCCGCAGCTGGACCTGCCCGTTGCCGGTCAACCAAGACACCCGCACTCTGTTGCAGAGCGTGCGTGGCCTGAACACCACGATCAAAGGAACTCACCTTAATCCGAACGGTGCGCAGCTCGTTGCAGCGTGCGAGATCATCGCCAAGGAAGCTGCCGCGATCGCTAAGGCCGCTGCCAGCAAGAAGGGCTCAAGCAGTGCAGCGGCCGCGAACGCCGAAGCCGTCAAGCTGTGGTTCTCTGATCAGAGCTCGGGCGGCAGCGGCGACCCGGCAGTGGATGGGCTGGTCGGGATGCTCTCACCGACGGGGTCGGCCAGCGGTTGGAAGATCCTCCGCCCGATGAACGACTATCACTCGGCCGAGGCCACCACGGACTTCGCCCCGTCGATCTATGGCGACCTCGCGCGCGGACGGCTGGTTATCGTCGATCTTTCCCGTGGATCGGAACAGGTTCTCCAGACCTGCGCCGAGCTGGTGGTAAGGGAGATCCTCGGGCGGGCATCGAGGAGATTCCGGAATGGCCTGCCCCCGCGGCCGATGCAGATCTTCCTGGAAGAGGCGCATCGCCTCCTCCACCGCGACAAGTTCAACAAGGCGACCGACAGCGCCGATCCCTACGTGCGGCTCGCCAAGGAAGCCGCAAAGTACAAGATCGGTATGATCTACGCGACGCAGGAGGTCTCCAGCGTCGACGCCATGATCCTGTCCAACACGGCGAACTGGGTCTGCGCGTATATGAACAACGCTGCGGAGGCGGACAAGCTCTCCAAGTATTACGACTTCCGGGACTACGCCGACCAAATCCTCACCGCCGACGACCGCGGGTTCGTCCGGCTGCGCACCGACTCCTCGCCCTACACGCTTCCGGTTCAGGTTGCCAAGTTTGACCTCGCGATGGTGAACTCCATCCGCGCGCAGTGTGGGCTCGCGCCGACCGACCCGAGCCAGGACTTCGCACCCGAGCAGGCCAGCGACGACGACTTCGCCGACTGCCCGGACCCGGATGCGATCTATGACAGTAAATTCCCCCCACCGCCGGCCACGCTGTTCGAGGGGTGCTGACGACTATGCCCTACAGCAGCCGTAGCCCGCGCGGCACCGTCAGGTTCGAGATGGCCTCGCGCTTGGGACACCTGCCCACCTCGAACAACCCTCTCATCCAGGAACGTCTCGCTCGTTACCACAAGCCCGAGAACGCATTCGATGCCTCCATGATCGAGGAGCGCGTCAGCTCCGCCGACGACCTCCCTCAGACCGGCGCGCCCGCGATCCGCTACGTCGTCTGCGTAGACGGCTCGGGACACGAGGATCAGGAGGCATTCGAACGGTATCCGTCGACGCGAGTGCTGTACCTGCAGATCGCCGGTGTGTTCATCGACTTGCAGCACATGCAGAACCAGCCAGGGCACTTCGTGGACCCCGCGCGCATCGCCGATGCCATTGAGGCGTCGGTGGTCTCGGGCTTCCTCCCTGGCTCCTACCTCGAGCACGAAATCTACAAGGACCCCGTGCAGGCGTTCCGGGCCGAGACGTTCGACTTGTTCGCATCAACCCAGATCCAACGGCGATCCCTCCTGGACCTTTTGTGCGAGACGCAGAAATACGGGGAAGCAGCGGATGCCGCCGCAGCGGAGGCGGGCGAACTTCTGCTCTCCAAGTGCCCGAATGAAAAGTGCACCCTCCACAAGCCTGGGCGGGACTTCGCCGGCATCAGTGTGTCGGTCAAGGCAGAGACCGCATGCCCGGCGTGCGGCACTGCGCTGTGGCCGACCGACGCCCTTCGAATCTGGGAAGCGTTCCAACCGGATGCCAGTAACGGTGAGTGTCTCGGGCGCACCCGCGACATGATCGAGCACCTCGTCCTGCTCGGCGTGGCGATGAGCTTCGAGGAGCTCTCGCCGAAGCTGCTGCAGCAGACGGCCTTCATCTGTGATGGCGATCTGGCGCTGTTCGGTCAGCCCGCACCGTTCCACAAGGGCATCCTGGGCGCCTGGCAGGCGCTGTGGGCACGCTGCCAACAGAACGGGCTGGAGCCACCCCTGGTATTCGGAATCGCCAAGAGCGGCTATCCGGTCGAACACCTTCACGGTATTCAGCGGTTCGTCCCGCGCCGGCACCTGATGCGTCTCGACGACAAGTACATGGCCGAGCGGCTCCGCGTGAAAAGCCTCACCGAGACCTACTTCGGACGCAAGCTCTTCTATCACGCCAGCGACGGCCAACTCCTGGTCATTACGGTGCCACCCGCATCAGGCACGGCGTATGGCAGGAGCCGCACCGAGGACCCGAGCGGCCTGGACCGCTTCCCCACCCTGGGCCGCACGTTCGACCTACTAGACAACGTCGGAACACGCCTGTACGACGACGCAGTTATCCCAGTGTCGCTCGCACATCACTGGGCCGCCTACCCGCTCGCTAACGCCGAGCGGGTGCTACGGATCCTCACCGAACGAGCCATCGGCAAGCCTATCGGCAACTAGACGCGCAAGCACTCTGGCGGGCAGAGCGTGGCCCGCACCCGGCTTGAATCCAACATCTCTCGTGAGGAGGGACATGTCACCGGCCACCGCCCCGGGCGGCGATGCGCAGGTTGGTGCCCTGCCGGGGCCGCAGAAAACTGTGCAGCCCGATCCGCCTCGGCCCCGCGCAGGGCCGGCCCGCCTGACGCGATGCCCTTGTGCAGTACGTCCCGGTGTTACCGGGTGCGCTGGGTGGAGAGTTGTACGCGCAGCACATGGGCGAAATCGCGGCGCAGGGCAGTGAAATTGACCGGGTGGCCGGCCATCTGGGCGCAGAGCTCATCGAGAGGCCAGGCGGCGAGGTAGCCGAACCGGACGGCGTAGATGGCCACGGCTTGCAGGCGGTAGGCGTCGGAGTAGTCCATCAGGGCATAGCCGAGCAGTTGGTAAAGGTCGGTACGGGCCAGCTGCGCGGCGCGGGTGCCGTCGGCGCGAAGGCTGCCGCCCTGGCCGGCCTTGAAGTCGATGAGCATCCCGCCGGCGATGAGGTCTGCGTCGGCGTTGAGGTCTGCGCTGCCGTCGAATGTCATTCCGGTGGCCACCGGCCCGGGAGGTAGGGCAGGCCGCAGCCGCTTGAGGGCTAGGTCCCGCATGGCGATCAGGTCGGCGACCTCGTCATCGTTGGTCAGCCCGAGCAGGTCCCCGGCTCCGCTAGCAGGGCTTAACCTCATCAGACGGGACCGCTCGACCGACGGCGCCCGGTACAGCTCGACGAGCAGAGCGAGCGCGTAGCAGACCCGAGCCCACCACTGGTCACTGCGATCGGTGAACTCGGCCGGGCACATCCGCAGCTCCACCTTGCCGGTTCCGGCACCCTTAATGATCTGCCCGCCGGCTAGCTCGCGCAGCAACTCCGCGCCGGCTCGCAGACATGGAGCGCGCCGTGACAGCAACCCAGCCAGGGGTAGGTCGATCGACGGGTGGGGGTCGACGACCATCCGGAGCCAGAAGTCGATCGCCGCGCCCTGCGTACCGGGATTCACCTGCTTGCTCGGCAATACCAGGGCAGAACCGGCGCCGGTCCGGAAACTCGTCTGGATCTCCTTGTAGTGGGGGAACGTGGCGCTCAGCCACTGCGCCACCGGGCTGTTGCGGTCCTTGATTTCGGACGTCAACGCGGACATGCCCGGCACGTTACTGCCCACCCCCGACACTCTGGCTGCTATCACCGAGCGCAGGTCCGGGCGTTGTCACCCGAAAGGATCGAGGGTCGGCGCCGTGGTGGAGGGTGACTGTCGCACCCGGTCGCTACCGTGTCACCTTGAGGTTCCCCCGGTTTGCCGGAGGGTTGATTACCTGGCGCCGGTGGGCTCAGGCTGAACGATAGTCGTCTCGTGCTGTCGGGCCTGGTGGGTGTGCCAGGCGGTTTCGTACTCGTCTGGAGATCGCCAGCCGAGGTCTTTTTGGATGCGGCGGGTGTTGTACCAGCCGTCGATGTAGCTGAAGATCGCGTTCTCGGCCTCGTCGCGGGTGCGCCATGAGTTGCGGTAGACCAGTTCGATCTTCAACGTCGACCAGAAGTTCTCCATCAGGGCGTTGTCGAACGAGTCGCCGACCGACCCCATCGAGGGCAGGATCCCGTTGTCGGCCAGGCGTTGCGCGAAGCGGAACGACGTGTAGTTCGACCCGCGGTCGGAGTGGTGGATCAGTTGACCGTCGCGGACGTGGCGGGACCAGATGCCGTATCCCAGGGCGCCGAGGATCAGGTCGGTGTCGCAGCGGTCGGAGCACCGCCAGCCCACGATGCGGTTGGAGAACACATCCCGCACCGCTGCCAGCCAGAACACGCCCTCGCCGCAGGGGATGCGGGTGGCGTCAGCGACCCACAACCGGTTCGGCGCCGCGGCGGTGAACTGCCGGTTGACCAGGTCCGGCGCCGGTGTCGCCTTCGGGTTCGACCGCGTCGACGGGATGCGCCACTTCTTGCGCAGGAACGCGCCCTGCAGGCCGGCGTCGCGCATCAACCGCTCGACCCGCTTGCGGCCCACGTGCCGGCCTTGCCGGCGAAGCATCGCGTGCACCCGCGGACTGCCGTAGGTGCCGCCGGAGATGTCATGGATCTCCGCGATCTGCACCGCCAGTCCCGCGTCCTCCCGTCGCCGGGCGCACGGGTTGGCGGCCCGGGCGAGCCAGCCGTAGTAGGTGGAGACGGCCACGCCGATGACCCGGAGGACGGGCTCGACCCCGAAGCGATCTTTCAGCTCGTCGACGAGCGTCACGACCGTCGCCGGGTCGGGTCGAGTTCCGAGGCGAAAAAAGCCGAGGCGGCTTTCAGGATCTCGTTGGCCCGCTTCAGTTCGGCGTTCTCCCGCCGCAGCCGCCGAAGCTCCTCCAGCTCGGAGGTCGTCGGCCTATCGTCACGCTGGCCCCGGTCGGCCTCGTCTTGGCGGATCCAGTTCCGCAACGCTTCGTGATGCACGCCAAGCTGGCGGGCCAGCTGGCGGATCACGGGCTTCGGGTCTGACTCCCGATACAAGCGCACCGCACGTTCACGCAGCTCATCGGGGTACTTCTTCGGTGCTGCCACGGATGGCTCCCTTCAGCTCCATCAGAGCATGATCGAAAGCCTCCGAGCTACCGGGGGAACCTCACCTTGTGGATGACCTCACCAGCCTGCGCTCCACCGCGACGGCCTTCGCCGACGAGCACGCCATGACGGTGGTGCCCGCCGTGCCGGCCCGCGACATCGGCCCCGAAGTGTGCCTCGAACCGGACGTCCTGGACTTGCCCGGCTTCCTGACCGTGGCGCACCAGCTCAGTGCCCGCGCCCTGTATCTGCAGAGCGAGACTTTCCAACCCGACTCGGACGAGGTCAGCGATCCGCCCGCGCGACTACTAAAACACCGCGGCAAGCCCTGCCGCATCGAGGTTGCGTTCGTCGCCGGCGGCGTCGTCCACTTATGGGAACACACCGCAGCCTGGTACACCGAGTGGGAAGGCCTCGCCCGCAGCCAACCGTCAGACGACGCTCTGGACGACGAGCCGAGATGGCTTAGCGACGGTGACCGCGAGCGCTTGACCGCACCCGCCGTCGAAGCGCTGCTGGCCATGCCACAGTTCCGCGCCGCGAAACCCGGCGGAGCCCGGCAAAGGTTCGCCAGGTCTCACCTGCCCGCCGACCTTGACGAGCGCGTGCACTGGGACGCCACCCGCGCTGCCTGCGACCGCGCTGACGAGCTCACACAGCTGCAGTACGCCGACATTGACGAGCGATACGACGAGCTCGCGGCCCAGCTGCTGACGGACCAAATTTACCAGCGCGCCGGGTCGGTCGGCGCCCGCAAGCAGGCCGCCGAACACTTCCTCATCGCTTGGGCCGACGGCCTCGTGCCGCCGTCGCTGATCCGTGATGAGCTGTACGCGCGTTCCCAACGACTCGCTAAGGCTGCAGCACGACCGCCCGCTCTCTATTGAGCTATTCGTGGGCTCCGCGGACCCATTGCGCCCTCGGAACCCACGCAACACCTGTCAGTCTTCGGTGGCGAACGCGTGCCCGCCGCCGTGGTCGGCTAGCGCCCGCACGGCCAGCCAGTCGGGCTCTGGTGCCTGGCAGCATGCCGAGTGGGGGGTCCACCGGTAGGTGCTTTGCAGATCGTCGTACTTGCTGCGTTAACGCCAGGCCAATCAAGGGCTTGGCTATCGCGCTGCGCATCACCCTCTACGCCGAACTCACCGAGCATCGAGGTGACGACTCCTCCTGCTGGAACCTACGGCTACCCGCGCATCCACGCCGAACTGCGCCCAGGGCCGCCGGCGCTTCCGCAAGCGGATCGCCCGGCTCATGCAAGCGACCGGCCGGTGCGGTCGGGCGCCGAAGCGGTGGCGGACGACGACCGTACCCGACCCGTCGGCGCTCATTGCCCTGACCTGATCGCCAGACACTTCACCGACCGCGGCCGCAGCGGTGAACACCCGCTGGTGCGGAGCCATCATCTACATCAACACGTGGGAGGGTTGGCTGTATCTGGCCACCGTCATCGACTTGACCTCCCGTCGGCTCGTCGGCGGGCCACCGCCGATCATCTGCGCACCGACCTAGCCGCTCAGGCGCTATCCCATCCCACGGCGTGACCAGCCGTCGGCCGCGACCAGCCGGTAACCTTTCATAGCGACCACGGCTGCCCAGTACACCAGCGCCGAGTACGCCCGACTCGCCAATCGGCACCGGATCCAGTTGTCGGTCGGACGTAGGGGGCAATCCTGGGATAACGCCGTAGCCGAGTCGTTCTTCTCGACCATCAAGGCCGAACTACTCGACCGGCGGGCCTGGCCCACCCGCGCCGCCGCCCCCAAGGCGATATTCACCTGGATCGAGGGCTGGTACAACACCCGACGCCGCCCCTCCACCCTCGCCGCTGCGGGCCCCGCTCAGGCTCTACCTGGCCGCCTCCACCGCGTTGTCCGCGATCTGGACCCGGCCGAGACAACGGCCGATGTTTCAGCCTGGCACGGCCTGCCGTGCCCTCTCGGCCAGGGTTGCCAGCCGCGGGCCGGTCAGCCGGTCGTACGCCACTCGGGTTCAATGCCTTCCAGCTGGACACGCTGTCGCCACTTGACAGCGGAATCAGCGGGTCCCATGTGGCCACAAGGTGCGGCAGGGCCAGCGCCGACGCCGGCAATCGAGGATGCCCGCCTCGCTTACCAGCCCAGACCAACCCGATGGGTGACTGGACGCTTCCCCGGGCCACTTCTTGTCAATTCAGCGCAAGTCCACATCTGATCCAGGGGTGCCATGAGGATCGCGTTCCCGACCTTGCCGCCAGTGAAGATCGTCGTCGACCAGAATGCCCCGCCAGCCACCCGCCCAGCCTCTCGCAAGAGGCCGGTTGGAGACCGCGATCCGGCGCCATCAACACCCCTGCTCCCAAACTGCTCCCAACGCAAGGGGCAACAACCGAAAGGCCCGTTACCGGTGACTCCGGCAACGGGCTTCCTACCTGCGGGTATTTACGGTGGGCGATACTGGGATCGAACCAGTGACCTCTTCGGTGTGAACGTAGTCGTCTGCTCGGCCGAGCTCCGGACGACGAAGCGTCACCATCGCCGAGTCATAGAGGCGAATCCTTGACTTCCCACGGCAGAAAGCCTGGTGAGTGTCGGTTTTTGGTCTAGGCCGTGTTTCGTAGGGCGTCGTTGTTGGGCGTGGCGGTGGTCGCTAATGGGAGAGGTCTCCGGTAGTTGGTTCAGCGACCAAGCTAGAACTTCACACCGGAGACCTCGTGCCGAGCGTAACGGCAGTGAGGCGACATGACCTGACTGATGTGCAGTGGGCGGCGCTGGAGCCGTTGCTGCCTGCCGGAATGGGTCATGCTCGGCCGCGCAGATGGACCATGAGAATGATCATCGACGGGATCCGGTGGCGGGTCCGGAACGGATCGCCGTGGCGTGACGTGCCTGCGGAGTATCCGCCGTGGCAGACCTTGTATCGATGGTTTCGGCGGTGGCAGCGTGACGGTGTCTGGGCCCGGATTCTCACCTCGTTGCAGGCCCGAGCGGACGCGGCGGGGTTGATTGGCTGGACGGTGAGCGTGGACTCGACCATCAGCCGCGCCCACCAGCACGCCGCAGGAGCCCGCCGCGACGGCCAGGCGCAGAAGGAGCCTGCTGGTGGTGTGCAGGCCGAGCCGGCAGATCATGGGCTCGGCCGATCGAGGGGCGGCTGGACCACCAAAACCCATCTGGCCTGCGAGCAGGGCCGCAAACTGATGGCCCTGGTCGTGACCGCCGGACAGCGCGGCGACAGCCCACAGTTCATCCCCGTGCTGGCCAAGATCCGCATCCGGCGAGCCGGTGGTGGCCGGCCACGGACCCGCCCCGACACCGTGTTGGCCGACAAGGCGTACACGTCCAAGGCCAACCGCGCCCACCTGCGATCCCGGGGTATCCGCGCGTGCATCCCGAGCAAGGCCGACCAGGACGCGCACCGCAAGGCCAAAGGATCCCAAGGCGGACGCCCACCCGCCTTCGACCCCGACCTCTACCGCCTACGCCACGCCGTGGAGTGCGGCATCAACCAGCTCAAACAACACCGCGCCATGGCCACCCGCTACGACAAACTCGCCGTGCGCTACGAAGCCACCCTCACCATCGCCGCCATCAACCAATGGCTCCGCGCCCTACGAAACACGGCCTAGCCGTGGAGGCTGCCGTATGCAGAGGTGGCCCTTGCTGTTGGTGGTGGCAGGGGACGGCCCCTGCCACCACCTGACATCAGGTCACGCTGGTCGTGGGGTCGGCTCCTCACCCTGCGGTTTGTGGCTGCTGAGCATGCGAACGGTGGTACTGGTCTTCAGCGGTGACTCGGCTGGCCCTTTCAGGAATGGGTTGATGTAGACCGGGCGGCGAAGCGATCGGCCTGGGCCGTGGGCTTGGTTGCGCCAGTGGCCGGAAACCCAGAACCGGCTACTCTGGCGCCACCCTTGCTCCCCCGGCGTCGTCTCTGCTGCGTCGCTCGGGCTGCGGCGGCCGCGGATCCGCACGATGCGCACCTCTGGTTGGTCCCGCTTCGTACGGGCATAGGCCTTGGCGATGGTTTTGTCGACTCTCGCGACGTCGATCTCTGCGGCCTTCTGAGTGATCAGCAGCCATGTGGCGAAGAGTGCGGCTGCGGGGTGGTCGGCATCGATCAGATGTTGCTCGGTGAGGTGGGCGGCCGTCATGGGTACGAGCCAGCCGATTTGCTCCCGGAGCCGTTGCAGGGGTTTGCCGTCGAGTCCGGCCCCGATGGCGCGGTAGAGGACCACTTGCCAGCCGTCGTTGGCCAAGGTCCAGGAGGCGGCGGTGATCTGGTGTTGGGTCACGGGCCGCGACCAGGTGATGAGTACGTTGGCCGGCGGGCCGAGGTCGTGGCCGATGGTGAGGGCGGTGAGCTGGGTGGCGGCGTGTTCGGCGAGGTCGGTGAAGTCGTCGTCGATCCAGTAGAGGCGCGACTGGTCGAGTCCGTCAGCGATCTGGCCGCGCGCTCCGGTGAGCCCGAGCGCAGCGGGAACGTCGTCGTTGCCTCGGTAGAGGTGGGTGAGCCGGTCGCGCACCTTGGGCAGGTCCTTCGCTGCGATGGATGCCGCTGGCCAGGGGGTTGTGGTGAGGAGCGTGCGGTTGGTGAGGCGTGCGTCGAGGAATGCCAGGTGCAGTTCCTGGATGCGCCCTCGTACTTCCGGGTTGGTGCCGACGTCGAGGGCGTGGATGGCTCGGTCGACGACCAGGTCTGGGCGGCCGTCGTCGATGTGGGTTTGGCAGGTGGTGCATGCTGCCCACGTCTCGCCGAAGTTCTGCACGAGGGTGCCGGTGGAGCCGATGGCGACGGCGGTGACGTTTGCGCCGTGCAGCGTCCAGATCGGGTAGAGGTCGCCGCAGAAGTCGCAGGTCCGGCGGACGGTGGCGAGTTGGCTGACCGGGACGGGCGCGGGGGCGTGTCCGTCGGTGGTGAGGTGGACAGGGTGGACGTGGGTGGGTGGGGTGCCCATGGTGTTGAGCGGGACCAGGCAGGTGCGGCAGGCCATCTCTTCGGGTGGGGCGGTCATGCTGGGGTTCCGTCGATCGGGCGGCGGCGGTCGCGTAGGCGTGGTCCGCGGCGGTGGGGCGCGGGTGGCATGGTCATGCCTGGCTGGTAGGTGGCGTGACGGTTCCGCCCGTTGCGCTTGGCGTGGTACATGGCGACGTCGGCCCGGTGGAGCGCGACGTCGGTGAGCGGATCGGTGGCTTCGACGATGGCCAGGCCGATGCTGGCGGTGACGAAGTGCTCGTCGGTGCCGAGGGCGACGGGCTCGGCGATGATCGTCGCGAGCGCGTCGGCGATGCGGTCCGGGTCGCCAGCGCGGGTGGGTAGGAGGACGGCGTATTCGTCGCCGGCGAGCCGTGCGGCGGCGCCGCCGTGAATGGCGGCGAGGTCGGTGATGCGGTCACCGATGGCGATGAGCAGGTCGTCGCCGTGGTCGTGGCCGTGGGTGTCGTTGACGTGCTTGAAGTCGTCGAGGTCGATCAGGGCGACGGTGATCGGCTGGGCGGAGGGCTTGTCGGCGAGGGCGGCGTGGGCGGCATGGAGGCCGGCGCGGTTGAGCATGCCGGTGAGCGGGTCGTGGAGCATCGAGCGGTGGGTGTCTTCGAGCTGGTGGCGGAGGCGGTGAATGGTCGGCCAGGCGGTGAGCCGGCCCAGGGCGTAGGCCACTACGGCGGTGGCGATCATGAGCAGTGGTCGGGACACTGGGGTCCTCCTTTCGGGAGAACCCGGGACGCGGACGTTTCGTAGGCGGCGCGTCCCGGGTCCTGATACGACGACGGCCCGCCAGTGGCGGGCCGGTTTCGGTTCTTGCTGCAAGGACTCGCGGCACTGGTGGCCGGAGCGTTCGGGCCAGGGTCAGGCCGGCGGCGCCGGACAGCGGCACGTCGAACCGCACTGCAGATACGAGGGCAGCCAGTCACCTCGTGACTGGTCGCGAGATGGTGTCAGCGGCGTAGCGGGTGTTTGGCCTGGTCGGCGCGGAGTCTGGCCGGGAGGTCGGCGGGGATCTCGGCGTAGGGCTCAAGGGCCGAGAGCACTTCGGCCGGGTCGAGAATGGTCTTGACCCGGCCGAGGTGGATGACGTCGGGTTGGCGTTCGGTTTCGGTCACCGGGTCCCAGGTGAAGTCGACGAGGGTGGCGACGTAGGTGCGGTGTGGGCTCCAGCCGACCTGGATCGTGTACCGGTCGAAGCCTGGCTTGGGTATGAGGGTGTAGAGACTCATGGGTTCCTTTCGTGGAGATCTCGCGACGTTGCCGAGTCGACGCCTGCGACGGCCTGCTAGCCGCAAAGGCTCGCCCAGAGACCGCCAGCGGCTCTGGTTCTCCGGTGCCGCGCTCCCCTGCTCTTGACCCATGCGGAGGCTGGCGCTGCTCAGGCCTTTCAGGCGCGTACTGCGATAGGCGCGACGGGAGACTGACCTCCCTGGCGGCAGGCGTCGCGGCGAGCTAGGGCTCAAGCCGGACAGTGTCGGATGCGTTCCTCCGCCGCCTCGATGATCTTGTCTCGGCGTGCGGCGGGCAGAGTGGCGAGCAGGTCGACGTAGTGCTGTTCCTGTGGGGTGAGCGGTTCGGCGAAGGCCTGCTTGTAGGCCAGCCGGGCTGCTTCGTGTTCGGCCTCGATTGGGCCGCTGTGGTCGTAGGCGGAGGCGACTTCGCGGAGTTGCTCGGCTGCGGCGAGGGGGTCTCGGGACAGCGAGGTGTCGTAGAGACGGAAGTTCGCGGGCAGGTCGGCTGCGGTGATGGCGGTGATCAGGCAGAGGTCGGCTTGGACGCTGTAAGGCCACGAGTTGCCGTGGGTGGGGGTTTCGCCGCGGGCGCGCAGGGCGGCACGCTCGGCATTCCAAAACAGCCGGGCTTCTTTCGCGCTGCGGGCGAGGGCCAGCAGGATGGCGCGAACGGGATCCATGATCGTTACTCCTGTTCCATCGGGTCGTCAGACAGTGCGGGTGTTTCGGAATCGACGTCGGCGAGGACCTCCTCGATGACAGTCGGGGGCACCCCGGCTTGTAGGGCTTGAAGGACCGTGTCGGCGAACTGGTAGGCGCCGTCGATGTGGAGGGCGTGTTCGGCGGCCATGGCGGCGAGGACGCCGTCGCCGCAGCGCCAGGCGGTGACGGCGAGCAGGGTGGCTGGCGCCGGTACGAGCGGCTCGTCGGCGCGGCGGGTGATGTCGGCCCAGAAGTCGACGTGCCGGCTGTGTGGCTCGGTGAGGCCGACGGCGAGGTCCCGGATGTCCCGGTCGACCAGCAATGTGGTCAGCCACGCCACCTCGTCGTCGGTGAGTCGCGCTCCCGCGTCGTGTCGACGTAGCGCGTCGCGGACGGCCCGCTCACCGGCCTCATACATCGCGGTGCCGCCGACTACCTGCAATGCCTCCAGTCGGATGCGCGCCTCGCGGCTGGCCCGTTGGATGGCGTCGCGCGCGGCGCCGCTCACCGGCGTGATTTGGCCGGCGACCGACGCCCGGTCGGGTCGAACCACGACGCCCGCGATGGTCGCCCGGACCGCAACCGTTGATGCGATGGGGTCGAACGGGGTTCCCTGGGGCGGGCAGCAGGCAGGGTTGTCGCAGATAAAGCTGAACAGGCGATCTCCGGCGATCCGTAGCAGGTCGAGGACGGGCAGTCCGGCGGCGGCGAAGGCGTCGCTGAGGGCGCGCAGCGCCGGGTCGATGGGGTCCGGCGTGCCGTAGCCGATGATCACTACGTGGGTGAGCGGCTGTTGCCGCTGCACGACGGGGATGAGCTGATCGGCGAGGGCGTCCAGCTGGTGTGCGTACTCTGAGCCGGCGGGCAGGTCCCCACGTGCGGCGAAGACGATCCGTCGGCCGTTGCAGGCGATGACGACGACGCTGCCTTCGCTGGGATGAAAACCGATGAGGTAGGGCACGGCGGCGGCCAGATCGGCCGGCGAGCGGACTGTCACTTTGTTCTCGGGTGACGACACGATGACCTCCACGATGTGACTCGGGTCGAAGGGATGGGATTGCCGACGGCATCTGGGCCGGGCGGGGGTGCATAGACCTGAAGCCGAGTGGTGGTACCGGCGGCGGCTTCCGGCTGGTGACGTACGGCAGCAGGCGGCCACCCGAGTGGTGGCCGCCTGACCGACGGTTGCTACGCCGCGATCGCCAAAGGCGCGAGCGGGCTTGATGGATTGCGGCGTTCTGAGGCTGGCGGTGGCGGCCGACCGGAGTGGTGGGCGCGATGCCGTCGCGGACGCGTCAGACGAGCGCGAGAGGAAGAGAAGAGAAGAAGCCCTTAGGCTATTCGGCCTCCCGGAGGCAGGGCCCGACGTGTCAGACCTGGCCATCTGTCAGGCCCTGACAGCCGAGCCGCCGCGATGCCGGCAGCTCGGCGGCAGCGCCAACAAAGGCGTCTATGGTCGCCGTAGCACGAGGACGTCCTCGTGTGCGATTAAGTGCATGGGAATGCCGTCGTCGCGGGCGCGGCGCACAGCCAGCAGCACGAACATGTTGGCCCGGTGGACGATATGCCCATCGCGGACAGCAGCGAGCATCGCGGCACACCTCTGCACCGGAATCAGCCCGACCGACCGGGCGACGGTGAGCAGCTCGCCAGGCAGATCTATCAGGTCGTCGCGCTGGCGGCGCACCGGCCGGCTGGTGATCACGACGATCCCGCCGGGGCGCAGAAGCTGGTAGCTGGCGGCAAGGATCGCGGCGAACCCGTCGAGTAGACGCGACCAACCACCGTAGGCGAGGTTGCCGCTCTGCCGGTCCCCGTAGTGGTGGTGTCGCTTGTGCAGGCCTGCGCTCGTCGTCTGGACCAGTCCGTGAGTGCCGCGTCCGTAGGGCGGCGAGGTGAGCACGAGCGCGACTTGGCCGACTACGGGGGCGGGCACCAGGTCGAGCAGTCCGGTGGCGTCGCCGGCAAGCACCCGCGCGGTTCCGGGGGCGTTTTGCCCCGTGGCAAGAGCGATGTTGGCCTCGGCGATGGCGGTGTAGCGGGGTTCGATGTCGATGCCGAGTCCATGACGGCCGAGGTGCATGGCCTCGACCAATGTGGTCCCCGACCCACACATCGGGTCGAACACCAGATCCCCCGGTCGGCTGTAGGTGGCGATGGCATGGGCGGCCGTGTGGGGCAGCATCTTGGCCGGATGGCTCGACGTCGTCGGAACGTATCGGCCGCGCCGCTGGTCACGGGCGGGTATCTGGCAGGTCAGCCACACCGAGGTGATCGGCAGCGGTTCACCCATGGCTGTCGCCGCGCTGCGTGGTGCCTCGGGTCAGGATCAGCACGTCGGTGTGGATGTCGAGGTGCGTGCGCAGGCCGCGCCGGGGCGGTCGGTCAGCGGCCACGATGTGCTGCAGATACATCAGTCCGGTGCGCTTGGCGGCGACGACCACGTCGACAGGCAGGGCAAGGTCGTCGTGCGGCAGCAGCACCGCGACGCAGCCGCCAGGTAGCAGACTCGTGCGGCAGCGGGTGAAGAATTCCTCCGGTGCGGCCGCATGGTAGGGCGGCCAGCCGGAAACGATCAGCGTTGCCGGTTCCGGGCCCCGCTGTCCGGGACCCGCCAGGGTCAGATGGGCGCGGCGCTGTGTGCTGATGATCGCGCGGGCCAATTGCGGCCCCACCGCCAAGTCGATGATCAAGTTGGATGGGTGGCTGAGATTGTGGACCAGCCGCACGCCCATCGCGTTGGACATGGTCTCCCCCGCCTGCGGCGCGGGGACCGGCCACACGGTGATCGGCACGGGCGGGTCGCCGGGCACCACATCCCCTACAGGATCGGGTGCGCGACGTGGATTCTTGTTGGTCATAGGCACGGTGGCCCCCGGACCGGCGGACGTACTGACGATTCCCAGGGCCGCGCTGACAGGCCGATCGAACCACCCCCGGTCTGACAGGACCCATCACCCCGGCGGCAAGCGGCGCCAGGTCAGCAGGTCGACCCGCTCTGACCGGTGTGGGCCTGACAGGGTCGGACACGACCCGTCCGACCCTGACAACCGACTCTGGTGTCAGGCTGAGCTGTCCCAATCGAGGGCCTCGGGAACGTCGCACCAAGGCGACGTCCTCCGGTCGAGGGGACCTCACCGTGGCACCAACGACGCATGCAATGCCGACCCACACGGCGTTGAGCACCGCCGAGAAGGCGTTCGAGCTGCTGACCTGCGAACCCGCACCGCTGATGTTCGACGCCCGTCCGGTACCGGGCCTGCCGGACCGACCACTGCCGCTGGACGAGCTACGCACGTTGCTGCTGGGCGAGCATCACAGCAGCGACACCACCGACGTGCTGTGGCGACAGTTGGCCCACCACGCCCGCGAGTGGGGGCCGGCCTGGGTCGTAGGCGCGATCGGCGTCGCGCTCCCGGCGCTGACGCACCTTGCGGCAAGGATCAGCCGCGGCAGTCGGAGGCACGCCGACGATGTGGACTCCGAAGTCCTCGCTGGTTTCCTTGACGCTCTCCGCACCGCAGACCTGGCGCCGCCTCGGTTATGGCTCCGGTTGTGCTGGGCTGCCTGGCGCGCCGCAGTCGCGGTCGTCAAGGTCGACGATGGTGAGGAATTGCCACCCGACCTCGCTACCGGCTCGCGGACACCCAGAATGCCCTATGGGCATCCTGACCTGCTGCTCGGCCGGGCAGCTGCCGCTGGCCTGATCACCCCCGACACCGCCGAGCTGATCAGCGCGACCCGTTTCGGCGACGCCCTGATCGAGCACTTGGCCGGCGAGCAAGGGGTGACCGCACCTGCACTGCGGATGCGCCGGCGTCGTGCCGAGCACCTCGTGGCCGCCGCTGTCAGCCGGGGCGACCTGTCCGGCCCGATTCCTTCCGGGTACCGAGCTCAGAAGCACTGACCATGGCCGTCGAACCCTCCGGGGGCGGAGCGCCACGGCGTGAAAACCGCAAGGAACCGAGGCGCGCCTCTTCGGCACGGTAGGCGGATCCGCGCACCTGCTCCTCGTTCCGTCCCCGTCGGTCTCCGTACTCGGGCCGGTGCAGAGGGGCGATGCTCTCAGCGCAGGCGGCCAGGCTCGACCAGACCCGTTTCGTAGGCGACGATGACCAGTTGCGCCCGATCGCGTACCGCCAGTTTGGTCAGCAAGCGCCCGACGTGCGTCTTCACGGTGGCCAGGCTGAGACCGAGGTGCGTGGCCAACTCCGCGTTGGACAGGCCCCGGCCGATCAGCGTGAGCACCTCACGTTCCCGCTCGGTCACCCCGTCCAGCCGTGGTGGCAGCGGCCGGGCCGGTTCGGGCCGACGGGCGAACTCGTCGATGAGCCGCCGGGTCACCGTCGGCGCGAGCAGCCCTTCTCCGGCGGCCACCACCCGGATGCCGGCCAGTAGTTCCGCCGGCGGGGTGTCCTTGAGCAGGAACCCGCTGGCTCCGGCCCGCAGTGCCCCGTAGACGTACTCGTCCAGGTCGAACGTGGTCAGGATGACGACTCGGGTGCCGGCGATGGCGGGGTCGCCGCAGATCCGCCGGGTCGCCTCGATGCCGTCCATCTCCGGCATCCGCACGTCCATCAGCACCACGTCCGGCCGGTGCTCGGCGGCCAGCGCCACAGCTTCCACGCCGGTGCCCGCCTCGCCGACAGTGGTGAAGTCCGGCGTCGAATCGACCAACAGCCGGAAACTGCCGCGCAGCAGCGCCTGGTCGTCGGCGATCAGCACCCGGATCACGCGGCCACCCGATAGGGCACGCGCGCCGTCACCGCGTAGCCGCCGCCGGAGCGTGGCCCGGCGTGGAACTCACCTCCGTGCGACGTCACCCGTTCCCGCATGCCGATCAGCCCGTGCCCCGTCCCGCCGGACAGCACAGGCCGGCGGCCGTCGTCGGTCACCTCGACCCGGACCTCGCGAGGCGTGACGGTCACCGTCGCCCGGCAGGCGGCCGGCGCCGCGTGTTTCACCACGTTGGTCACCGCCTCCTGCACGATCCGGTACACCGTCAGTCCCACCGACTTTGGCACCGCGCCGGCCGGTTCCTCCCGCCGTACGTCGAGCCGAACGTCCACCCCACCGATCGCCGCCTGCCGGGCGAGCACGGGCAGCTCGTCCAGCCCGGGCACCGGGGCGTACGGGGTGTCCTCACGCAGTATGCCGAGCACCCGGCGTACATCGGTGAGCGCGTTGCGGCCGGTCTCCTCGATCACCCGCAGTGCGGCCCCCGCCTCGCGGGGGTCGGTCTCGGCGACGTGGTTGGCGACTGCCGCCTTCACCACGATGAGGCTCAAGGTGTGGGCGACCACGTCGTGCAGTTCCCTCGCCACCCGTAACCGCTCCTCGGCGACGGCCTGCCGGACCACATGCTCACCCTGCCGGGCGGCGAGGGCGCGTCGCTCACGGACCAACCAGCCGATCGCCCAGGCGGGCGCGATCATGACGGCGGCGTAGACGACGGCACCGGTCCGCGACCAGAGATCACCAGCGGTCAGCGCCAGCGCGACGCTCACCAGCGCGAGACAACCGGCGGCGCTGAGCAGCGAACGGCGGGTGGCTGTCGACGCGCCCACCGTGTAGAAGGACAGACCGACGGCGACCGCCGGAGCGGCAGCGGCGAAGTTGGGGATCACGCCGGTGACTAGGGCTGCTGCGGTGCTGCCGCTGATCATGACGGCGACGGGGACCGGCCACCGTCGCCGGACGGCCAACGGCAGCCCGAGAGACGTCCCGACGAGCACGGACACCCAGAGCGGCTCGCGTACGCCACCGTGCAGCGGTGATTCCAGGGCCGCGTACGGGCAGAGCAGCCCGCCGACCGCCACGGCGAGCACGGCGTCCACGACGTACAGGTCCGCCGGCCGCAGCCGCCGGGTCAGCAGGGGAGCTGTCACCCGCACGACGGTATCGGCCGGCCGGGTCCGATGCGTCCACCTGCGGGCGGTCATCCCGGAGGACGACGTACCGGTGATTCCGGCTCTCCGCCTCCACCCGGCGGAGGGCCGGAAAGTGTCCACGCCGGCACGACGCGCGCACCCCGCACACCGGGCACCGTGGCGGCCATGACCACACACACGGTGACCCTGACGGGGCTACGCGCGGTGTACGGCACCGGGACCCGGCGGGTGACGGCGCTCGACGGCGTGACGACCGGCTTCGCGAGCGGCACGTTCACGGCGGTGATGGGCCCCTCGGGCTCGGGCAAGTCCACCCTGCTGCACTGCGCGGCAGGGCTGGACCGCCCGGCCGAGGGGACCGTCACCATCGACGGCACCCGCCTCGACGACCTGGGTGAGGACGAGCTGACCCGGCTGCGCCGCGATCGGATCGGATTCGTGTTCCAGGCGTTCAACCTGGTGACCACCCTGACCACGGCGCAGAACGTCGAGTTGCCGCTGCGCCTGGCCGGCCGCCGCCCGCCGGCCCGGGACGTCGCCGCCGCGCTCGACGCCGTGGGGCTGGCTGACCGGGCCGGGCACCGGCCGGGTGAGCTGTCCGGTGGCGAGCAGCAGCGCGTCGCGGTGGCCCGGGCGTTGATCACCCGCCCGGCGGTGGTCTTCGCCGACGAGCCGACCGGCGCGCTGGACAGCGCGGCGTCCCGGCAGGTGCTCCGACTGCTGCGCGCACTGGTCGACGACCAGGGGCAGACCGTCGTGATGGTGACCCACGATCCCGCCGCCGCCGCGTACGCCGATCGGGTCCTGCTGCTCGCCGACGGCCGCGTCGTCGACGAGATGGACGGCGAGATCACCGCGGCGGTGGTCGCCGCGCGGATCGCCGAGCGGGAAGCCCGCCCGTCCGAGCACGCGGCCGCGCCTGCGGGGCCGTCGTGTTGAGCATCAGGCGGTCGGTCAGCGCGTTCGTGGCCGTGGCCATCGGGGTCACGCTGGTCGCGGCGGCCACCCTGCTTCTCGCCTCCGGGCGCCCGCAGGTGCCGGATCGGCTCGCGCGGGCGGCGGTCGTCGTGCAGAGCCCCGAAGCGGGCGCATCGCCGGACTCGTTCGTGCCGACGCGGCCCTGGTCCGCCACCACGACGGCGAAGCTCGTCGGCCGGCTGGCCGCCCTGCCCGGTGTCGCGGCGGCCGTGCCGGACCGGACCTTCTACGCGCAGCCGCTCGTCGACGGTCGCCCCGCGGGCACCGATGGACGGCGGGAGGACGCCCACCAGGGGCACGGCTGGGCCAGCGCCCGACTCGGTGGACTGCGCCTCACCGCCGGCGAGCCGCCCCGCAGGCCCGGCGAGGTGGTGGTGGACCGTGCACTCGGGCTGCGCCCCGGCGTGCCGGTGACCCTGCTGACGGCGGCAGGCCCGCAGGCGTACACCGTCACCGGCCTGGTCGACGGGCCCGGCGTCCATGTCGCCGACGAGGTGGCCGCCACGCTCGCGCCCGGCGTCCGGGCCATCGGGCTGGTGCTCGCGGCGGGCGCGGACCCCGAGCGGGTCGCCACGGCGGCTCGCGGAATCGTCGGCGCGGACGGATCGGTTCTGACCGGCGACGCGCGTGGCGCCCTGGAGCCCCGCAACGACGCCCGCACCCGCTGGATCGGCATGCAGGTGCTCACCGCCACGGCAGCCCTCGCCGGCTTCGTCACGGTGTTCGTGGTCGCCTCCACCTTCGCGTTCACCGTCGCGCAGCGCCGCCGTGAGCTGGGCCTGCTGCGCGCCGTCGGCGCCACCGGGCGTCAGGTCCGCCGCATGGTGTACGGCGAGGCGCTCGTCGTCGGCGCCGCGGGCGGGATCGCCGGCCTGCTGGTGGGCGGCGGCCTCGCACCGCTGCTGGGTCGGCTCCTCGTCGACACCGGCTTCGAACCGTCGACCTTCAAGGTCGGGTACGAGCACTGGCCGGTCGCGCTCTCGCTCGTCGCCGGGCCGGTGATCTCGCTGCTGGCAGTCTGGTCGGCCTCGCGCCGGGCGGCCCGGGTCCGACCGCTTGAGGCGTTGCGCGATGCCGCGGTCGAGCAGCGACCGATCGGGCGGCTGCGCATCGCCACCGGCGCGCTGCTCGTCGCGGTGGGGGGCGCTCTCAGCGTCGGGACGGCGACCGCCGGCGAGGCCCGCGTCGCGGCGCAGTACGCCCTGTACGCGGTGATGGCCCTGGTGGCCGGTGCCACAGTGCTTGCTCCGGCGGTCGTCGGCCCGCTGGTGCGGATGTTGCGGTGGCCGGTGCGCCGACCGGGTGGCGCGATCGGGATGCTGGTCCGGGCCGGGGTGTCGACCGCGACCCGGCGGACCGCTTCGATCGCCGCCCCGGTGCTGCTCACTGTTGCGTTCGCGGTGCTTGTCGCCGGAATGGTGCGGACCACCACGGCTGCCTACGCGGCGGGCCGGGCCGACAACGTCAACGCCGGCTGGATCGTCGTGCCCGACCGCGCACCAGGCCTGTCGGACCAGGCCGTAGCGGCAACCCGGGGCACCGCCCTCCTCCCGACGACGGTCTACGAGAGCGACCCGAACTCGCCGCCGGCGAACCGGCCACTGACCGCGCTCGGCGTGGACCCGGCGGGCTTCGCCGCCGCGAACCGGGCGCTCACCGTCGTCGCCGGTTCACTGAACGACCTGAGCGGCGACGACACGGTGGTCCTCCCCGCCTCGGCGAACCGGCAGCCGGCCGAGCCGTACGCGCTGGTCTTCGCCGATGGGGAGTCGGTGTCGCTGCGCGTCGTCGCCGTCGTCACCGACGACTCGATCCCCGGCGACCTGCTCCTGCCACGATCCGTCGTGCGGGCACACGACCCCTCGGCGCTCACCTCCACGGTGTACGTTGAGGACCGGATCGATCCTCCAATCGGAGCACGGATCGTCGACGTGCCCGGGTGGGCGGCCGAGGCGGACCGCGCCGAGGACCGCCTCGTCTGGCTCTTCACGCTGCTACTGATCGCTGTCTCGGCCGGCTACGGGGCTGTCGCGGTGGCGAACACGTTGCTGATGGCCGCCGCCGGCCGGGTGGCCGACCTGCGGCTGATCCGGTTGGCCGGTGCGACCCGAAGGCAGGTCATCTGGCTGGTCACGGCCGAGTCCGCCCTGGTGGTGCTGATCGGTGCACTGCTCGGAGGGGCTGTCGCGTTCGTCGGTCTGCTGAGCATCCGTGCCGGCCTCGCCGAGCAGGCCGGCGTACCGGTCGACCTGGTGCTGCCGTGGTCCGTGGTCGGCGGGGTGGTGGGCCTCTGCCTGCTCCTGGCGGTGCTGGCGAGCGCACTGCCGACCTGGCGGTCACTGCGTCCCGGTCCCGCGCGGTCTCCCGTCGGCATCGTGGGGTGAACCCGTGCCACAGTCACCGTGCTCCTTCTCCACTGGACAGAGGGAGCTGGTGCTCCCCGGGGACGGACATCGGGTCGAGACGCCCGACGACGGGTGCGGCAGAGGACTGGTGCTGCCGCGCCTGCAGGCCGGGAGTGGGGATGGCCGAAGTGTGTTGCGCCGTGCCTGTGGCTGAGCTTCGAGGTGCCGCCCCGGCTGGCCCGAGCAGGGCCAAGGATCGAGTCGTCGTCCGCTCACTGACTGGTCGTGTCAGGGCGTGACAGGCGGCAGCCGGGTTCGATCTGTCTAACAGCGCAGTTCTGGGCGATGCATGCCTTCCATGGCATGTCCGCCCGGCGGAGGTCGTTCGCGTGGCGGGTCTGAGGTGAGTTCGGCATGGCCGGCGCGGCGTACTGACACCGCGATCCCTGCGCTAGACCGCGAGGGAGGAGCGCCCCCACCGACCCACACCGGTCCCTCCCCGAGGTCCCCGCCGGGCGGCACACAGAACCGTTCTGGAGTGCCGTCATGCACCTGAAGCTGTCTGTCCTGTCGGAGATCGCCGCCGCGCCACAGCCGGTAGCGGTCAATTCCATCAATCAGGTCATCTCCAACATCACCGGCTGGATCATGGGCATCATCGCACTGGTCGCGACGATGTTCCTGGTCATCGGAGGTCTGCGTTACATGGCCGCCGGCGGTGACCCGGCCCAGGTCGAGCAGGCCAAGGGCAACTTCAAATCTGCGTTGGTCGGCTACGCCTTGGCGGTGTTGGCCCCGGTGATCCTGCAGGTGTTGCAGGGCATCCTCGGCGGCTGAGGATGACCACCTGGGTGATGAACGATCTGGTCCGCTGGCTCGCCGAGCGAGTAATCGATCTTCTCGGTGGCCTGCTGGCCTTCCTGACGTCCTCGATCTTCGTGGCGCCGGATGTGACAGGGCTGCCGCAGGTGCAGTCGATCGCCGGGAAAAGCGCCCTCGTGGTCGACGCCTGCTTCATCCTCGCGATCATCGCCGCGGGCGCCGCGGTCATGCTGGGCGACACCGTCGAGACCCGCTACACGGTCAAGCAGCTCGTGCCGCGGCTCGTGGTCGGGTTCGTGCTGTCGGCGTTCGCGGTTCCGTTGACCGGCGTGCTCATCGAGGTGGCGAACGCGTTGACCACGTCGCTTGCCGGCGTGGACGCCCCGACGACCGAGGCGGTCACGTTCGTCAAGGCGCGGCTCGCTTCCGCGGTGGGTGACCCGAGTTCAGGCCTGCTGATGCTGATCATCGGGCTGCTGATCGTGGTGCTGATGTTCCTGCTCGTCGGCGGCTGGCTGACCCGCATCGCGGCGCTGGTCGTGTTGGCCGGTGTCGCGCCGGTGGCCTTGGCGTGCCACGCGACCCCTTGGACAGAGCGGGTCGCGCAGTTGTGGTGGCGGTCGGTGCTGGGCTGTCTGGCCACCCCGACGATCCAGGCGGTCACCTTCTCGGCCGGCGTCAACCTGGTGATCGATCCGCGGGGGAACCTGCCGGTCCTGCTCGGCCTGCCTGGCTCCGACACCCTGAACCTGCTGCTCGTGGTCGTCGTGCTGTGGATGACGGTCAAGGTTCCGAGCCTGGTGCGGCGGTTCTCCGGCCAGCAGGGCCGCAGCGTCGGCATCGGCGGCGTCGTCCTGCGAACGGTGGCCCTGCAGGGAATGACCCGCAACCTGGGCCGACTCAGAGCCGCCCCGGTCCGGCGCACGCCGCTGGCGTCGAGCAACCCCATCCGCCCGCCCTACCGCCACATGCCCGGCGTCTACCCCAGCCCGGAGTGATCAATGAACAGTCTGGATGATGCGGTGCCGCGTGCGGTGGTGCCGGCCAACGTCAACGAGCCGGACCGGGTCGCGTTCGGGCTCACCTTCCGTCAGCTCGGCATCATCGGCGGCGTCGGCTTGGCCGCTGCCGGTGTCTACCGCTCGTTCGGGCATCTGCTGCCGCGGCCCGTGTGGCTCATCGTTGGTGCTGTCGTGTTCGCTGTCGCGGTCGTGGTGGCGCTCGGCCGCCGCGACGGCCTGCCGTTGGACGTGTGGCTGCGGCACGCCTTCACGCTCTCTCACAGCCCTCGCATGCTGACACCCGGGACGGCTCGCGCGGTCCCGGTCGCGGCGGTGGAGGCGAAGCCGATCGTGCCGGCGCTGTTGCGGTCGCCGGTGACGGCGGTCAGCCCCGCTGGTGTGCTCACCAGCGGGGGCAGCGACAAGGTGGTGATCGCCTGCGGCACCACCAACATTCACCTGCGCACCGGCGGTGAGCAGGGCGCGTTGCTGGACGGCTTCGGCCGGTTCCTCAACGGCCTGACCGGGCCGGCGCAGATCATCGTGGCCGCGCAGCGCCACGACCTGGCCGCACACGCGCAGGCCGTCGCCGATCACGCCCGGCGCCTGCCGCACCGGGCGCTGCAGGCCGCCGCCGAGGACCACGCCCAGTTCTTGCTGAAGCTCGACGGCGACCGGGATCCGTTGCGCCGGCAGGTCCTCGCGGTCGTCACCGGCGCGCGAGCGGGCGACACCGCGGTGCGGGCGTTGTCCGGGCTCGGCGTGCACGCCTCCGTGTTGGACGGGCCTGCGGTGTGCGCCGCGCTCGCGGGCGCGGTCGACCCGTTCTCCCCACCGGCACCCGGCCCCCGCGCGGTGCCCGGCGTCCCCATCACCTTGCGGAGCAGCACATGAACCTGTTGAAAACCCCCAAGATCAGTGTCCGAGGCACCGAGGGTATGCCGGGACCGGCCGCGTTGTCGGTCACTCCGTCGCATGTGCGGGTTGGTGACGGGTACGCCGCCACCTACGTAGTGTGTGGCTACCCGGCGGAGGTCGGCCCGGCGTGGCTGGACCCGCTGCTGTCCTACCCAGGACGCGTCGACGTCGCCGTGCACCTGGACCCGGTGGTGCCGCAGTTGGCCGCGCCGATGCTGAAGCGGCAACGCGCCCGCCTCGAATCCTCCCGCCGCCTCGACGCCGACGCCGCGCGGCTGGGCGACCCGATGGTCGACGCCGCCGCAGCCGACGCCGCGGACCTGGCCGAGCGTGTCGCCCGCGGGGCGGCGAAGCTGTTCGAGGTCGGCATCTACGTCACCCTCCACGCCCGCACCCTCGACGACCTCGCCACCCTCACCGCTGGGGTGAAGTCGGCGGCGGCGAGTGTGCTGCTGGACCTGCAGCCGGCGACGTTCCGCCATCAGCAGGGCTGGCTCTCGACGCTGCCGGTCGGTGTGGATCCGCTGCGGATGCGCCGCGTGCTGGACACCACCGCTCTCGCGGCGGCGTTTCCTCTCGCCTCGCCGGATCTCCCCGCCCCCACCCCCGGCGACATAGCCCCTGCGGAGGGGGTGTTGTACGGGGTCAACACGACCTCCAACGGGGTGTTGGTGTGGAACCGGTGGGGGCAGGACAACCACAACTCGGTCGTCCTCGCCCGCTCCGGGGCGGGCAAGAGTTACTTCGTCAAGCTCGATGTCCTGCGCAACCTGTATCAGGGCACGACCGTCAGCGTCATCGACCCCGAGGACGAGTACACGCCGCTGGCCGAGCACGTCGGCGGCACGGTCGTGCAGCTGGGCGTGCCCGGGGTGCGCATCAACCCGCTTGACCTGCCCGACGACCGGCGGCCGGACACGCTCACTCGACGTGGTCTGTACCTGCATACGCTGATCGCGGTCATGCTGGGCGCGGCGCCGCCGCCGGCCGAGCGCGCCGCCCTGGACCGGGCCATCACCGCGACCTACGTCCGCGCCGGCATCAACGCCGACCCGGGCACCTGGACGAAGCCCGCTCCCCTGCTGCGCGACCTGGCCGAGGTGCTCGCCGGGGACGATGATCCGGCCGCGGGGCAGCTGGCCGCCCGGCTTGCTCCCTGGACGGTGGGGAACTTCGCCGGGCTGTTCGACGGGCCTACCACCACCGTCCCGCACGGGCACCTGGTGGTCTGGTCGCTGCGGCACCTGCCCGACGAGCTGCGGACCATCGGCACGCTGCTGGCGCTCGACTCGATCTGGTCGGGCATCGACACCCCGCCAGCCGGCACTAGCCGGGGTCGGCATCTGGTGGTGGTGGATGAGGCCTGGCTGCTGATGCGCGACGGTGAAGGCGCGCGGTTCCTGTTCCGGATGGCGAAGGCGGCCCGCAAGCGGTCGGCGGGGTTGTGCGTCGTCACGCAGGACGCGGCTGATGTGCTGTCGACCGACCTGGGGCTCGCCGTGGTGTCCAACGCCGCGACGCAGGTGCTGATGCGCCAGAGCACCCAGTCGATCGACGCTGTCGTGGAGGCGTTCAACCTCACTGCGGGTGAGGCGCGGCTGCTGCTGGCCGCGCCCCGGGGCGAGGGGTTGCTCGTCGCGGGCCGGTCGCGGATCCCGTTCCGTGCCGTCGGGTCGGCCGCGGAGCACACGATCGCCGTCACGGGCATCGGGGAGACCGAGTGACCGCCACCCCGGGCTGGCCCGCCGAGATAGGGCATTGGGTGCTCGCCCGGCCGTGGCTGGCCTTCGTCGCTGCCGCGATCGTTGTCGCGGCGGTGTTCGGGCATGACCAGGTGCTCGCCTGGCGGCATCGGCGGTTCACCGCTGGCGCGCGATGGCTGACCATCGCTGCCCCACCGCAGGTCACCGCCGAGGCCGCTGCAGCGTTCTGGACCACCCTCACCGGCGTCCTCACGCCGTCGGTGTGGCGCCGCCGGGTGTTCGGCTACCCGCATGTCGGCTGGGAGTACACGTGGACCGGCCGCGCGCTGACCATCCGGGTCTGGGTGCCCGGCACGGTGCCGCCCGGAGCGGTCGAGGCCGCAGTCCGCGCGGCCTGGCCCGCCGCCACCATCACCACCACAGATGCCGCCGCGCCGATCCCGCCGCAGGTCGGTGAGGGGGTGGGTGGGGCGCACTGGCCGCAGCACCCCGATGGGCTGCCGCTGCGCAGCGACCACGACACCGATCCGCTGCGGGCGCTGCTCGCCGCCGGCGCCGAGGTCGGCCCCCGCGAGCACGCCTGCGTGCAGGTCCTCGCCCGGCCAGCGCGAGCCCGCCGCGTCCGCGCCGCCCGAAGGGCGGCGGCAACCGCCGCCACCCACCCGCACGGGCGGCCGGATCTGGCCGCGCGGGCGGTGTCGGGTGCGGCGAGGCTGGCCGTCGAGCCGCTGCTGTGGCTGCTCGACGTGTTCACGCCCGGCCCGTCCAGGCCGTCGCGCGGCTCGGCTGCGGCGGGCCGGGTGGCCGAGCGGGATCCGGTGGCCACTGCCGAGGCCCGCACGGTCGTGGAGAAGGCGGTGCGGGTGCCGCACTTCGAGATCGCGGTTCGGTTCGCCGTCGCCCGCGACCCGGCCACCACATCACCGGATGCGGGGCGGGCCCGGCAGACCCGTCAGCGGCTGATCGGGCTGGGACAAACCATCGCCTCGGCCGCCGCCACGTACACCGGACCGAACCGGCTACGGCGCATGAAGATGCCCCACCCGGTCTCCACCCTCGCCGGGCGCCGGTTACGGCGAGGGTTCCTGGCCACCGTGGCGGAACTCGCGGCCCTCGCCGCGCTGCCGCAAGACCTCGCCGTGCCCGGCCTGGACCGCGCCCGAGCGAAGGCTGTTCCGGCGCCCGTGCAGGTTCCCGGCGGTGGGCGTGGCGTCAAGATGCTCGGCCGCGCGCAGATCGGCCGCCACAAGGTCGGGTTGACCGTCACCGACGCCCGCCAGCATCTGCACGTGGTCGGCAAGACCGGCGTCGGGAAGTCCACGCTGCTGCTGAACATGATTCTCGGCGACATCAAAGCCGGCCGCGGCACGGTGGTCATCGACCCGCGCGGAGACCTGATCACCGACATCCTCGACCGGCTCCCCGCCACCTCCGCAGACAAGATCGTGATCATCGACCCGGACCAGGAGAACCCGGGCTGCTTCAACCCGCTCGATGACCGGGGCGACCCGCACCTGGCGGTGGACAACCTGGTGGGGATCTTCGCGAAGATCTTCCAAGGGCAGTGGGGGCCGCGGATGGACGACACGATGCGGGTGGCGTGCCTGACGCTGATGCGCCACGCCAAACCGACGCTGAGCCTCGTGCCGTCGCTGTTGCAGGACAAGGACTTCCGGGCCCGGTTCACCCACGGCCTGGACGACCCGGACGGTCTCGGCGGGTTCTGGGTCTGGTACGACGGCATCAACGAGCAGTTCCGCGGGCAGGTCATCGCCCCCGTCCTCGCCCGGCTACGCGCGTTTCTCCTGCGCGACTTCGTCAAGTCGGTCATCGGCAACGCGCACAGCTCCTTCGACATGGGCCGGGTCCTCGACGGCGGGGTGCTGCTGTGCCGGCTGCCCAAGGGGGTGCTCGGGGAGGAGACGACGCGGATCCTGGGCTCGCTGATTGTCGCCCGCGTCTGGCAGGCCGCCATCGCCCGCGCCAGCATCCCGGAGGACCAGCGCCGCGACGCCGTGCTGTACATCGACGAGTGTCAGAACTTCCTGACCCTGCCCGGCTCGGTCGGGGACATGCTGGCCGAGGCACGAGGGTTCCGGCTGGGTCTGGTGCTGGCGCACCAGGACCTGGCGCAGCTCCCGAAGGATGTCGCCGCAGCAGTGTCCGCCAACGCCCGGTCGAAGCTGTTCTTCAACGTCGACCCGGCCGACGCCCGGGAACTGTCGCGCCACACCAAACCGGAGCTCGACGAACACGACCTCGCCCACCTCGACGTCTACACCGCCACCGCGCGGCTGCTGGTCGGCAACCGGGAGCTGCCGTCGTTCACGTTCACCACCAACCCGCCGGCGGACGTGGTGGGTGAGGCGACCGCGATCCGTCAGGAGTGCGCCGCAGCCCACCGCCGCGCCGACGGTGAGCCGCCGATGCAGCAGATCGCCCGATCGACGATGAAACGGCGCATGGCCGGCCGCGAGCGCTGAGCAAAGGCCTGCTCGTTTCGGGCCTCGTCCGGGTGCTGCGGTGAGGGCTCGCTTGGGGGTGTCGGCGAGACGAGACCTCACCCGAGCCCTCCCCCGCCGACCTGTCAGGCACCTGAACTGCCCATACCCGGCCCGCCGTCAGCCTGTCCGCGAGATCAACTCGTCCAGACTCCCTACCGGGACTCTCTCCGCAGGGGTACCCATGCCGCAATCACGCTCTGCTGACCTGCTGGCCATCTACCCGCACATCACCAGCCGGGACCGGCAGCTGCTCCAACTCCTCGACGACCATCACGTCCTGACCACCGATCAGATCCACCAGCTGTTCTTCCTGGCCCGACGTACCTGCCAGATCCGCCTCAGCGAGCTGTACGGGCTGGACCTGCTGGACCGGTTCCGGTTCGCGCGCACCGGCGGCGGCAGCCAGCCGTGGCACTGGACCCTCGGCCACAACGGACACCGGTTCCAGGCCGCCGCCCACGAACGACCCGAGCCGACCGCCCGGGCGAGCCGGCAAGCCGTGCAACGGGTGTCGGCCAGCCCGACCCTGACCCACCTGCTCACCGTCAACGAGTTCTTCGTCCGGCTCAAGACCCACACCCGGCGCCATCCCGAGGCGCGTCTGGACCGGTGGTGGTCGGAGCGCACCACCACCCGGCAGTTCCGCACCATCACCGCCGACGGCCACGGCATCTGGACCGCCGCCGGCGCCAGCGTCGGGTTCTGGCTGGAGGCCGACACCGGCACCGAGCCGCTGGGCCGGCTGATCGGCAAACTCGACCGCTACGCCACCCTGACCCGACGCGTCGGCATCCGGTACCCGGTGCTGTTCTGGCTCGGCAGCGCCGCCCGGGAGGAACACCTGCACCGGCTCCTACGCGGGCGACGCGGCGACGTACTCGTCGCCACCGCCACCCACGAGACGGACCCAGCCGAAGCGGTGTGGCTGCCGGTCGGCGCCACCGGCCGAGTCGGGCTCGCGCAGCTACCCACCGACCACGGTCAGCCGGTGGCGGACAACCCCAACTTCGACGACGGAGTCTTCGTCCTCTGACACGACCTGTCAGCCGACCAGCCGGAACCTGTCACCGCAGGTGAAGCACATGATCACGATTACTGGTCGAGGGCGTGCTGTCAGGTCACGGCGCTACGGTGCAGCTTCTTCTCTTTTGTTCGCACCGCAGCACGTCTGTTCTCCCCGGATCTGCCCGCCAGCGGGTCACCCCTCAGCCCACCATCCGGTCGGCCCCGTGACCCCGCCCCGCGCCATTCCCGGCAGTACTCCGCCACAGACGCCGCATCCCGGTGGCACCACCACACCCGCAGTCGAACCGCGCCTTCGCGAAGGGAGCACCCCGTCATGCCCGCACCCACCAACACATCCCTCACCGACCAGGTCATCACCGTCTGCTTCGCCCCCGGCCAGGACGCCGACTGGTTCGCCGCCTCAGAAAAGGTCCACGACCTCCTGCAAGCCAACGGCACGCCGTCGCGCCGCTACCGCGTCCGACACCGCCGCCTCATCGGCTGGCTGACCCGCTTCATCGGCTACTACCTGCTCGACGCCGCCCGCCGCTTCGGCGCGATCACCATCGCCGCCGGCGGCCGCAAGAGCCGCCTCGACCTGACCGGCACCGCCGCCACCGCCGCACACAACGCCGCCCTGCGCTGGCGCACCTGGCACACCCACGTCGCCGCGACCACTCCCCCGGCCCGGCCTTTCGAGGACTACCTCGCCCAGCACCACACCGACCCCGCCAAGGTCAGCGCCCACGAGGCCCGCCGACGCTTCGAGCAGCAACCCCGCGTCCTGGCGATGCTCGCCCACCACCTCGACCCGTACGAGCTGCCCGCATACCAAGCCGGCGAAGCCACCTACACCGGCCTGCACTGGCGCATCGCCCTGGTCGGCGATGCGCTGATCACCACCGACGGTCGCCTCCTCACCCCGGCAGGCGGCTCCGTCGCCGACCGGTTCCGCTTCCTCAACGACGCCTGCGCGTACCTGCGCAGCCTCGACCCACGCGCGCGGCTGTGCGCCGTCACCATCGCCTGACACCCCTCGACCCGAAACACCACGGCCGGTCGCAGCCCTGCTGCGACCGGCCTTCGCCATGTCCCACCGTTGGAAGGAGACCCCTGATGTTCCTGACCGATCCGGTGCTGCGGCGTATCGCCGCCGACACCAACGACGTCCTGCCCGAGCAACAGTGGCGCCACGACACCGCCACCGACGAACCGATCGGCGACCTCGCCCGCCTCCTGCACAAGGCCGCGCTTGACTTCACCGAGAGCACCACCAACTTCGACCAGGCCCTCACCAGGCTGGGTGCACTCGCCGAAACAGGCCGACGAGGACTGGCTGCGCACGCTGGCCTCTCCGTCCCCGGTCACCACCAGGTTGTAACCGATGCTCTCGCCGCCCGCGAGCGGCACGCCGTCCTCGGCGTCACGCTCACTGCCTGCTACCGAGCCTGGCGCAACCACCGGCCGATGAACGAAGGCGACGAGCGACACGTGCTTCTGCGGCGTTGCGACCCGTCGCGTGGCGTGGCGACCCTGCAGCGCAAGGATCCGGACACGTGGCTGGTGATACCCGACGCCGAAGCCGCCGCCGTCTTCGACATCCCCTACCCGGAGCGCATCGTCGGCGAGGTCACCCGCACCGAACGGGGATGGGCGCCGACTGCCTACGTCGCCCGTGCGCATCAGGTTCCGCTCGCCACGGTGTATTCCCTGCCGATCCGGGGTGAGCTCACCTCGGCCTGCCGGACGCTGCTGCGCTGGTGGAACCTGCGCCACTCCGACGCCTGGCACAACCGCACTCCCGCACAGCTCACCCCCGCCGAACTCGCCCACCTCACCGACTGACGCGGGGCAGCGTGATGCCGCACCTCAACCTGGTCGAGCGGTGGATCACCGCGGCGACCGGCCGCACCCTCGACCAACACGCCGTCGACCCCATCCCGGCCGCCGCGCACCTGCCCGAGGCCGCCGACGATCTCCGACACCTACGCGACGAGCTGCTGCTCGCCGTCGACCACCTGCGCACCAGACTCCTCAACGAAGACGACCTACATGCATCCGCCGCCGCCATCACGGGATCGGCGAAGACGATCCAGAACCTGGCCGGCGAGTACGGCAACACTCGCGCTCGGATCGACGCCCTCATCGGCGACGAGACGCGGACCGCCTACGCGCTGACCCACCCTGGGCAGCAGGTACGTCGGCGCTACGTCGACCCCGGCGACACCGTGCTGGTCGTTCTGCCGCACACCGACTCCTGCCGCGCGCTCAACCTCGCGGGACAGACCGCCCACGTCAGGGTGGGCAGCTCCGACGCCAGGTTTCGGCCGCCCGGCAGCGTCAGCGCGGTGCGGCTGTCCCACAGCGACGCCGGCATCTACCGGGACCGCACCGAGGGCCGCCTCTACATGCTGCAGCTCGCAGCAGGCGCGCCCGCCACCTCAGGCCGGTAATCGACCGGTCTCATCGCGGCGCCCTTCACCGGCGACGAATGGCACACCTCGCACGGCACGGCGCTCCCGACGCGCGCCGGCCGCCCCGGTTATCACCCGCGACCCCGGCTCACCATCCGGGCGGCCTCACTCGCGCCGCTATCCGAACTACGTCCCCAAGAGAGGAACCCCATGAAAGACCTGTCCCTGACGCCTGCAGCGCAGGCTGTCCTCGACGCCCTGACCGATCTCGGTCAGGGTGACGTGCACGAGTTGGCCGACCGCGCCGGAAAGGCTCGCTCGACCACCGACAAGGCACTCAAGACCCTGGCCGACGCCGGCTTGATCGTGCCGGTGGACACGGACGCCGATGCGGCCGACGGCGCGTCCACCCGGTGGGCCCTGCCCGCCCCGGACGGCGCCGCCGCTGCGGAACCGGACGCTGCCGTCGATCTCGGCGACCAGCAGACCGCCGCCGCGGACGAGAGCGAGCAGCTCATCGGATCGAATCTCGACACTTCGGCGAGCGAACCTGCCAACGTCGGCGCAGCTGATCCATCCCGCGACGACCACGCGAACAAGGCGCCGGATGAGGCGGGAGACGAGACCGATCACGACGACAGCCGCGGACGCGACGACGACAGCAGCGAGGCCGGTGAGAGTTCCGCCGTCGTTGCGGTGCAGCCAGCGCGGCCCGGTGACCGCAAGGTCATGGCCATCAAGGGAGTCCTGGCCGACTACGGCGACGCTGGCGCCACCATCGACCTGATCGTGGTCGAGAGCGGCATCGGACACGCCACCGCGTCCCGGCTGCTGACCGCGATGGAGCAGGCCGACGCCGCCCGTCGACTGCCCGGCCTACCCGAGCGGTGGGTCGCCGGCCCGACCAGAGCCAGTGAGGTGGACCCGAACCCGGAGCCGCCCCGCTGCCCGCTGTGCTCCCAGGTCATCCGCGGCCAAACGAGCATGCCGATCGCCGCAGCGGCGGTGCTGCCCCTGATCCGACCGGACGGCACGCTGCACGTCGTCGACGCAGACGGCGAGACCCACGTCGTCGCCATGCCGCTGCGCGCACCCGGCCGCACGCCGCGCGTCGCCCGCAGCACGGGCCCGCGCGGTGACGGGACCGTCAACGCCGACGGCAGCCCACCGTTCAGCCGAGGCGAACTGGAAAGACTCACCCTCGACGTCCTGGCCGCCAACCCCGGCCAGCAGATGACCCCGCAGGACATCGCCACCGTGCTCGCCGGCCAACTCGGCCGCGCGATCAGCTCCGGGGCCGTACGGAACAACTGCACCAAGGCCGCCGCCAGCGGCCGAATCGTCCTGGTCTCCGACGCGCCGCTGACCTTCGTCCACCCGGCGCAACCCGACAGCGACAACCCCGTCGAGACCGACGCGGGCAGCACCGACCAGTCCTGACCAACGCCACTCCCCTGCGGGGGCCGAGCCGCGTGCTCGGCCCCGCCAGCACATCGAGAGGAGAATCCGTGCCGCACGAACTCGAGACCTACACCGACGGAACAACTGCCTTTGCCAGCGCACGCCTGTCGGCCTGGCACCAGCTCGGCACCGTCACCCAGGAAACGATGAAGGCCGAAAAGATCATGACCGCCGCCCGCCTCGGCGACTGGGGCGTCCGCACCATCCGCACCGTCGGCATCGACATCGTCAACGGCGTCGAGGTACAGGTCCCCGCCGACGACAAGCGAATGACCGTACGCCGCAACCCGGTCACCGGCCAGACCGAATACCTGGGCATCGTCGGTACCGACTACACGGTCGTCCAGAACGAACAGTGCGCCGAGATGCTCGACCGCCTCGTCGATCAGGTCGGCGGCGCCCACTTCGAAACCGCCGGCAGCCTGCGCCGCGGCAAGAGCGTGTTCGTCACGATGAAGCTGCCCGACGCGATGGAGATCGCCGGGGTAGACCGCCTCGACCTGTACCTCATCGGCACCACCTCCCACGACGGCAGCGCCGCCCTGCGGGTAGACGCCAGCCCAATCCGGGTGGTCTGCGCCAACACCCAACGCGCCGCCTTCCAGCACGCCGTCGGCCACTACACCTTCCGGCACACCTCCAACGTCAACTCCCAGATCAGCCAGGCCCGCGAAGCCCTCGGCCTGATGTGGACCTACATGGAGACCTTCGAGAAAGCCGCCGAACGGATGCTCAACGCGGAGCTGACCATCCGCGAGTTCGAAAACGTCGTCGCGCAGGTATGGCCGGTCAAGGACACCGCGTCCGAGCAGGCCAAGAACAACGCCAAACAACGCCTCGGCACCCTCAAGTACCTGATCCGCGAGGCCGACACCCAGAAAGCCATCACCGGCAGCCGGTGGGCCGGATACCAGGCCATCACCGAATACCTCGACCACTACCAGCCCGCCAAGAACGACCTCGTCCGCGCCAACCGGGTGCTGACCGGCAACACCGGCGACCTGAAAGTCGCCGCCTTCGACCTACTGAAGATCTGACCGCCACACCCATAGCCGCCGGGGCAGCGGTCACCCGCGCCGCTGCCCCGGCCCATAGGAACGGACACCTCACGTGACGCCGCCCAGCACCCGAAGGCTCGATGCATACCAAAGGATCCGCCGATGACCGGCCACCTCCGCCACCCCCGCGATCTACGGCAGTCGGTATGTGGCCTACCCGCCACCGACGTGCAGCGGTGGGAAACCGACAACCCGCCGCGCATCGACTACACCTGCGAAACAGCCACACCCTGCTGCCCGAGGCCGCCCGACCCGACGACGCCAACCATCCGCCGGGCGACGCCACGCTCATCGACACGCTGCGACGCATCGTCACCGCCCGGCAGTACGCCAAGATCGACGGCGTGCTTGTGGACGTGTGGTCCGCCAGCGTCACTGTCCTCATCTGGGACAAGCTTCGCGAGGACAAACGGCAGCGGCTACTGACCCTGCCATCACACGAGCTGATCCTCCGATGCATCGCGATCTACAGCCACATCACGAGGGACCAGACAACTAAGGACCGGTCCAGGCACGACCGAGGTACAGGGGTGTGAGGTCAGCCGGTGTTGACACGCCTCACGTTCATCGGCTGATCGAGCAATTTGAGGTGGCCGCCCACGTGGGCGGCCCACGGTCATTCTCCGCTTCACCACCTTGGAAGCCCTCCGCGCACCTGTCCGCTCCGCCGCCGGTGAGCGCGCTCCTGTCGGCGTACGGCTTCGAGTGCAGAGCCAGGTACGGCACCGGGTACGCAGCAGCTATCGACGTCTGCAAGTGCGGCTGCGGCTCGCGGCCGAGCTTGCTCTGCAACGATCAACTACAGCCAGCAATGTTGGTCGACCCGGCAGTGCGCGGATCTGCCGATGTGAGTGCATAGTTCCATTGCTCAACTCGCCCGATCCGCAACGATCTGGACTGTATTCCCGTTGCCGGGATACTCGGCCTGAAGGTCGCCGTCGAACAAGCGCCAGCAGAAGTCGTTCATCCGGGCAGCGGCGGGGGCGTGTCTGGCGATGATTTCCCCTACGGGCGGCGGCAGGTCCGGTGGGATATCGCCGGCCGCACATCGGCGCACAAACTGGTCGCGTGCGACGGGACCGCCGCCGACCGGCCCGGGCACCCCGCATACCGAGGTGGCCAGCCAGTTCACCAGCCGCATGGAAGCATAGTCGGCATCGTGACCGGCATTGCGGGCAGCGAAGTGGCGCTCGGCGTCCGACAGGTCGAAGCGCGGTGAGGTGGCGAGCCCGAAGTCGACGAGGTAGAGCCGCTCTTCGTCGGCCCGGATATTGCCGAAGTGTCCGTCCAAGTGCAGCATCTCGCGGTTACGTAGAAACGCCACCATCTCGAACAGCTGCCGCTCGACCGCCGCGGCTCTGCCGACCGGGTCGCTCAACCAGCGAGGCAGCTCGTCGGGGAGATGTTCGAGGAACAGCACCAGGCTCGCGGTGGCGCCCGCCAGCGCTTCGAACCGCGCACGCACGGCCTGGTTACCGCCGAACTGGGCGACGACGGCGTCGATGTCGAGGTGCTCGGCCGCGACCGGCGGGCGGCCGGGCAGCACCCGCCAATGGTGCAGCAACGGGAACGATTCCGACTCGCCAGCGAGGACGCCCTCAGTGACGCTCTGGTTCGCGGCCAGCTCGCGCCACGCGCCGAAGCCCGGACCAGCCAGGCGGTACATGCCGTATTGCCAACGGACTGGCATGCCGAACAGGTTCGCCGTGCTGTGCGGATGAGCCAGCTCCCGGTCGGTGATCGGGACCCGCTTGACGAACACGGGCACGCCGTCGACATCGGCGATCGAAGAGCTGCCGCCCACGCCCACGCCGTCGAGTGACGCGGCCCGCAACAACGCTGCCAGTTCACCATCGGTGCACCCGGCCAGCAGCGCCGCGACGCCGTCATGGCGGGAACGTCGCGTGAGGAGCACCGCTGCATCATGCCATCGAGCGACAGCCCTTTGACACGGTGCGAAGCGGTCTCCTTCGCCAGACCAATTGACGCGCCCGATCGGACAGGGACGGTTCTGAACGGGTTCGGAGCATGCTGGCAGGGCGCCATGACAACTCCCCGTTATGCCGCGATTCGGGCGAAGGCCCACCTCCGCCGGTTACTCATCGTAAGCAACGGACGTGCGTCGCCGGGGCGGACCGGCACCCCAAGGTCCCCAGCGCCACTCGCCCATGCCTGCACATTTGGCGTACCTGGCTCTGCACCGGAACCCGTACACCGACAGCTCCCGGCTGTCCCTGTCCGATCAGCTATCCCCAGCCGTATTGAAAGGCCGCCGCCATGACCAGAGCCATCACCGGCATTGTCAGCCTCGTCGTCGTTGCCTGCCTCGGCCTGCCCATGCTCCTGCTGACGGCCGTCATGGGCGGCGGCTCCAAAGGGTGCGGCGCCGCCGCTCTACCCAACATGCATCCCTCCGGGCGACCGCCTACCGTCGGTGCCTGGGATGTCGAGCAAGTTGACGTAGCCGCGATCATCATCGACATCGGCGTCACCAAAGGCGTCCCTCGATGGGGCTGGGTCATCGCTGTCGCCGCCGCCATGCAGGAATCCCGCCTCCGCAACCTGCCGCATCTAAGCACCCGCAACGACCACGACTCCATCGGGGTGTTCCAACAACGCCCCAGCCAGGGATGGGGCACCGTCGCGCAACTGTCTGAACCCGCCTATCAAGCAGGCAAGTTCTTCGACAAGCTCCTCACAATTTCCGGCTGGGAATCGATGCCGCTTACTGAGGCCGCCCAGGCGGTCCAAGCCTCGGCCTACCCCAACGCGTACGCCACATGGACCAACGATGCCCTCCGCCTAGTGGAGCAGCTCACCAGCACCCTCCCTGACTGCACCCCCGACGCACTGGCCGCCCTACCGGCCGGATTCACGCTGCCCTCCGACACCCCGCCAGCCGTGACAACCGCAGTGTTCTGGGCCGCTGCCCAACTCGGCACGCCCTACCACTTCGGCGGCACGTGCACCGACCCCCACGCCAACGAACCCCACAAACAGTGCGACTGCTCATCCCTGATGCAAGCCGCCTACCGAGCAGCCGGCATCTCCATCCCCCGCATCACCACCGACCAAGCCAATGCCGGCACACCAGTAGCTAGCCCGACGCGCCTGCTACCCGGCGACCTCATCCTGATCCCCGGCAGCAACGGCACCCTGGCCCACCCACGCCACGTCGGCATGTACCTCGGCGAAGGACTCATCATCCAAGCCCCGCAGACCGGCGACGTCGTCAAGATCACTCAACTGAGCAGCTGGAACGACCAGATCGCCAAGATCCGACGGATTGTCAAGGAGCCGGCTTGAGAAGGGCACGTTCCTGGGTTCGGGACAGTCGATGCCGCCAGATGCCGCTTGCCGGGTGCCTTGGCCCTCGCATCTGCTCAACCATCGACTGAAGTGCGACTCGACGATCCAGTCTAGACACCCACGACGAAGGGTCGGTAGACGCGGATTGGCGCGCGGATCGCGGCAGAACCGTGCATCCGATCTTGGCCCCTCAACGACTCGTCTGCAGGTCGCGGTGCTGCCGGGACTATCTCGGCTTGCACCAACGTCTCGTTCCCGCGGCAGCACATCACCGCGTAGGCTGCAGCGCCGTGAACGCCACCGTCGTTGTCTCGATCGCCGGACTCATCGCTACCACCACCGTAGGGGTCCTCTCCCCGGTTCTGCAGGGCCGATTCGCAGCACGGAACGCGGCCCAAGCCAGGCGCTACGACCAGCAACTGAGCGTCTACGCCGACGCGATGCAGTTCGCCTACGCGCGCAAGCAGCAGCTGGAAATGTCAGGTGATCCGGATGATCCGTACGAGACGAACCGAGCGAGCCCGGACTGGACGACAGCAGCCACGATCGGCGGTCGACTCCACTTACTCGGCACGGGCGACCTCATCAAGAAGTGGGATGCGTTCCAAGATGCGGACTCGGCGCTACGCTGGCACGCGCTCGAGGAAGCCCCAGTAGACGAGCATGGCCAGCCGGAAGTGG
Source organism: Micromonospora chalcea (assembly GCF_002926165.1). Lineage (GTDB taxonomy): Bacteria > Actinomycetota > Actinomycetes > Mycobacteriales > Micromonosporaceae > Micromonospora > Micromonospora chalcea. Next base: position 550 of record NZ_MAGP01000093.1, on the reverse strand, counting down.
AGCCCGACGATCCATATTTGGTCGCATTCAACACCGCCGGGGGCTGTCTCGCTAACGGTGTTTCCGGCGATCTTGGTTAGTAAGTTTCAGCGGCGGGGAAGCGGTCGCTGAAGGTGATGGCGAAGGCGTTCAACGCGGGTTTCCAGCGCATCGTCCATCGGGTTCTGCCTGCTCCGGTGGGGTCCAGGGACCTTGTCACCAGGTATAGACACTTCAACGCGGCCTGCTCGTTGGGGAAGTGGCCGCGGGCTTTGACGGCCCGCCGGTAGCGGGCATTGAGCGACTCGATCGCGTTGGTGGAGCAGATGACTGTGCGGATTTCCAGGTCGTAGTCCAGGAACGGGATGAACTCGGCCCACGCGTTGTCCCACAGCCGGATCACCGCCGGATACCGGCCACGCCACTTGTCGGCCAGGTCGTCGAACGCCGCCCGGGCGGCGTTCGACGACCTGGCCGACAAGTGGCGTGGCCGGTATCCGGCGGTGATCCGGCTGTGGGACAACGCGTGGGCCGAGTTCATCCCGTTCCTGGACTACGACCTGGAAATCCG
>NZ_MAGP01000092.1 GCF_002926165.1 Micromonospora chalcea | reverse complement strand
GTTGGCGCTCTCCCAGTAGCTGGCGGCGTTGCCGTCGACAGCGTTGCCGGCGGCCGCCACCAGCACCACCCAGACGTACGCCGCCGGCAACGCTGTCGACGGCAACGCCGCCAGCTACTGGGAGAGCGCCAACAACGCGTTCCCGCAGTCGCTCACCGTCGACCTCGGCGCGTCCCGCACCGTCGACCGGGTGGTGCTGAAGCTCCCGCCCGGCTGGGAACGGCGCACCCAGACGCTGTCCGTGCTCGGCTCCACCGACGGCTCCTCCTACAGCACACTCGCCGCGTCGGCGGCCCGCGTCTTCGACCCGGCGGCCGGCAACAACGTGTCGGTCGCGCTGCCGTCCGGCGACCGGCGGTTCGTCCGGGTCACAGTCACCGGCAACACCGGCTGGCCGGCGGGCCAGCTCGCCGAGCTGGAGGTGTACGGCGGCGGCACCACCACACCGCCGCCCACCACGACAGCGCCACCCACGACAGCGCCGCCCACCACCGCGCCGCCCACCGGCAACCTCGCGGCGGGCCGGCCGGTCGCCGAGACCAGCCATGTCGACGTGTACGGCGCCGCCAACACCGTCGACGGCAACGCGAACACCTACTGGGAGAGCGCCAACAACGCCTTCCCGCAGTCGGTGACGGTCGACCTGGGCAGCGCCCGGCCGGTGGCCCGGGTGGTGCTGAAGCTGCCCCCGTCGGCGGCCTGGCAGACCCGTACCCAGACAGTGGCGGTGCTCGGCTCCACCGACGGCTCGTCGTTCTCGACGCTCAAGACGGCGGCGGGCTACACGTTCGACCCGGCGGGCGGCAACAGCGTGTCGATCGCGCTGCCCGCCGGTGACAGCCGCTTCGTGCGGCTGACAGTCACCGGCAACACCGGCTGGCCGGCCGGCCAGCTGTCCGAGTTCGAGGTGTACGCCTCCTGACCCGGCGCGGCGGGGGCCACCGCCGGTCCCCGCCGCGCCACCGCACCCCCACCCCCGAACGCCTCTCCACCTCCCCCGGGAAGAAGGTGTCCGTCCACCATGTCCAGAC
>NZ_MAGP01000091.1 GCF_002926165.1 Micromonospora chalcea | reverse complement strand
ACCGGAACATCCGCGTGCACCTGCCGCTGCACCTGACCCAGCTCCGCGCCCTGCGCCGCCAGCCCCACCTCGCCTGACCGCGGGACCGCCCGCCGCCGATCCGCCCCGCTCCCGTCGATCTTGGAGTTGTGGCGCCTGAAAGGCCGGACGTGCCGGAGTTGTCCACCGCCACAACTCCATGATCGGCGGCGGGGCGGATCGGCGGCGGGCGGTCCCGCGGTCAGGCGAGGTGGGGCTGGCGGCGCAGGGCGCGGAGCTGGGTCAGGTGCAGCGGCAGGTGCACGCGGATGTGCAGGTCCAGCGCCCTGCCCCAGGGCAGCGACTCGTCCACGTCCAGGTCGAAGCCCTCGCGTAGCACCGTGTCCACAGGTGTCTCCGCCGCCGGGCCGAGCCGGTCGGCCAGCGCGCACAGCTTCTGGCTGGTGGCCCGGAACAGCACCGCCAGGCCGTCCAGCCCGCCGCACTCGGACACCAGCGCGTCCAACTGCGGCCGGTGAATGGTGTCCAGGTCGTAGTAGGCGAACGGCGAACCCGCCAGCACCGCCTCGGTCGCCTCGCTCATCAGCTCGTCGTTGGCGGCGAGGTGCGCGACGATCTGCTCGGCGCTGAGTTGCCCCTCCGGCGGCGGCCCGAACCCGCCCGCGTCGATCTCCGCGAACAGTTCGTCGTACGCCTGCCGCAGTGCCGCGACGTCCACCTCGTCCATGTCCCGCATCCAACCCCCGTCGCTGCCGCGCCCACCCCGGCTACCGCGCCCGGTTCACCCGGACGGGTCCGGACAGGCGTGAAGGCCGGCACCCCGTTGGTTCGGGGTGCCGGCCTTTCGCTGTGTCTTACGTGTTCGTCTTAGCTGTTCCAGTGCTCGGCGACGAGGTCGGCGGCCTGCTGCTCCCACTGGGCGTAGTGGTCCGGGTAGGCGGACACCTGGACGGTCTGGGCGGCCTTGGTCAGCGGCATGTCCTGCCAGCCGTCGACCTGCTTGAGGCCCTTCAGGAACGCGGTGGTGGAGTATTCGGGGTCGGTGATCTGCTCGACCG
>NZ_MAGP01000090.1 GCF_002926165.1 Micromonospora chalcea | reverse complement strand
GATCAAGCCACGGTGCCCCAAGACCTCCCGCCAGCAGCGGGCGATCATGAGGTTGGCGGCGACAAACCGGACACAAACCGCCGCCAACCTCATGATCGCCCGCTGCTGGCGGGAGGTCTTGGGGCACCGTGGCTTGATCGACTCCAGCTCGGCGAGGTGGTGGCATCAGAGGCTCCGCAACACCACCACTTCGGCGAGCTGGAGTTGATCACGCCCAGGGCCAGGGCAGCGCGCCGGGAAAACGGACAGGTCACGCCCGCCGGAGCCGCGAACACCCCTCACCAATCGCGTTGTCGACCAAGGAGTTTGCGGGATCTTGCAGTTGCCGCCCCGGAAAAAGGTGCGAATCGGGCACCTCAAGGGCCGCAAGTGCAAGATCGCGATCGAGGGTTGGGCGCTCGGGTGGTGATCAAGGGGTTTGTGTCTGTTCTGGGTGGTCTGTCGGACACGAACTCCTTGATCAACGCCGGGCGGGCGCTGGGTGGATTGTCCGGGGTTCGGGGTGGTGGGCGCCACGGCTGGGCTGGAATCGGGGCGGGGTGCGGGGCGTTGTACATGGCAGACCGCGCCGCACCCGCCCGCCCGCCCGCCCCGCCCCCGGCGGGCTGGGAATGAGGCCGGGACGCCGGTCGTTACATCCCCGAGCCGCCGGAGCAGGCCGTCCCCCTGGCCGCCCGAGCGAGCCACCGGCCCGACGCACATACCGGGCCACCTGATCTTTCTTCGCGGCATCCCCCATCGCCGCGTACCCCCGACAGAGAGGCAACTGATCATGGCTACCACTCTGCTGCGCAAGACCGTTCTGACCGCTGCCGGTGTCGTCGCCACCGCCGGTGGCATCGCCGGCCCCGCCGTCGCCGCCCAGGCCACCCCGGCCGAGCGCGCCGCCGCCCAGGTCACCACCGACCGCAAAGGCCATGGCGAGCGGGAACTCGACGTCCGCTACGAAGCCCAGCCCAACTTCTACTTCTGCGGCCCCGCCGCCGCCCGCAACGCGCTGAGCGTGCAGGGCAAGAACATCGACGTACACGCCATGGCCGAGGAGATGG
>NZ_MAGP01000089.1 GCF_002926165.1 Micromonospora chalcea | reverse complement strand
TAGTAGTGCAGCACCGCCGGGATGATCCCGGCAGCCCCGTTCGTCGGCGCGGTCACCACCCGCCCACCCGCCGCGTTCTCCTCGTTGACCGCCAACGCGAACAACGTCACCCAGTCCATCGCACGCAACGGATCCCCGCTACCGGTCTCCACCTCCAGGCCGCGCCGCATCTCCGCCGCGCGCCGCCGGACCTTCAACCCACCCGGGAGTACGCCGTCGCGGGTGCAGCCGCTCTCCACGCACTCGCGCATCACCCGCCAGATCTCCAGCAGCCCCGCCCGCACGTCCGCCTCGCTACGCCAGGACACCTCGTTGGCGAGCATCACCTCACTGATCGACAGACCCGTCTCCGAGGTGACCTTGAGCAGTTCCGCGCCGGTCAGGAACGGATGCCGTACCCGGGTGCTGTCCGCCTTGATCCGGTCCGCCCCGGCGGCCGCCTCGTCCACCACGAACCCGCCACCCACCGAGTAGTACGTGCGCGCCCGCACCTCGTTCCCGGCCACGTCGTACGCCGCGAACGTCATCCCGTTCGGGTGGTACGGCAACGACCGCCGACGATGCAACACCAGATCCGTGTCCGGATCGAAGTCGACCCCCTGACTGCCGAACAGGTCGAGCCGCCGCTGGGTGCGGATCCGCTCGACGCGCGGCCCCACCGAGTCGGTATCGACAGTCTCCGGGACCTCACCCTCCAGCCCCAACAGCACCGCCCGGTCACTGCCATGCCCATGCCCGGTCGCACCGAGCGAACCGAACAACTCCGCCCGCACCCGCGCCACATCGGCCAGCTGCCCGTCAGCCTTCAAACCCGCCACAAACGTACGAGCCGCCCGCATCGGCCCGACCGTGTGCGAGCTGGACGGCCCGATACCGACACTGAAAAGATCGAAAACACTGATCATTTGCTGCTTTCCTCGCCGTCGTCCCCGTTGTGCGGATCCGAGCCGGTGCGTGGGGTTGCCGCCCCCGCCAGGCGGGACGGCCGGCGCCCAGGGTGGGGGCGCCCGACCGGCGAGCCTACCCCGCCCTCGTGAATACCCGCCCCCACTC
>NZ_MAGP01000088.1 GCF_002926165.1 Micromonospora chalcea | reverse complement strand
CTCCCTCCCCTCAGCGCGTCGATCTTGCAGTTGCGGCCCCTCGCCTGCCCCTTTTGCGAGCTTGGCCCGGGCCACAACTCCATGATCGACAGCGCCCACCCCCAAGCCGCCCGTCGGAGCGTGCACCCCCGACCCGAAACCGGCGGTGATCAAGGAGTTCGTGTGGACGTCGCCCTCGAAAAAGGACACAAACTCCTTGATCAACGGGGTGGGGGTGGCCTCTCGCGATCGAGGAGTTCGGGTCCATCCACGCCGACGCCAGCACGAACTCCTTGATCCCCGAGTCGCGGGAGATCTTGGAAGGAAAGTGCCCCCATGACGGCCGAAATCTTCCAAGATCTCGGGCGCGCCCCGGTGATCAAGGAGTTTGTGTCCTCGCAGACGTCTTCTGGTGACACAAACTCCTTGATCAACGGGGTGGGGCGGGGCGGACGGCGGGACGGGGCGGAGGAGGACGGCGGACGGGTCGGGGCATATTGGGGTGAAATGGGGGTAACGGGCCGCCGGAGGTGGCGCATGGTGGCGATGGGGCAGACCGCGCTCTCGGGTGAGCGGCTCCGGCAGACCGATGAGTTTCTCGCCGAGGCGTGGGCCGACCTGGTCCGGCACGACGAGCGGCTACGCGGGACGACCGTCGAGGTGCGCTTCGACCGGGGGGTGGCGCACCTGACCGGCGCGGTCGCCGACCCGGCGCAGTTGCGGCTGGTACGGGAGTTGATCGGCCGGCTGTCGGGCGTACTCGGGGTCTGGTGCCGGGTCGCCGTGGGCGGGCGGGCGCCGGTGGTGGTCGACCTGGGCTGCGGCGCGACCAAGCAGTGGCCGGGCAACCTGGGGCTGGACATCTATCCGGCGCCGGGGGTGAACGCCGTCGCCAATCTCGCCGGCTCGCTGCCGCTGCGCGACGCCTCGGTGGACGTGTTCTTCGCGGTGCACATCGTCGAGCACCTGATCGACTTCCTGCCGCTGTTCGACGAGTGCCACCGGGTGCTGCGGCCCGGCGGTGTGCTCCACGTGATGAGCCCCTGGTGGCGGCACGTCAACGCGGTGGCCGACCCGACCCACGTACGCCTGCTGGACGTGCAG
>NZ_MAGP01000087.1 GCF_002926165.1 Micromonospora chalcea | reverse complement strand
CAGCAGGTTCATCACATGCCGCCGAGAAGCCATGCCCGGCAGCACATACCACCCGACCCAAGATCCCTACCACGTGACACATGTATCGGGACTTCAACGCTGACAGATGTCATGGGACTGAACAGCCCCTATAGGAGTCATTTCGTTCCAAGATCTCGCCCAGCACGAGGTCTCGTCCCGATCGGCAAGACCGCCAATCCGCCCTTCGGACGCGCCCACGCCCACGCGATCTTGCAGTTACCGCCCAAGGCTTGCCTGTTTTGCGAGGTTTGCCGGGGCAATAAGTGCAAGATCGCGCACACATGGTGGATCTTGAGGGCTCTTGAGCTAGCGGACCCGTCGGCGATGTGCGGGCCGGTCGTTTGGCGGTCGGTGTCCGGTTCGCTGTGTTGCGGGGCTGTGGTCGGTGCCACCGTCAGGGTGGAATCGGTGGCGGGCGCGGGGCGTTGTACATGGCTGACCCCGGGACACCGGGACGAGCGCCGAACACCAGCCGCCCGGCACCCCCGCACGGATCGCCAGGTCAGGGAATCGGCCCGGCCCGGACGTCGTTACATCCCCGAGCGACGGGCACGCCGCCGTCCCCGGGAATGGCCCCGGTCCGGTCGTCGTTACATCCCCCAGACCCACGCCACCGGTCACCCCCCGGCTGGCAGCCACGGTCGGCGGGAATCATCCCCGGCCCGCAGGTCGTTACATCCCCCGAGCCGCGACGAGCAGGCCCCTTCCGGGCCGCCCGCGTGCCAGCCCCTCCACGGGCACCCAAGACTTTCCCCCTTCGCGGCACCCCCGCCGCGTATCCCCCACTTTAGGGAGGCAACCATCATGGCTACCACTCTGCTGCGCAAGACCGTTCTGACCGCTGCCGGTGTCGTCGCCACCGCCGGTGGCATCGCCGGCCCCGCCATCGCCGCCCACGCCGCCCCGGCCGAGAAGGCCGCCATCGTCGCCGACCGCAAGAGCGGTCATGGTGAGCGGGAACTCGACGTCCGCTACGAAGCCCAGCCCAACTTCTACTTCTGCGGCCCCGCCGCCGCCCGCAACGCGCTGAGCGTGCAGGGCAAGAACATCGACGTACACGCCATGGCCGAGGAGATGG
>NZ_MAGP01000086.1 GCF_002926165.1 Micromonospora chalcea | reverse complement strand
CCACCACGACGTCCCACACCCCCTCATCCTCCCCTGCCGGCCCCCACCCCGGGCATCAACGGGACCGGGTGGCCCGGTACAGCGACCAGACGCAGAGGGCTGCCGCCGTGACCAGCGGGGCGCCGTCGCGGATCAGGCCGTCGGCGCCGAGCAGCCACCAGCACAGGGGCAGGTCGATCGCGAGGACGCCGAGGGTGACGGCCACCAGGCCCTTCCGGGCCCACGCCTTGTCGCGCAGCAGGAACGCGGTGCAGAACAGCACGGCGTAGCTGACCGCGATGCCGGCGCCGAACCAGAAGATCAATGCCGGTACGGCGGCGAGCCGCCCGTCCGGCACGGCGCCGGTCGCCACCAGCGCCGGCACCAGCATCAGCGGGCTGTAGGTGAACGCCGCGACCCGGGCGGTGAGCAGCCAGCCGTTCGCCTGCGGACGCTTCGGCGTCATCTCCCGCCAGGCGATCGTCCCGCCCTCGACGACCAGGCCCTTGCGGTGCCGGACCAGGTGCGCGCGGATCGCCTCGGAACGGTAGAGCAGCACCACCACGGCGACGCAGAGCGCGGTGAGCACGGCGAACCCGATCAGGCCGGGCAGCGCGGGCACCCCTTGCCGGGGCACGATCAGCCGCCCGACCGCGAAGATCGTGGTCACCGCCAGGATCAGCCCGAACGGCCGGGCGCCCACCCGGCCCTTGTTCACCTGCCCGATCAGCAGCAGGAAGCCGAGCGATCGGAGCATCGCCCAGCCGGTGCGTACGGCCAGACCGAACTCCTGCTCCGGGGCGTACCAGTAGTTGAGCAGCTCGACCACGACGGTGGCCGCCGCGGTCACGGCGAGCAGCGTGGTCAGCGCCCGGACGGCGGACGGCCGCCGGACCTCGACAGGTTCAGCGGCCGTCCTCATGGCATCCGATGTTGCCCGGCGCGGGCAACAGGCACACCTGTTACTTCTGCGGCTCCGCGTCGAGGCGGGCGCGCAGCGCGTCCAGCTCGGCCCAGAGCACGCCGGGGAGCTTGTCCCCGAACTTCTCGAACCACTCGGTGACCAGCGGCAGCTCGTCGCGCCACTCGTCCGCGTCGACCTTCAGCGCGATCCGGACGTCCTCCGGGGTCATGTCCAGACCCTCGACGTCGAGCGCGTCCTGCGCCGGGACCATGCCGATCGGCGTCTCCACCGCCTCGGCCCGGCCCTCCAACCGCTCGATGACCCACTTGAGCACGCGGGAGTTCTCGCCGAAGCCCGGCCAGAGGAAGTTGCCCTCGGCGTCCTTGCGGAACCAGTTGACGTAGTAGATCTTGGGCAGCTTGGCCTCGTCGCCGTCGGCGCCCTTGCCCATCTCGATCCAGTGCCGGAAGTAGTCGCCGGCGTTGTAACCGATGAACGGCAGCATGGCCATCGGGTCACGACGCACCACGCCGACCGCGCCGGAGGCGGCGGCGGTGGTCTCCGAGGAGAGCGTGGCGCCCATGTAGACGCCGTGCACCCAGTCGCGGGCCTCGGTGACCAGCGGGATGGTGTCCCGCCGACGGCCGCCGAACAGGATCGCGTCGATTGGCACGCCGTTCGGGTCGTAGTAGTCGTCGGCCAGGATCGGGCACTGGGTGATCGGGGTGCAGAAGCGGCTGTTCGCGTGCGAGGAGAGGTTCTCGCTCTCCGGCGTCCAGTCGTTGCCCTTCCAGTCGATCAGGTGCGCCGGCGGCTCACCCATGCCCTCCCACCAGATGTCGCCGTCGTCGGTCAGCGCCACGTTGGTGAAGATGGAGTTGCCGCGGTCCAGCGTCCGCATGGCGTTGGCGTTGGTCTTCCAGTCGGTGCCGGGGGCGACACCGAACAGGCCGTACTCCGGGTTGATCGCGTAGAGGCGGCCGTCCTGGCCGAACCGCATCCAGGCGATGTCGTCGCCGATGGTTTCGACCTTCCAGCCCGGGATGGTCGGCTCCAGCATGGCGAGGTTGGTCTTGCCACAGGCGGACGGGAAGGCGCCGGCGATGTGGTAGACCTTGCCCTCCGGCGAGGTGATCTTGAGGATCAGCATGTGCTCGGCCAGCCAGCCCTCGTCGCGCCCCATCACGCTGGCGATACGCAGCGAGTAGCACTTCTTGCCCAGCAGCGAGTTGCCGCCGTAGCCGGAGCCGAAGGACCAGATCTCCCGGGTCTCCGGGAAGTGCGAGATGTACTTCGTCTCGTTGCACGGCCAGGCCACGTCCTGCTGACCCGGGGCCAGCGGCGCGCCGATCGAGTGCAGCGCGTGCACGAAGTCGGCGTCGTCGCCCATCGCCTCCAGGATCGCCGACCCCATCCGGGTCATGATCCGCATGGAGGCGACCACGTACGGGCTGTCGGTGATCTCGACGCCGAACATGGGGTTCTCGGCCTCGATCGGACCCATGCAGAACGGGATGACGTACATGGTGCGCCCGCGCATGCTGCCGCGGTACAGCTCCGTCATCGTCCGCTTCATCTCGGCCGGCGCCATCCAGTTGTTGGTGGGGCCGGCGTCCGCCTCGTCGACGGAGCAGATGAAGGTGCGCTCCTCCACCCGGGCGACGTCCGTGGGGTCGGTACGCGCGTAGAACGAGTTGGGCTTCTTCTCGGGATTCAGCCGGATGAGGGTGCCGTTTGAGACGAGCTCGTCGGTGAGACGGCGCCACTCCTCATCAGACCCGTCCACCCAGACCACGCGGTCGGGGTTGGTCAGTTCCGCGACCTCACGTACCCAGGCCAGCAGCTTGGGGTGGGACGTCGGGGCCTGATCGATACCCCGAACAGCAGCCGGAGCAACCATGTCACTTCTCCTTGTGGTCGACGCTGACCGATCTATGGGGTGCACGAGTTCTGGCGGGCAAGTACGCCGCCTCGTGGAAACCTGGGATTGGGCTCAGCGTAAACCGGACTGCCTCGCCAGTCAGTGGGACTGGTTGTGAAGAACTGCACAAGGTACGGCCACGCTGCGGCTTCACGATCTGATACCCGCTTTCGCGCGCAGTTTCACGCAAATCCTGCGGTGAACCTTCGACGGCCCGCTCCGTCCCCGGAGTGACCGCGACGCCCGATCGCGGGGAAGCGTACGAACATGTCGTGAAAGACGATTCCGTGATGGGCTCCACAGATTCACACAGCGGGTTACCCTCTGCTCACGGACATCGAGAACGGGCGACAGATCCCCGACCCGGGCGGCCCGGCCGCGAGGGCCACGACGAAGCCGTCGTGGCCGACTCGCCGTTGCGGTCCGCCCGTGTACCCCACAACCGGTACTCTCGGCGGGTGGCCGCGACGATGACCGGGGACCAACCGGGGGCTCCGCAGACCCGTCGGGGTCCGATCGGAGCACTACTCGACCGTTTCGGTCACCTGATCCACGAGTTGAGCAAGTTCGCCACCGTCGGCGGCTTCGCCTTCGTGGTCGACTTCGTCCTCTTCAACTTCCTGTCCAGTGGCCGGGACATGCCGCCGCTCGCCGCGAAGACCATCTCCACGGTGATCGCGGCGACCGTCGCGTTCCTCGGCAACCGGTTCTGGACCTGGCGGCACCGGCAGCGCTCCAACCCGGCCCGGGAGTACGCGCTGTTCTTCTTCTTCAACGCGGTCGGTCTCGGTATCGCGGTGGCAAGTCTCGCGGTCAGCCACTACGGGCTGGGCGCGGTCTGGCCGGCGGTGTTCCAGACCCCGCTGGCCGACAACATCGCCAGCTTCATCGTCGGCACCGGCCTCGGGACGCTCTTCCGGTTCTGGTCGTACCGACGGTTCGTCTTCGTCGACGCGGGAACACCACCCGTTCCGGCAACGAGCCACGACCGAGAGTCCGGGGCGTGACGAACCGCCCATCCCGACCCGCCGGGCCGAGCCGGCCCAGCCCACTGCCTAAGGTGTTCCGCATGCCTGGAGTCCGTCTGCTGCCCGAGCGCTGGCAGAAGTTCATCCACGAGGCGCTCAAATTCGGCATCGTCGGCGGCATCAACACCGTCATCAATTACGCGGTGTTCAATGCCCTGGCACTCACGGTTTTCCGCGACGGTCAGCTGAAAGCGACTGTGATCGCGACGATTGTCGCCACGATCACGTCGTATCTGATGAATCGTCACTGGACGTACCGGGATCGGCCGAAATCGGCACTCCGGCGGGAATACGTCCTGTTCTTCCTTTTCAACGGCGCCGGCCTGGTCATCGAACTCGGCGTCCTGGCCCTGGCCAAGTACGGCCTCGGCGTACACGGACTGCTGGCGCTGAACGTCGCCAAGACCATCGGTGTCCTGCTGGCGACGCTGTTCCGCTTCTGGTCCTACCGCACGTTCGTCTTCCAGCCGGTGCCCAAGCACGCCGAGGAGACCTGGCACTCGGTGCCGCGTGACGAGTGGGACAACGTCGCCGAGATGGACCCGGTGGCCGAGCTGGCCGAGTCGGTGAGCGAGCTGGAGGAGGAGGAACCTCCCCCGGGCGCCGGGCGACCCGACTACGCGCCACCCCGGGGCCGTCCGGCACCTGCTGACGCCGGGCTCGGCGGCGCGCTCGGCGCCGACCTGGACGCCGAATTCGCCGCCGAACTCCAGCCCCGCCGCGCGCGCCGCTGACCGACGAAGAGGGCCGGCACCTCCGCTTCCGGGGGTGCCGGCCCTCTTCGGTCGGCGGCGCGGTCAGGGCTGGTCGCGCAGGGACTTGCCCTCGGCCATGTCGGCGAGGATCTCGCGCATCTCGCCGTCGCCCAGGCTGTGCTTGTCGTGGTGCGCCTCGACCAGCTCGTACAGCTTCGTCTGCACCCGGTCCACGCCCGGCACGTCGTGCAGCACCGACTGGCCGCGCTCACCCGCCGACTCGATGGTCAGCGTGCCGCAGCCGAGCAGCCGCTCCACGAAGCGCTGGTTCATGGCGTGGTCGTTGATCCGGGTCAACGGCAGGTCCCGCCGGTTGCGCGACAGCACCCCCTGCTGGAGCAGCACGCGTTCGTTCGTGAACAGGTAGTGCGTGGTGCGCCAGACCAGGAACGGCCACAGAGCCAGCCACAGCACCAGCGCCAGGGCGACCACCGCGAGGGCGTAGAGCGCGATGGTGCCGCCGCTGCCGTCGGGCAGCAGAATCCAGCCGGCGACGACCGCCGCGACGGCGAGCACGAGCACCAGGATCGGCCGGATCAGGGCCTTCCAGTGCGGGTGCAGGTGCAACACGACGTGCTCGTCCTCGGTGAGCACGTCTTCGGGGAACGCCACGGGGGAACCTCCTCGCAGAACAGGACGCGCTGACCGTAACCGGTCGGCGCATCCCGTCGGCATCGGCCGCGCGGGCGGCTGCCCGTGGTTGTTAAGAGGGGGCCCTTCCTCTACCGGAGGCGTTAAGAGGGGGCCCTTCCTTTCACCGCAGGTGCAGCACGTCTCCCGCGGCCAGCCGCAGCGTCTCGGCATTCGTCTCCACCAGGAGCTGCCCGTCGGCGTCCACCCCGGTCGCGGTGCCGTGCGCCTCGCTGCCGTCGGGCAGCAACACCCGAACCTGGCGACCGATGGTGGCGCACCCGGCCAGGTACGCCTCGCGCAGCCCACTGGCCTCCGCATCACCTCCGGCGTCACGCCAGCGCTCGTACCAGTCGGCGAGCGAGCGCAGCAGCGCCCGCAGCAGCGGATCCCGGTCGGTGGCGGTGGCGCCGGCGAGCTGGAGCGAGGTGGCGGGCAGCCCGGTCGGGTTCTCCGGCAGCTCGTCGGCGCGCAGCGTCACGTTCAGCCCCACACCGACCACGATCGCGGGCGGCCTGTCGTTCTCCCCCGGCACCGCCTCGGCCAGCACGCCGGCGCACTTCGCGCCGTCCACCAGCAGGTCGTTGGGCCACTTCAGCCGCGCGTCCAGCTCGGCCAGCAGGCGTACCGCCTCGACCAGCGCGACACCGGCGAGCAGCGGCAGCCACCCGTACCCGGTGACCGGCACCGGCGCCCAGCCGCGCTCGGGGACCGCCTCGCCGGGCCGCAGCAGCACGCTCGTGGCGAGACCGGCGCGCGGCGGCGACTGCCAGACACGGCCCCGACGGCCCCGGCCGGAGGTCTGCCGCTCGGCGACCACCACCAGGCCCTCCGGCTCGCCGCCCCGCGCCGCGGCCACCGTGTCGGCGTTCGTCGAGCCGGTCTCGGCCAGCAACTCCAAGCGTCGCCAGGGCCCGTTCGGCGCGACCAGCGCGCGCCGCAGCCGGGCCGCGGAGAGCGGCGGTCGGTCCAGATCCGTGTACGGCGAGCCGGGCATCACGCCAGCCTACGGCCCGGATGAGGCGTACTGCACAGCCTCAGACACCTGAACCATCGTTATATTCCACGGGTGACTACCGAGACCGGGTTCAACATCCACACGACCGCCGGCAAGCTGGCGGACCTGGAGCGACGGCTCGACGAGGCGGTGCACGCCGGGTCGGCACGCGCGGTCGAGAAGCAGCACGCGCGGGGCAAGAAGACCGCCCGCGAGCGGATCGAGATGCTCCTCGACGAGGGATCGTTCGTCGAGCTGGACGAGTTCGCCCGGCACCGCTCGACCAACTTCGGGCTGGAGAAGACCCGCCCGTACGGGGACGGCGTGGTGACCGGCTACGGCACCGTGGACGGCCGGCAGGTCTGCGTCTTCTCGCAGGACTTCACCGTCTTCGGCGGCTCCCTCGGCGAGGTCTTCGGCGAGAAGATCGTCAAGCTGATGGACCTCGCCATGAAGATCGGGTGCCCGGTCGTCGGCATCAACGACTCCGGCGGCGCGCGGATCCAGGAGGGCGTCACGTCCCTCGGGCTCTACGGCGAGATCTTCTTCCGCAACGTGCGGGCCAGCGGCGTCATCCCGCAGATCTCGCTGATCATGGGCCCGTGCGCGGGCGGCGCCGTCTACTCCCCGGCGGTCACCGACTTCACCGTCATGGTCGACCAGACCTCGCACATGTTCATCACCGGCCCCGACGTGATCAAGACGGTCACCGGCGAGGACGTCGGCATGGAGGAGCTGGGCGGCGCCCGTACCCACAACACCCGCAGCGGCAACGCGCACTACCTCGGCACCGACGAGGAGGACGCGATCGAGTACGTCAAGGCGCTGCTGTCGTACCTGCCGTCGAACAACCTGGACGAGCCGCCGGTGTTCGACGCGCCCGCGATCCTCGACGTCACGGATGAGGACCGGGAGCTGGACACGCTGATCCCGGACTCGGCCAACCAGCCGTACGACATGCACCGGGTCATCGAGCACGTGCTCGACGACGGCGAGTTCCTCGAGGTGCAGCCGCTGTACGCGCAGAACATGGTGGTCGGTTTCGGTCGCGTCGAGGGGCGCCCGGTGGGCGTGGTGGCGAACCAGCCGATGCAGTTCGCCGGCACGCTCGACATCGCCGCGTCGGAGAAGGCGGCCCGGTTCGTGCGCACCTGCGACGCGTTCAACGTCCCGGTGCTCACCTTCGTGGACGTGCCCGGCTTCCTGCCCGGCACCGGCCAGGAGTGGGACGGCATCATCCGGCGCGGCGCGAAGCTCATCTACGCGTACGCCGAGGCCACCGTCCCGAAGGTCACAGTCATCACCCGCAAGGCGTACGGCGGCGCGTACGACGTGATGGGCTCCAAGCACCTCGGCGCCGACCTGAACTTCGCCTGGCCGACCGCACAGATCGCGGTGATGGGCGCGCAGGGCGCGGTGAACATCCTCTACCGCTCGGAGCTGGCGAACGCCGAGGACCCGGCCGCGGTCCGGGCCGAGAAGATCGCCGAGTACGAGGACACGCTCGCCAACCCGTACATCGCCGCCGAGCGCGGCTACGTGGACGGCGTGATCCCGCCGCACGAGACGCGTACCCAGATCGTGCGGGCGCTGCGGGTGCTGCGGACCAAGCGCGAGACGCTGCCGCCGAAGAAGCACGGCAACATCCCGCTGTAGTACGTCGGGTGCCCCCGCCGCCTCGGTGGCGGGGGCACCGGCGTCAGCAGCCCGGGTTCGTGGCGCGGCACAGCCGCTCGGCCGCGACCCGGGCCAGGTCCCGCAGTGTCACCTCGTCGCCGCCCGGTCCGGTGCTCAGCACCGTGACGAGGTCACCGACCCGCACCACCACCTGCTCCTTCGGCGGGGTCCCGTCACCGAGCCGCGCCCCGGTGTCCAGCCGCCGGCCCTGCCCGACGGCGTGCCGCACGAGCACCGACTCGTCGCCGGCGAAGCCGCTGTCGACCGTCTGCCAGGAGTGGACGACCTCCGCCTGGACCCGCTTGCCCTTCAACTCCACCGGGCCGGTGAACCGCCACGTGCGGCAGGGCGCGAGCAGCTCGGGCAGCTCGTCGAAGAGCCGCTCGCCGTCCTGCGGCGCCAGCCGGTGCACATCCTGCAGGACCACCGCCTGCGGGGCCGACTGGTCACCGGCGCCCGGCCGCTTCCGCAGGAGGGTCACCGACCGCGAGTAGCGGGACTTCACCCACTCCGTCCGCAGGCCCTGCTCCTGCCGGCAGACCTCCAGCATCTTGTCCAGCTGGATCTCCTCGTCGAGGCCGGAGTCGTTCCACGGCGTGGTGCCGGCCGGCCGCACGTCGGACGGTTGCAGCAGCGCCTCGGCGGGCACCTCCGTGGCGCTCCACGGCGTCGCCGACGGATTGGCGGCGACCGGGGCCCGCGCCGGTGAGGCGGCACGCCCGGAGGCCACGAACGCGGCCCCGGAGGTGAGTGCGAGCACCGCCACCGCCGCGGCGGCCACCGTGCGGCGGCTGCGGCGCCGGGCACGTTCCCGCAGCTCGGCCGGTTCCGCCCAGCGGACGTTGCGCAGGTCCCGCTGCATCACGTCGATGAACGCCAGGTCGTCGTCACGCATCGGCGGGCTCCTCCAGATCCACTACCGCGAGCAGTTCGGCCAGGGCGGCTCGGCCCCGGGACAGCCGGGCCTTGACGGTGCCGACCGGGGCCTCGGTCTCCCGGGCCACCTCGGCGACCGGCATGCCGAGCAGGTAGTACAGCGCGAGAGCGACGCGTTGCTCCTCGGGCAGCCGCCGCAACGCGGCCACCACCTCGACCGTGTCGGTGCTCGGCGCCGGCATGCTCTCCTCGGCGCCATGGCGCAGATAGGCACGCGCCCGGCTGCGCAGGCTGCGCCAGCGGCTCACCGCGATCCGGCTCGCCACCACCCGCACCCATGCCTCCGGGTCGTCGTATCCGCGCACTGTGGACCACCGCTGCCAGGCCCGGATGTACGCCTCCTGCACGGCGTCCTGCGCCTCGGCGAGGTCGCCGGTGAGCACGTAGACGAAGCCGAGCAGCCGCTGTCGGCTGCCCCGGTAGAACTCGTCGAATCCGTCGACGTCCGGCACCTGCTACCTCCCGAGTGACGGTCGCAGGGGACACGCCTGGCGTGCCTGGTGCGGTTGCCCGCTCAGCCGATCATTTTCTCGAGTTCGCCGAGCGGGAAGCCGCCGGCCGGGATCCGGTCGCGGACGGCCCGGCGGACGGCGGTCTGCACCGCCGCGTTGGCCGGGGTGGGTACGCCGTGCAGGCGCCCGAGCAGCACGATCTCGCCGTTGAGGTGGTCGGTCTCGACCGAGCCCGCGCCCCGGGCCAGGCTCTGCCAGGTGGAACCGCCGGAGCGCTCCTCGCCGCCGACGGGCCGGTGCGACACCAGGTCACCGCGCTCGGCGGCCTCCTCCTCGACTGTGGTGTGCGCGATGCCGGCGGCGGCGAGCGCCGCCTCGCCCTCGGCGCGTACCCGCTTCGACAGGGCTTCGGGCACGCCCCGGCCGAGCAGCGCCTGGAGGCCGTTGCCGAGGTTGGCGAGCAGCTTGCCGTACTTCCAGCGCATCACGTCGTCGCGCACCGGCGCGACGAACCCGGCGGAGGTCAGGTCGGCGGCGACCGCCCGGCTGGCGTCGTCGGCGCCGCTCGGGTAGCGGCCGATGTGCAGCATGCCCGGGTGCGGATGCCCGTTGGCGACCACCAGGCCCGGTTCCAGGTGGGTGGCGGGCAGCCACACGCACACCGGGTGTACGCGGGCGAAGCGCCGCAGCGCGGCCGGCTCGTTCGCCACGCCGTTCTGGGCCAGCACGACCGGCAGCCGTTCGCCCGCCGTTCCGCCGCCCTCGACCGGCGCGTCCGCCCACGCCGTCAGCGCCGCCACGGTGTCCTGCGACTTCACGGTGAGCACCAGCACGGTGTCGGCCGGCAGGGGCGGGCCGTCCGGCGCCGCCACCGCCGGCAGCCGGCCGGTGACCTCACGCTCCGGCGTGCGCAGCGTCAGACCCCGCTCCCGCAGCGCGTCCAGATGCGCGCCGCGGGCCACGAGCGTCACGTCGTGGCCGGCGTCGGCCAGGAGTACGCCGATGGTGCCGCCGACCGCGCCCGCTCCGATGATCACGTATCGCACGGGTCCGATTCTGCCCCTATGTGGCCTCGCCCGCCGGATACGCCGCTTGTCAAGCGGTGAGCCCCGCGTCGGCCAGGATCGGACCGGCCAGCAGCAGCGCGCCGACCACCAGCGCGCCCACGCTGACCAGCAGGAACACGCCCACCCAGAACAGCGCCGGGAACGGCGTGAGCCGGGCGAGCTGGTCGGCGTCGGACTGCGGCATCCGGCCCCGGGCGCGTTGCCGGTGCAGCTCGAACACCGGTCGTACGCCGCCGAGCAGCAGGAACCAGACCGACGTCCAGGCGAACGCGGCCTGCACCTCGGGCGAGGTGTACCAGGAGACGGCGAGCACCACGCCGCCGGTGACAAGCAGCGAGAGCACGCCGAACAGGTTGCGGATCATCACCAGCATGGCCAGCAGCAGCGCCACCGCCAGCCACAGCAGCAACGTGATCCGGTTCCCGGCCAGCAGCCACGCGCCGCCGAGGCCGAGCAGCGACGGCGCGACGTACCCGGCGAGCAGCGTGAGGATCATCCCCGGCCCGGTGGGGCGGCCGGCGGAGAGCGTCAGCCCGGAGGTGTCCGAGTGCAGCCGGATGCCGTGCAGCCGGCGGCCGGTGAGCCGCGCGACGAGCGCGTGGCCGCCCTCGTGCGCGATGGTGACCGCGTTCCGGGCGATCCGCCACGGCAGCCGGGTGGCGACCACGGCGAGCGCGACCACGGCGGTGAGCACCACCAGCAGCGGCGGCGGGTCCGGCTGGGCGCTCGTCAGCGTGTCCCAGAGCGTGGTGAGGCCGTCGATCAGGGGCATGGGCGGGGAGCCTACCGGCCCGAGCCGTGTCGTTCGACCGGCCGAGTCTCATAGAGTGTGAGACTGATCGGACGAGGCGCCGGAGCGGAGGTGAGGTCGGTGAGCGCAGCTCGCTTGGAGCCCTACAGCTCGCACGAGCAGGACGGCGACAGCCACTCGCTGCGGCTGCACCGGCTCGACGGCGCGCACTACGTCGAGGACGCGGTGGCCAAGGCGGGTGAGACGCTCAGTGTCACCGAGCCGTTCCGCTGGGCGATGGACCCGAGCGCGCTCCGCTGATCCGCAAACGACGCGCCACCTGGGCGAACGATAGGCGTCGATGAAAATTTCCTTGCTCCCTATTGCGATCTAGGGCACTAAGCTCCAAAGATGGGCGTCAATAAACGGACGTCCCTCTGGAGGCAACCATGGCCCGTACCAGACTCTCCGTACGCCGGCTCCTCGCTGCCGGCCTGGCCGCCGCCGCCACCGCGGCCGTGGCCCTCGTGGCGACCGCCGGACCGGCCGCCGCCGCGACCACGCCCGGGATCGACGTCTCCCGTTACCAGGGCAGCATCAACTGGACCAGCGTGCGCAACGCGGGCATCCAGTTCGCCTTCATCAAGGCCACCGAGGGCACGAGCTACAAGGACCCGAACTTCAACGCGAACTACGTCAACGCGTACAACGCCGGGGTGATCCGCGGGGCCTACCACTTCGCCCGGCCGAACATCTCCGCCGGTTCCACCCAGGCCAACTACCTGGCCAGCAACGGCGGCGCCTGGTCCGCCGACAGCCGTACGCTGCCCGCCGCGCTGGACCTGGAGGGCAACCCGTACAGCGGCGGCTACTGCTACGGCCTGAGCACCACCGGCATGCGCAACTGGGTCCAGGACTTCCTCAACACCTACCGCTCCCGCACCGGCCGGTACGCGGTCATCTACACCACGACGAGCTGGTGGAACCAGTGCACCGGCAGCTGGAGCGGCCCGTGGGCCAACCACCCGCTGTGGATCGCCCGCTGGGCCAGCTCGCCCGGCACCCTGCCGGCCGGCGCTCCGTTCTACAGCTTCTGGCAGTACACGAGCACCGGCTCCGTCTCCGGGATCAGCGGCAACGTGGACCGCAACTACTGGAACGGCGACCGCAGCCGGCTGATCGCCCTGGCCAACAACACCTGATCCACCGGCTTACGACAGTGGGACCGCCTCCGTGCGAGGCGGTCCCACTGTCGCGTCGTACGTGGCTCAGGCTCTGCGGCGCGCGGAGGCCGGCACGGGCGTCCGGCGCATCCAGCGCCACGCCGCCACACCCGCGATCGTGAGGGTCAGCACACCGAGGACCGCGACCGGCGCGGACAGGCCGGCGGCGATCAGGAGCAGCACGACGTCGCCGAGCGCAACGAGCATCCACAGTGCCAGCCGCGGGCCGGTGTCCCTGCGTCGGTAACCCATGTCGCGCCTCCTTCCGTCGTCGGAGGATTCATACCCCCGAGGACGGAAAGCCATGCGAGCGAGTTTCGTGACCGGCGGGATTCCCGGTCAGTTCTGACGGTCCGGCACGAAGCCCTTGGTGATGATCTCCCAGTTCGCCAGGTTGGCGTCCCAGTCCTTCGCCGGGACCTCCCAGCGCAGCGCGAAGCCCCGGTTGCTGGCGGTCGCCACACCACGGTTGCGGACGTGGAAGCGGGTGTCGCCGTTGCGCGTCTCCAGCCAGTCCCAGTCGGCGCAGGTGCGGAAGTAGGGGTCGCACTTGGTGATGCCGACCAGTTTGTAGTTGCGCACGAAGTTGCGCCGGCTCGACTCCTGGCTCTTCCAGTCCGCGTACGCGTCCTTCTTCGGGTTCGGCGTCCACTGGATGAACAGCACTCGCCGAGCGCCACCGACCTCATAGAGCACGACGTTGTCGCTGCGGACCCGCGCCTCGAAACCGTTCGGGATCGGCACCTTGAAGCCGTTCGGGCCGGTGTAGAGGCGCCAGCCGGCCGGCAACGCGGCCCCGGACGCCGACGGGCTGGCCGACGGCGTGGGGCTGGCCGACGCGCTGGTCGCCGGGGCGCTCGGGGACGCGCTCTCGCTCGCCGCGGGCGGCGGCGCCGCCGACGCGGAGGTGCCGGCCGTCGGCTGACCGCCGTCGCCGTCGTCACCGTTGTTCAGCAGCGGCACGGCCACCACCAGACCGACCAGCAGCAGCAGTACCAGCGCGCCGATCAGCAGGTTGCGCCGGTTGGGCGCGGACTTCTCGACCGGCAGCACCGTGGCCCGGCCGGTCGACTGCGCCTCCTGCACCGGAGCCGGGCTGACCGGTGCGGAGCCGGTCACGGCCGGGCTGACCGGCGCCGGGGCGTCGGTGACCGGCTCGCCGTCGAGCCGCGTCTCGTCCAGCGCCGGGTCGACGCCGTCGACAGGGGCCTCGTCGTCCACCCGGGTCTCGTCGGTGGAGGGCGCCGGGTCGAGCTTGGTGGTCGGATCGGCGGCCGGCGGAGCCACCTTCGCCGTCGGGCCGGCGTCCGAGGTGGGCGCCGCCACCTTCGCCGTCGGGTCGACGGCTGCGGCCGTACCCCCGGTGGCGGCCCCGGAGACCGAGGTCGCCGCGCGCTCGGCCTGGTCGGCCGGGCGCGGCGCCGGCACCAGCGGCGGGCGCGGCACGCGCGGACCGTTCGGCCCCGGCCGGCGTACGCCGTCCAGCAGTGAAATGCCCTTGGCCCGGCGACCGGCGGCCTTGCGCAGCATGCGCTCCGCCACCTCGGCGGTGATCCGCTCGTCCGGGTCCTTGCGCAGCAGGCCCTGGAGCACCGGCTTGAGCGGCCCGGCGTTGCGCGGCGGCGGCAGCGGCTCGGTGGCGAGCGCGGCCAGCGTGGCGATCGCCGACGGACGCGCGTACGGCGACTTGCCCTCGACCGCCGCGTAGAGCGTGGCGCCGAGCGACCAGAGGTCGGCCTCCGGCCCGGCCGTGCCGTCCCGCGCACGCTCCGGCGAGATGTACGCGGGCGAACCGAGCACCATGCCGGTGCGCGTCACGTTCGGGTCGCCGGGAATCGTGGCCAGGCCGAAGTCGGTGAGCACCACGCGGCCGTCCTCGCCGAGCAGCACGTTGCCCGGCTTGACATCGCGGTGCATGATGCCCGCCTTGTGCGCGGCCTTCAGCGCGTTCAGCACGCCGAGGCCGATCTCGACCGCCTTGGCCGACGAGACCGGACCGTCCTCGGCGATGGTGTCCTGCAACGACTTCGACGCCACGTACTCCATGACGATCCACGGATCGCCGTCGGTGCGCAGCACGTCGAAGATGCGGACCACGTTGACGTTGTTGAGCCGGGCGATCGCCCGCGCCTCCCGCAGCGAGCGCTCGCGCATCTCGCGGCGCTCCTCCGGGGTGAGGCCGGGCGGCGGGACCAGTTCCTTGATGGCCACGTCCCGGTGCAGCACCTCGTCCCGCGCCTTCCAGACGCGGCCCATGCCGCCCTGACCGAGCGGCGTGATAAGCCGGTACCGGTCGGCGACGAGTTGGGGGAGCGCGTTCGACATCGCAGAAACCGTACCCGGCCGCTGCGACGCCTACACCGTCGGCACGCCACTGTACGGCGAAGGTCGAATTCGTGACGGTTACCCTTGGGGCATGTCTGCCGAAGAGCCGCTGTTCCGGATCGTCCGCGGCGTGCCCACCGCCGAGGAGCTGGCCGCTCTGGTCGGCGCGATCATGGTGCGTACCCGCCCGGCCCAGGCCGCCACGCCGGCCCCCGTGTCGCAGTGGGCGCGCAGCGCACGTCCCGCCCTCGCCGGCCCGGTCGCCGGCGCCGGCGCGTGGCGGGCCTCCGGCCTGCCCCGCTGACGTCTGGTTCCACCCGCGGCGCCGGGCGGGGCTGCCGGGATCCACGTTGAGCCACTAACCTCACTCAGGGAAACCGTGTGGTGACGGGCAGGAGGCTCCGATGATCCCGGAGGACAACCAGCCAGCCGGCTGGCTGCGCGGCTACGGCGGCATCGAGGCCGACATCCGACAGATGCGGGAGTTCGCCGACCGCCTCCAGGACGAGGTGACGCGCAACTACTCGCCGCATCTGTCGTACATCGCCGACGACATGAGGGCCCCGGTGCCGAACCCGGCCGACGCCTTCATCGAGCTGGTCCATTTCCTCCAGGCCCACCACGACACCCAGACGGCAGCGGTCAGCGCCGTGTGGGACCTGGCACCCGCCACCGGCCGGCTCGCCGACGCCGCCGGCCGGATCGCCAACCACTACGGCGACGCCGACGCGTTCTCCTCCGCACGGGTCACCGACGTCGAACGGGCACTCGCCGGGCCGTCGAGCACCGTCGCCCGCCCGCTGCCGCCACTGGCCGACCCCACCGCCCCCGAACAGAGCCGGGTGATCCTGCCGTGATCGAACGGGGCAGCGGACGCACCTCCGGGCTGACCGACTGGCGGCTGATGGACGTCCTCAGCATGTGGGCGTGCCTCCAGGACCAGGACACCGCCGGCCAGTGGAAGCAGGTCGCCGGTTGGCGCAAGGTCTGTGACCTCGCGCTGACCCACCTCAGCCGGCTGCGGGAATACCGGCGCGGCCTCGCCGAGGCCTGGCCACCCGAGACCAATGCCGCCGCGCGGGCGTACATCGCCGAACTCGACCAGCTCATCGACCGCGTGCAGCGCACCCACGACGCCGCCGCCGCGAACTACGACGCGCTCGCCGCCGCCACCCGCGCCATCGGCAGCGCGCGGGCCGAGCTGCAACCCCTGCACGAGGAGTACGAGAAGAGGCTGCGGCAGAAGCGGGCGTACGAGGCGACGATCGCCGACCCGAAGGCGGTGGCGGGTAGCCGGTTGCCGGAACGGCCCCCGGTCACGGACGACGACTTGGAGCAGTTGAACGTACGGGCGCGCGGGTTGATGACGGGGTTGAGCGGCGAGCTGCAGCACGCCCAGGTCATGCTTCAGCGCCCACCCGCACCAGTCCGGCCGGGACCGAGGGCCGACCCACATTCGTCTGATCCGTATCCTGGAGCAGATCCGGCACCAATCATCCCTCCCATCGCCCCAGTGCCAATTGCGCCGCCCGGACCAACCACCGAACATCGACCGAACGTCGCAGCGATACCGCCAACTCAACCAGCCATCCCACATACGAGCGGCGTTATAGGCGGGGGTCCCATCCTAGGCAACGCGGGCTCAAGTACGCCTGTCCCAGCTATGCCCGGATCCGCATCCCCTACTGTTCCTAACAATCCTTCTGGTACGCCCAGCATCCCCCTTCCCTCCGCACCCAACCGCAGCACCGGCTTGGGTCCGCCAGGGAACGATCCAACTGCCGGAAAAGGCACCAACCGGCCACTTCCACCGCGTCCGACCGGAGCAAGCGGCTTGATCCCTGGGGCTCCCCTCGGCCAGCCCGGCATGGGTGGCCCAACTAGACGCGTCAATCCTCCGGGTGGAGTCATCGGGGGAGGCGGGGCCGGAACTGCACCGACGGGAGCTGCCGGATCTCGACCGAATGCCGGCCGAGGTCCACACATCGGCACCCCTGGGTTGACTCCCTTGGGCGGCGCGCCCGGCCTGTCTCCCAGCCACGGGAGGCAGAGTAGTATGGGCTTGAATAGGGATTCAGAACTTCGCTGGGATGCGGACAACCCCTGGGAAGTCGAACGTGGCGTCGATCCAATCTTGGAGCCACCTGACGAGGGACCGATTGACCCGGGACCCGCCATAGGCTTCAATCGGTGATTCTCGAAGCACTGCTCGTGGCACGGAGCTTGGCCGTGTCACTCACCATCTCACTGAGCCCTGGCTTGATGACATCAGCATTGTCACCGGCCGCGGACGGGTCAGATCGGGTGAGAGGTGATCAGTGGCACCTAAGGTTCTTGAGGGCCACAGAGGCCCACGACATCAGTCAAGGCGATGGGATTGTTGTAGCAGTTCCTGACACGGGAGTAGAGGCTCACCCGGATCTAGAGAAGAACTTAGTTCCAGGAACAGATGTTATTTCGGGAGGAAGCGGAGACGGCCTTCGTGACACGAATAGTCACGGCACCGGCATGGCGGGCCTCATCGCAGCGCATGGGCGGGGAGGGACTCGTGGGGCACTCGGAGTGGCACCGAAATCCAAGATCCTCCCAATCTTCGACACGCCAACGACCGGACTAGGCCAGCCCGATGACTTAGCGGCCAGCATTGAGTATGCAATAACTCAACATGTAGATATAATAAGTATATCCGCGGCCAGCACCCCTACTCCTCGCTTGCAATCTGCGGTCAAATCCGCACTCAATGCGAATATCGTCGTAGTAGCAGCCGTTGGGAATTTCCCGAGCGAAACCTCGATTAGCTATCCGGCATCCGAGCAGGGCGTGATTGCCGTAGGCGGCGTTGACAGGCAAGGCAACAAAGCGGAATTCTCGGTCTCCGGGGCGGATGTGGATATCGTCGCGCCCGCAGTGGACATTTACTCCACTAGCCTCGCGGGTCGATACCGCCGGAGTACCGGTACGTCAGATGCCACCGCGATTGTGGCCGGCGCTGCTGCCCTGATCCGCTCCAAGTACCCCAACCTCCCCGCGCAGGAAGTCGCCCACCGGCTGACCGCCACCGCCGTCGACAAGGGACCACCAGGCCGCGACGACCAGTACGGCTACGGCGTCATCGACCTGGTAGCGGCGCTCACCGCTGATGTCCCCCCGCTCGGCTTCGAGTCCTCGAACGTCACGCCACCGGCGTCGGCGGAGGCAGCCCCGGAAAAGGGCGACGACAGCAGCGCGACCGTACGCGGGCTCGCCACCCTGGGTGTGCTGGTGGCGGCGGGCGGCGGATACCTGTTCTGGCGTCGGCGCCGACGTGCCGACGACCCGCCGCCGAGGGTCAGCCGGTAGCGTCGGCGGGGTGTCGACCTCCGTACCGGTGCGCCTCGTGCTCGCCTCGCAGTCTCCCGCCCGCCGCAAGTTGCTCCAGGCCGCTGGCATCGAGCCCGACGTGCTGGTCAGCGGCGTGGACGAGTCGCAGGTGGTCAGCGAGCGCGCCGAGGATCTGTGTCTGGAGTTGGCCCGGTTGAAGGCGCAGGCCGTACGCGATCGGCTGCGGCCGTCGCGGGATGAGCGCACTCTCGTGCTCGGCTGTGACTCGGTGCTGGCCTTCGACGGTGAGATCCTCGGCAAGCCTGATGACGCGGCGGACGCCACCCGGCGGTGGCAGCGGATGCGCGGGCGCAGCGGTGTCCTGCACACCGGGCACAGTCTGATCGACGTGACGTACGAGTCGCGGGCCGAGGCCGTCGCGTCGACCACTGTGCATTTCGCCGACATCAGCGACGAGGAGATCGCCGCGTACGTGGCGACGGGCGAGCCGCTGGCCGTTGCCGGCGCGTTCACCATCGACGGGCTGGGCGGCGCGTTCCTGACCGGGATCGAGGGTGACCCGGGCACAGTGGTGGGGTTGTCCCTGCCGTTGCTGCGCCGACTGCTCGCCGAGGTGGAGCTGAGCATCGTCGACCTGTGGACGAAGGTCGCGCCCGGGGGCCAGGAGATCGAGCATCTCGGCTAACGTCCGGACATGACCACGAAGCCTCTGCCGCTAACCCCGGAACTGCACGCCTACCTGGTGGCCCACGGGTCCGCGCCGGACGAGATCGTCCGGGAGCTGGCCGAGGAGACCCGGGCGGCCCTGCCCGCCGAGGCGGTCATGCAGGTCGCGCCGGAGCAGGCGGCGTTCCTGACGTTCCTGACCCGGCTGCTCGGCGTACGGCAGGCGGTCGAGGTGGGCACGTTCACCGGCCTCTCCTCGCTGGCGATCGCCCGGGGGCTCGCCGATGGCGGGCGGCTGACCTGCTTCGACATCTCCGAGGAGTACACGGGCGTGGCCCGGCGCTACTGGGAGCGCGCCGGTGTGCAGGACCGGATCGAGCTGCGCATCGGCCCGGCCGCCCAGACGCTGCGCGAGCTGCCCCGCGAGCGTTACCTGGACTTCGCGTTCATCGACGCGGACAAGGTCGGCTACCCGATCTACTGGGACGAGCTGGTGCCGCGCATGCGCCCCGGCGCGGTGGTCGCCGTCGACAACACGCTGCGCGACGGCCGGGTGCTCGCCCCGCGCAACGCCGACGACCGGGCGATCGCCGCCTTCAACGACGCGGTGATCGCGGACGTGCGCGTCGAGGCGGTCATGCTGCCGATCGCCGACGGCGTCACACTCGCCCGAGTGCTCTGAGCCGGCCCGAACACAACCTCGCCGAAGTGGCGGCAACCCTGAACACCAGATACCGCCACCTCGCCGAAACGGAGTCGATCAAGTCGCGCGGACCGGCGCGGGCAAGGCACGCCCCAGCCGCACCGTCAGCAGCACCGCCACCGCGATGAACGCGGGCAGCAGCAGGAACGCCGGGTGCGGGCCGGCGCCGTCGGCCACCCAGCCGAGCGCGACCGGCGCGATCCCGAAACCCACACCCATCGAGTACGCCGACCAGCCCGCCGCCTTGTCGGCGGCCGGACCGGCGACTGCGAGCGCGATGGAGATCGCCAGCGGGTAGTGCAGCGCGTTGCCCAGGCCGAGCACGACCAGGCCGGTGACGGCGAGCCAGCCGACCGTACTGCCCCAGAACAGCGCGAACCCGGCCAGCGAGACGGTGAGCGCGCCGAGCAGCAGCGGCACCGGCGGCCAGCGCAGCGCGGCCCGGCCACCGGCGATCCGGCCGGCGAACATGCCGCAGACGATCGCGGCCACCGCCGCCGACGCCCCGCCCGCGCTCAGCCCGGCGTGGGTCCGCAGCACGTCGGCGGTCCAGAGCGACAGGCAGACCTCGATCGACCCGGTGACGGACATCAGAATCCAGGCGATCCAGTACGCACGCGGCAGCCGCCCCGCTGCCCCACGCACCCCGGAGGCGGGCACCTCCGACGCCGGCAACCCCGGCGCGGGCACGGCCGAAGCGGGCACAGGCGCGGCGCCCCCGGACGACACGGTGACGGGAGCGCCCGAAGCGGGCACGGCGGCGTCGGATGCGCCGACGGCGGGTACTGCCGGAGCGGGCGCGGCGTCCTCGGCCACCCCGGACGTGGGGACGGCGGGCACCCGGGTGGATGCGGCCACGGCGACCGGTGTGCCGGCAGCCGCGACAGCGGGGGCGCGGTTCGGCCCGCGTACCCGGAAGGTCAGAGCCGCGAGCGCGACAAGCGTGATCAGCCCGACCTCGACGGCCATCAGCGGTCGCCAGCCGAGGCCGGCGTCGACGCTGGCGCCGATGGTCAGCGGCGCCAGGATGCCCATGCCGGCGCACGCGGCGTTGGCCTCGGTGAGCGCGGCGGGGGCGGCGGGTCCGTGCCGGGCGGTGAGCACCACGCTGACGCCACTGACGATCATCATGCCGAAGGTGGCGATGACCGCGACGGCGGCGAGCGTGGCCGGTAGCGGGCGGAGCAGGCCGAGCGCGGTGACGCCGGCGGCGACGCCGGCGAGGCCGAGCCAGATGGCGGGGCCGCGGCCGAGGCGGCGGGCGACCGGGGCGAACAGCGCTCCGCCGGCCAGCGCGCCGACGGCGATGCCGGTGCTGTGCAGGCCGGCGACGGCGGCGCTGGTGCCCTGTTCGTCGCGGAGCAGCGGTACGACCGGGCCGAATCCGTAGAGGAAGAAGCCCCAGAGACCGAGCTGGGCGTAGGTCAGCCAGGTGATCCGGTCACGGGTGAGGCGGGGCACCGGCCCACGCTACGCGCGTGGCACCGGTGCCCCCTGCCTCCTGAGAGGTACGTCTCCCCTGGTCAGCGGACACTGCGGGCGAACTGGCGGGCGGCCCAGAAAACGCCTGCGGCGGCGAGCACCGCGATGATGCCGAGGCCCTGCCAGACGCGGTCGTTGCCGAGGTCGCCGTTGAACAGCGCGCGCGTGCCCTCGACCGCCCAGGAGAACGGGTTCCACTTGGCCACGCCCTGGAGCCAGCCCGGCGCGAAGGTGAGCGGCAGCAGGATGCCGGAGAGCAGCAGCACCGGCTGCGCGACGGTGTTCATGAGCGGGGCGAGCGCGTCCTCGCTCTTGACCTTGAGCGCGATGCCGTAGGAGACGGCCGAGGTCATCAGCGCGATGAGGGCGAGCATCAGGTACGCCAGGAGCAGGTTGCCGATGAAGACGCGCAGGTCGAACGCGAGCGCCAGCAGCGTGATGATGACCGCCTGCGCGATGAGCGAGACCACGTCCCGCAGGGACCGGCCGAGCAGCAGCGCGAGCCGGCTGACCGGGGTGACCCGGGAGCGTTCGATCACGCCGGCCCGCAGTTCGGCGATCAGGCCGAAGCCCTGGAACAGGCCGCCGAAGATGGCCAGCAGCACGAGCAGGCCGGGCACGAAGATCTTGTACGCGGCGGCCTGCGTCGGGGCGTTCAGCGCGGGCTTGAGCAGCGGGGCGAACAGGAGCAGGTACATCACCGGCTGGAAGACGCCGACGAAGATCCACACCGGGTTGCGCAGCAGCAGTTGCGTCTGGCGCTGGAAGATCAGCCAGGTGTCGCGGGCGAGTTTCATGACAGCTTCTCCGGGGGTCAGGACTCGCGCAGCGAGCGGCCGGTCTTGGTGAGGAAGACGTCGTCGAGGCTGGGCCGGTGCAGCTCGATCGAGCGCAGGTCCAGCCCGGCGTGGTCGAGGCGGCGCAGCACCTGCGGGATGGCGGTGGCGCCCTCGTCGACGTAGAGGCGCAGGCCGCCCTCGTCGACGGTCTCCAGCTTGCTCACGTACGCCTCGGTGTCGAGCAGTTCGGCGGCGCGCGGGGTGCTCGGGGCGTCCAGTCCGACGATCACCACCTCGCCGGAGATCTCCCGCTTCAGCTCGGCCGGCGTGCCCTCGGCGACGATCTCGCCGTGATCCATGATCGCGATGCGGTCGCAGAGCGCGTCCGCCTCGTCCAGGTAGTGCGTGGTGATGAAGACGGTCATCCCCTCGGTACGCAGCCGGCGGATCTCGTCCCACATGTGCGCGCGGCTCTGCGGGTCGAGGCCGGTGGTCGGCTCGTCCAGGAAGACGATCTTCGGCTCGTGGATGATGCCGAGCGCGATCTCGACCCGCCGGCGCTGGCCGCCGGAGTAGGTCTTGCACTTGCGGTCGGCGTACTCGGTGAGCTGGAAGGCTTCGAGCGCGCGCTCGGCGCGTCGGTGCGCCTCGGCCTTGCTAATGCCGTAGAGGCGAGCCTGGAGCACCAGCTCCTCGCGGGCGCTCGACTCGTCCCAGGTGCTGCCGCCCTGGGCCACGTACCCGATCCGGCGGCGCACCTCGGCCGGGTCCTTGCGCAGGTCGGCGCCGGCCACGGTGGCCTCGCCGCCGTCCGGCTCGATGAGCGTGGCGAGCATCCGCAGCGTGGTGGTCTTGCCGGCGCCGTTGGGCCCGAGGAAGCCGAAGATCTCCCCCTCGGCGACGTCGAGGTTGACGCCGCGGACGGCGTCCACGGTCTTCGTCTCGCGACCCTCGCGGGAGCGGTACGACTTCCGCAACCCCCTGGTCTCGATCATCTCTGCTCCTGGTCGTCCGGGCGGGCCTGACCGGCCGCCGATCGTCCGCGAGGACGCACGAATCCCCCGCGATTCCTGCCGAGGCTAACGCGATATAGCTTCTTTGGTCAACGTTGATTATGTCGTGTCATCGGGAGCCGTCGGTCCAGCCCGACCAGCCCTCGGCCCGCTCCATCCCATCGGGCAGGTACGACACTCCCGACTCGATCCGCTCCGCGATCCGCTCGCACCACGCCGTCTCCGCCTCGGCGCGGGCCAGCCACAGCTCGAACATCCACCCGACGTGCACCGGCTTGCGGGTGCGTACCCAGTCCGAGTCGAGCGAGGCGCGCATCGACTCGACCCCGGCGCGAAGGAGGTTCGCCCGGTTGCGCAGCGCCGCCGCGGCCTCCTCGCGCGGCATCGCCGGCAGGAAGGAGAACGCCGCCACGAACGGGTCCGGCGGCTCCTGCACCTGCCACCACTGCGCGCGCAGCAGCGTCTCGAACTCGTCCTCCCCCTTCGCCGTCACCTCGTACGTGGTGCGGGCCGGGCGGGCGCCCACCTGCTCGACCGAGACGGTCCGCAGCAGGCCCTCGTCGGTGAGTTTGCGCAGCGCGTGGTAGATCGAGCCGGGCTGCACGTTGGCCCACTTGTCCGCGCTCCAGCTCAGCAGCTCACGGCGCACGTCGTAGCCGTGCACCGGCTGCATCCACCGGACCAGGCCCAGAATCATCATCCTCGTTGCCGACACCGGACAAGCGTAATAGGCAAATTTGACTACAGTGCCGCATCCCACACTGAGCGATCGTTAGGCTCCGCAGGTAGGCCGCTAAACTCCCGGCAACGACCTCCCGGGAGGAGCCTCAAGGTGCGCAAGGTTCTCATCGCCAACCGCGGCGAGATCGCCGTCCGCGTCATTCGCGCCTGTCGCGACGCCGGCCTGGCGAGCGTCGCCGTCTACGCGGACTCCGACCGGGACGCCCTGCACGCCACGCTCGCCGACGAGGCGTACGCGCTCGGCGGCGACACCGCCGCGGACAGCTACCTGCGCATCGACAAGCTGATCGACGTCGCGGCCCGGTCCGGCGCGGACGCGGTGCACCCCGGCTACGGCTTCCTCTCCGAGAACGCCGACTTCGCCCAGGCCGTCATCGACGCCGGGCTCACCTGGATCGGCCCCACCCCGCAGGCGATCCGCGACCTCGGCGACAAGGTGACCGCCCGGCACATCGCGCAGCGCGCCGGCGCGCCGCTGGTGCCCGGCACCCCCGACCCGGTGGGCAACGCGGACGAGGTGATGGCGTTCGCCGTCGACCACGGCCTGCCGGTGGCGATCAAGGCCGCCTTCGGCGGTGGCGGGCGTGGCCTGAAGGTCGCCCGCACCATGGAGGAGATCCCGCACCTGTTCGAGTCGGCCACCCGTGAGGCGGTCGCCGCGTTCGGCCGGGGCGAGTGCTTCGTCGAGCGCTACCTCGACAAGCCGCGCCACGTCGAGGCGCAGGTGCTGGCCGACCAGCACGGCAACGTGATCGTGGTGGGCACCCGGGACTGCTCGCTGCAGCGCCGGCACCAGAAGCTCGTCGAGGAGGCGCCCGCGCCGTTCCTCACCGACGCCCAGCGCGCCCAGATCCACGACAGCGCCAAGGCCATCTGCCGCGAGGCCGGCTACCACGGCGCCGGCACCGTGGAATACCTGGTCGGCGCGGACGGCACGATCTCCTTCCTGGAGGTGAACACCCGGCTGCAGGTCGAGCACCCGGTCACCGAGGAGACCGCCGGCATCGACCTGGTGCGCGAGCAGTTCCGCATCGCCGACGGGGAGAAGCTGCGCTTCACCGAGGACCCGACGCCGCGCGGACACGCCATCGAGTTCCGGATCAACGGCGAGGACCCGGGCCGCAACTTCCTGCCCGCCCCGGGCACCGTCACCGCGCTGCGCCTGCCCTCCGGGCCGGGCGTGCGGGTGGACACCGGCATCTCGGCCGGCGACGTGATCGGCGGCAACTTCGACTCGCTGCTCGCCAAGGTGATCATCGTCGGCGAGACGCGCGCCGAGGCGCTGGAGCGGGCCCGCCGGGCGCTCGACGAGATGGTGGTCGACGGCATGGCCACCGCGCTGCCCTTCCACCGCCTGGTGATCCGCGACGAGGCGTTCACCGCCGAACCGTTCACCGTGCACACCCGGTGGATCGAGACCGAGTGGGACAACACCGTACCGGCGTTCACCGCCGCCGCCGGCGCCGCCGACGAGCCGGCCGAGCGCGAGACCGTCGTGGTCGAGGTGGGCGGCAAGCGGCTGGAGGTCGTCCTCCCCGCCGGGCTCGGCGCGGGTACGGCGGCAGCCGCGCCCGCCGCGAAGAAGCCGGCCCGCCGGGGCGGCGGAGGCAAGGCGGGTGCCGCGGTCAGCGGCGACACGCTCACCTCGCCGATGCAGGGCACGATCGTGAAGATCGCGGTCGCCGACGGCGACGAGGTGGCCGAGGGCGACCTGGTCGTGGTGCTGGAGGCGATGAAGATGGAGCAGCCGCTGCACGCGCACAAGGCCGGCACGGTCAGCGGGCTCGCCGCCGAGGTCGGCGCGGTGATCACGTCCGGCGCCGCGATCTGCACCATCGCCTGAGGTGTAAGGAAGGGCCCCTTCTTAACGTTTGAGGTAGTGAAGGGGCCCCTTCTTAACAGCGCGAGGCCGGGTGGTGTGAGCCACCACCGGGGGCGGGCACGGCCCGGGGCGGGAATGATGGCCGGGTGCGGTTCCTTCACGGCGCGGTCCCCGCGCACGACCTGACCTACAACGACGTCTTCATGGCGCCCAACCGGTCCGAGGTGGGCTCCCGGCTCGACGTCGACCTGGCCACCACCGACGGGACCGGCACCACGATCCCGCTCGTGGTGGCGAACATGACGGCCGTCGCGGGCCGGCGGATGGCCGAGACGGTGGCCCGGCGCGGCGCGGTGGCGGTGATCCCGCAGGACATCCCGATCGAGGTCGTCGCCGACGTGGTGGGCTGGGTCAAGCAGCGGCACCTGGTGCACGACACGGCGATCGCCCTCGGCCCGACCGACACCGTCGGCGACGCCATCCATCTGCTGCCGAAGCGGTCGCACGGCGCGGTGGTGGTGGTCGACGGGGACGGCCGGCCGATGGGCGTGGTGACCGAGGCGGACACCGTCGGGGTGGACCGCTTCGCCCAGCTCCGGCACGTGATGTCGACCGAGCTGCACACCGTGCCGGCGGACGCGGACCCGCGTACCGGATTCGACCGGCTGTCGGCGGGCCGGCGGCGGATCGCGCCGGTGGTGGACGGCGACGGCCGCCTGGTCGGGGTGCTGACCCGGCAGGGCGCGCTGCGCGCCACGCTGTACAAGCCCGCGGTGGACGACCGGGGGCGGTTGCGGATCGCCGCCGCGGTGGGCATCAACGGCGACGTCACCGGCAAGGCCGCCGCCCTGCTGGAGGCCGGGGTGGACACGCTCGTCGTGGACACCGCGCACGGGCACCAGGAGCGGATGCTCCAGGCGCTGCGGGCGGTCCGCCGGCTGGACCCGCCGGTGCCGGTGGCGGCGGGGAACGTGGTCACCGCTGATGGCGTACGTGACCTGGTCGACGCCGGTGCGGACATCGTGAAGGTGGGTGTCGGGCCGGGCGCGATGTGCACCACCCGGATGATGACCGGCGTGGGCCGTCCGCAGTTCTCCGCGGTGCTCGACTGCGCCGCGGCGGCCCGCTCGCTGGGGCGGCACGTGTGGGCCGACGGCGGCGTACGCCACCCGCGCGACGTGGCGCTGGCGCTGGCCGCGGGCGCGTCGAACGTGATGATCGGCTCCTGGTTCGCCGGCACCTACGAGTCCCCCGGCGACCTGTACACCGACGCCGACGGGCGGCGCTACAAGGAGAGCTTCGGCATGGCGTCCTCGCGTGCGGTGAGCGCCCGTACGGCCGAGGACAGCGCGTTCGACAGGGCCCGGAAGGCGATCTTCGAGGAGGGCATCTCCTCGGCCCGGATGTATCTGGACCCGAACCGGCCCGGCGTCGAGGACCTCATCGACGAGATCATCTCCGGGGTGCGCAGCGCGTTCACCTACGCGGGCGCGCGCAGCCTGGAGGAGTTCCACGAGCGGGCGCTCGTCGGTGTGCAGAGCGCCGCCGGGTACACCGAGGGGATGCCGCTGCCGACGAGCTGGTGACGTTCGGCCGGCTCAGTCGAACAACCGCCTGATCACGGTACGGGCGGCAGCCTCCGGGTCGTCGCCCACCCGTGGCGGCAGCGCGCCGGAGAGCCAGAGCGTGGCGAAGCCGTGCACGATCGACCAGGCGGCGAGCGCGTCGGCGTCCGGCTCCCGCCCGGTGTGCCGGGCCACCCCCTCGCGCAGCACGTCGCCGGAGCGGGCGCGGGCGGCGACCAGCTCCGGGTCGTCGGCCCGGTACAGCTCGGGCCGGAACATGACGTCGAAGTGCGCCCGGTGCCGCACCGCGAACCCGACGTAGGCCACGCCGGTGTCGAGCAGGTCGTCCCCGGCCTGCCGCAACGCGTCGGCGAGCAGGTCGAAGCCCTGGGTGGCGAACGCGGTGAGCAGCCCGGCCTTGTCGCCGAAGTGGTGCGCCGGCGCGGCGTGCGAGACCCCGGCGCGCCGAGCCAGCTCACGCAGGCTCAGCGCGGCCGGTCCGGACTCGGCGATCGCCTCGGCGGCGGTGCTCAGCAGGACGCGGCGGAGGTCGCCGTGGTGGTACGAGGCCATGCAGTCACCCTAACTTGTCATTGACAAGATGGCACCATCGCCGCAATCTTGTCAGCGACAAGATGTTCGTCGGAGGGATCGACAATGGCACCCCTGATCGCACTGCTCGCCGGCACCGCGCTGGCCCGGATAGCCGGTCTGCTCGGCGTGGACGCCCTGGACGGGTGGCACCCCGCGCTGCGGGTTGGGCTGGCGCTGATGTTCGTGCTGACCGGCGTGGCCCACTTCGCGTCCCGTCGCGACGACCTCATCGCGATGGTCCCGCCGTCCCTGCCCCGGCCGGACCTGCTGGTCACAGTGACCGGCGTGCTGGAGCTCGCCGGCGCGCTCGCGCTGCTGTTCCCGGCCACCGCGCGCCCGGCGGCGGCCGGGCTGGCACTGCTGATGCTCGCCATGTTCCCGGCCAACGTGTCAGCCGCACGGCGACGCCTCACGCTCGCCGGGCGCCCGGTGACGCCGCTCGGCGTCCGTACCGCGCTCCAGGTCGTCTTCGTGGCCGCGGCGCTGGCGGTGACCCTCGGCGGATGACCCGCCGCGGGCCCGGCGACCCTGCCCGCCCACGCCGACCGGCGGAACCCGGCTCAGGCCCGGGACGGCTCCGTCTCGGCGGGCTGGGATTCCCCGGTCTCCCCATGGCGAACTGTCGGCAGGCGCAGGCAGGCGACCAGGCCGATCAGCAGGAAGCCGGCGCCCGCGAACGCCGCGTACCGGGTGGCGTCGGAGAACGCCGCCTTCGCCTCCTCGGCGATCGGCGCGGTACGCGGGTCCGCCTCCAGCCCGCCGATCGCCGCGCCGGCGCTCTCCTTGACCGCGCTGACCACCTGGTCCCGCTGGGCCGGGTCGAGGCCGGGCTGGTCGGCCAGGCGGTCGCCGAGCAGCCCGCCGAGGCCGGCGAAGAGCACGGTGCCGAGCACCGCGATGCCGAGCGCTGAGCCGACCTGCCGGGCGGTGCTCTGCAGGCCCGAGCCCTGGCCGCTGCGGCGTACCGGCACCTCGGACAACGAGACGCCGGTGAGCTGGGCGGTGGCCAGGCCGACGCCAACGCCGTAGACGAACAGGAAGCCCACCGGCGCCCACCAGCTGGTGTCCGGCGCGACCACGAATCCGAGCCCGGCCACGCCGACCAGTTCGGCGGCGACACCGAGCTGGACCACCCGGGCCGCGCCCCAGCGCTGGGTCAGCGGCGCACCGATGCCGCTGGCGAGGAAGCTGCCGACGGCGAGCGGCAGCAGCGCCAGGCCGGTCCGGAAGGCGCTGTAGCCGAGCACGTTCTGGAACCACAGTGGCAGCGCGAACAGCAGGCCGAACTCGCCCAGGCTGACGATCGCGGCGGCCAGGATGCCGTTGCGGAACGAGCCGATGCCGAACAGCGACAGGTCGAGCAGCGCCGGACGGCCGGCCCGGTTGCGGCGTACCTGCTGGGTCAGGAAGAGCCCGAGCGCGGCGAGCCCGAGGAGCGCGGCCACCGGCACCGGTGAGATCGACGCGGTCCAGTCCAGCCCGAACAGGCTGAACGGCCGTTCCCGCTCCCACCAGCCGTAGGTGCGGCCCTCGATCAGCGCGAAGACCACGCCGGTCATGCCGATCACGGAGAGCAGCGCGCCGGTGAGGTCCAGGCCGCGTTCGGCCCGGTCGTCGCGGGACTCGGCCACCAGCACGAGCGTCGCCACGATCACGGCGAGGCTGACCGGGACGTTGATGCCGAAGGCCCACCGCCAGGAGTACGTGGTGGTGAGCCAGCCGCCGAGCAGCGGCCCGAGCGCTGCCGCGCCACCGATGGTGGAGCCCCAGACGGCGAACGCGATGCCCTTCTCCCGGCCGGTGAAGTTGGCGTTGAGCAGGGAGAGCGAGGTGGGCAGCATCATCGCCCCGCCGACGCCCTGGAGCACCCGGGCGGCGATGAGCGTCTCGCCGGAGCCGGCGAGCGCGGCGAGGACGCTGGCGACCACGAACACTGTGACGCCGACGAGGAACATCCGCCGCCGTCCGGACCGGTCGGCGAAGCGGCCGGCGACCAGCAGCAACGCGGCGAAGACCAGGGTGTACGCCTCCTGCACCCACTGCGCGTCGGTGGAGGTGATGTCGAGGTCCCGGATGATCTGCGGCACCGCGACGTTCACGATGGTGGCGTCCACGATGATCATCGCTACGCCGAGGCTGATGGCCAGCAGCCCGAACCAGCGTCCGCGCCCGTCGCCGCGCATGGCGCCCTCCCTTTAGCTAGATTTTCTAGCTACCCGAAGTGCTAGCTTTATCCCATGGAGGGGGTGCCGTCAACCGGGGAGCCCGCACCGGGTCCGCCGCCGAGCAGCGAGACCTCCCGGGCGCTGCGCGAGGTGCTGCGGATCGCCGGTGACACCCGGGCCGCGCTGGCCCGCCGCCTGGGCCTCAACTCGACCGACGCCGCCGCGATCCATCACCTGATCTCCAGCCCGGAGCCACTGGGCCCGGTCGAACTGGGCAACCGGCTCGGCATCCGGTCCGCCTCGGCGACCACGCTCGTGGACCGGCTGGTGCAGGCCGGTCACGTCGCCCGGGCCCCGCACCCGCACGACCGGCGTCGGCTCAGCCTCCAGGTGACCGAGAGCGGCGTGGGTGAGGTGCTGGAGGCGCTGCGCCCGATGCTCGTCGGCGTCGACCGGGCGGTCTCCCGGCTCACCCCCGAGCAGGCCGAGGCCACCACGGCGTTCCTGCGCGAGGTCACCGAGGTGATGCGCGAGTACGTCGCCACCGCCCCGGACGAGCCTCCGCGCGCCCGCGCCGACCGCGGCTGAGGAGATTCTCAGAAATAGTTTGGGCCCTGATGGTTCGGGAGCTAATCTGACGCTCGTGAACATGGGCCCGCTCGTCCGCTTCCCCGACGCCCTGCACCACGCGCCACTCGGCCGGCTGGTCTCCATCGCCGGCCACGTCGTCGAGCAGCACTGGGGGCGTTACCTCGCCGAACACCACGGGCTCACGTCCGCCGGCATGCGGGTCCTGATGATCCTCCTCCGATCCGGCGACGTGAGCCACCGGGAAATGGCCGAGCTGTGCTTCGTCCGGCCCGCCACGCTCACCGGCATCGTGGACACCCTCGAACGCGACGGCTTCGTCACCAGGCGCCGCGCGCCCGAGGACCGCCGCACCGTCCGGCTCGCCCTCACCGACAAGGGCGGCGAGCACGCCCGCACCATCATCGACATGATCCACAGCGACCGGCCACTGACGTCCGTCGACGCCGACCCGGACAAGCGGGCGGTCATCCGCGAGTTCCTGATCGAAATCATCACCGGCATGTCCGACGGAGACCTCCGTCGGTTGAACCGGGACAGCGAGTCCGACACCGAGCCGCCAACGGGGAGCCATCCGTGTTGATCCGCCTGCTCCGCACACATCTACGCCCGTACCGACGATGGCTGGTCGCCGTGGTGGCGTTCCAGTTCGTCGGCACCATCGCCTCGCTCTACCTGCCCAGCCTCAACGCCGACATCATCGACCGCGGCGTCGCCGTCGGCGACACCGACCAGATCCTGCGTACGGGCGGCTGGATGCTGCTCGTCAGCCTGCTCCAGATCGCCTGCTCGATCGCCGCCGTCTACTTCGGGGCGAAGACCGCGATGGGCTTCGGCCGCGACGTGCGGGGCGCC
This sequence comes from Micromonospora chalcea, assembly GCF_002926165.1. Taxonomy (GTDB): domain Bacteria; phylum Actinomycetota; class Actinomycetes; order Mycobacteriales; family Micromonosporaceae; genus Micromonospora; species Micromonospora chalcea. The sequence continues at coordinate 68,721 of NZ_MAGP01000086.1, read as the reverse complement.
ATCTTCCGGCGGGTGAACAGCTTCTCCGCCCGCGAGGTGGCCCGGTTCGGCGCGCCGTCCCTGATCACCCGCAACACCAACGACGTCCAGCAGGTGCAGATGCTGGTGCTGCTGAGCTGCACCATGCTGGTCGCCGCGCCGATCATGAGCGTCGGCGGCGTGGTGATGGCGCTGCGCGAGGACGTCGGGCTCTCCTGGCTGATGCTGGTCTGCGTACCGGTGCTCGCCGTCGCGCTGGGCCTGATCATCCGCCGGATGGTGCCGGGCTTCCGGCTCATGCAGACCCGGATCGACACCGTCAACCGGGTGATGCGCGAGCAGATCACCGGCATCCGGGTGGTCCGGGCCTTCGTCCGGGAGCCGTACGAGACCGACCGGTTCCGGGCGGCGAACACCGACCTGACCGCCACCGCGCTGCGGATCGGACGGCTCCAGGCGCTGATCTTCCCGATCGTGATGCTGGTCCTGAACGTCTCCAGCGTCGCGGTGCTCTGGTTCGGCGCGGCGCGCGTCGACTCCGGCCAGATCCAGGTCGGCGCGCTGACCGCGTTCCTGCAGTACCTGATGCAGATCCTGATGGCGGTCATGATGGCCACCTTCATGCTGATGATGGTGCCCCGGGCCGCGGTCTGCGCCGAACGCATCGAGGAGGTGCTGGACACCGACTCGTCGGTGGTGCCGGCGCCCGACCCGGTCACCGAGGTCACCGGCCACGGCGAGCTGGAACTGCGCGGCGCCGGATTCCAGTACCCGGGCGCGAGCGCGCCGGTGCTGCACGACATCTCGTTCCGCGCCGAACCGGGCCGCACCACCGCGATCATCGGCTCCACCGGCGCCGGCAAGACGACGCTGCTGACCCTGATCCCCCGGCTCGTCGACCCGACCGCCGGCGCCGTCCCGGTCGACGGCGTGGACGTCCGGGAACTCGCCCCGGAGGAGCTGTGGCGGCGGATCGGGCTGGTACCCCAGCGGCCGTACCTGTTCAGCGGCACCGTCGCCAGCAACCTGCGGTACGGCAACCCGGACGCCACCGACGCCGACCTGTGGGCCGCACTGGAGATCGCCCAGGCGCGTGACTTCGTCGCCGAGATGGCGGGCGGACTGGACGCGCCGATCGCGCAGGGCGGCACGAACGTCTCCGGTGGCCAGCGGCAACGGCTGGCGATCGCCCGCGCGCTCGTACGCAAACCGGAGATCTATCTCTTCGACGACTCCTTCTCCGCGCTCGACCTCGGCACGGACGCCCGGCTGCGGGCCGCCCTCAAGCCGGTCACCGCGGACGCGGCGGTGGTGATCGTGGCCCAGCGGGTCTCCACGATCGTCGACGCCGACCAGATCATCGTGCTCGAGGACGGGGGTGTCGTCGGGATGGGACGACATGAGGAACTGCTGGAGAGCTGCCCCACGTACGCCGAGATCGTGGCGTCGCAGCAGACGGCGGAGGTGGCCGCGTGAGCGCGCCGGTTCCGCAGCAGAAGAACGAACCGAAGCGGCTGCCTCCGGCCGGACGCCGGCCCGCCGGTGGACCGCCGCACATGAACATGGGCATGCCGGCCGAGAAGGCGATGAACTTCGGGCCGTCGGCGCGCCGCCTGCTGGGGCGGCTGCGGCCGTACCGACTCCAGCTCACCGGCGTGCTCGCGCTGGCCCTGGGCAGCGTCGGGCTCAGCGTCGTCGGACCGAAGGTGCTCGGCCACGCCACCGACATCATCTTCAGCGGGGTGATCGGGCGGCAGCTCCCGCCCGGCACCACCACCGAGGCGGCGGCGGAGGCGGCCCGCGCCGAGGGCAACGGCAACTTCGCCGACATGCTGGCCCGGATGGACGTCATCCCCGGCGCCGGCATCGACTTCGACGCGCTGGGCCGGGTGCCGGCGTTCGCGGTGGTGCTCTACATCGGCGCGAGCATCCTGCAGTGGGCGCAGGGCTGGGTGCTCAACGGGGTGGTGCAGCGCACCGTGCTCAAGCTGCGCGCCGACGTGGAGGACAAGCTCAACCGGCTGCCGCTGCCGTACTTCGACAAGCAGCCCCGGGGTGAGCTGCTGAGCCGGGTCACGAACGACATCGACAACGTGTCGCAGACGCTGCAGCAGACGCTCAGCCAGTTGCTCACGTCGCTGCTCACAGTCGTCGGCGTACTCGGAATGATGTTCTGGATCTCGCCGTTGCTGGCGCTGGTCGCGCTGGTCGCGGTGCCGCTGTCGGTGGTGGTCACCGGCCAGATCGCGAAGCGGTCCCAGGGCAAGTTCATCGCGCAGTGGAAGCACACCGGCGAGCTGAACGGCCAGATCGAGGAGGCGTACACCGGGCACGAGCTGGTCAAGGTCTTCGGCCGGCAGAAGGAGGTCGAGGCCGCCTTCCACGCCAAGAACGAGGAGCTGTTCCGGGCCAGCTTCGGCGCGCAGTTCGTCTCCGGCATCATCATGCCGGCGATGTTCTTCATCGGGAACCTCAGCTACGTCGCCATCGCGGTGGTCGGCGGGCTGCGGGTGGCGTCGGGCTCGATGAGCCTCGGTGACGTGCAGGCGTTCATCCAGTACTCGCGGCAGTTCACCCAGCCACTCACCCAGGTCGCCTCGATGGCCAACCTGCTGCAGTCCGGCGTGGCCTCGGCCGAGCGGGTCTTCGCGGTGCTCGACGCCGACGAGCAGAGCCCCGACCCGGCCGAGCCGGCCCGGATCGCCGACCCGCACGGGCGGGTCGAGTTCGAGCACGTCTCCTTCCGGTACGACCCGGAGAAGCCGCTCATCGACGACCTGTCCCTGGTCGCCGAGCCGGGCCACACGGTCGCCATCGTCGGTCCCACCGGCGCGGGCAAGACCACGCTGGTCAACCTGGTCATGCGGTTCTACGAGCTGGACGCCGGCCGGATCACGCTGGACGGGGTGGACATCTCCACGATGCGCCGCGACGACCTGCGCGGCCGGATCGGCATGGTGCTGCAGGACACCTGGCTGTTCGGCGGCACCATCCGGGACAACATCGCCTACGGCCGCCCGGACGCCACCGAGGAGGAGATCCTCGCCGCCGCGCGGGCCACGTTCGTGGACCGGTTCGTCCGCAGCCTGCCGGACGGCTACGACACCGTGATCGACGAGGAGGGCAGCAACGTCAGCGCCGGCGAGAAGCAGCTCATCACCATCGCCCGCGCGTTCCTGGCCGAGCCGTCGCTGCTGATCCTGGACGAGGCGACAAGCTCGGTGGACACCCGCACCGAGGTGCTGCTCCAGCGCGCCATGGCGGCGCTGCGCTCGGACCGGACGAGCTTCGTCATCGCGCACCGGCTCTCCACCATCCGCGACGCCGACCTGATCCTGATGATGGAGCAGGGCCGGATCGTGGAGCAGGGCACCCACGAGCAGCTCGTCGCCGCCGGTGGCGCGTACGCCCGGCTCTACCGGGCGCAGTTCACCGGCGCGGTGATCACCGACGAGGTACCGGCGCCGGCACCGGCCGGCCCGCCGAACGGAATGCGTGCCGGTGCCGGCACGCCGGTCGGGAACTGACGTGGACCCGGCCACAGGTCCGACACCGGTCCCCGTCCGGGTGCCTTCCCGGCACCCGGACGGGCCGGGGTCAGACCGGGAGCAGCGCCGCCGACCGGCTCGCGACCACCGCGCCGATCAGGCCCAGCGCCTGCGCGGCGGGCATCGGGTCGAGCACCCGGCCGTCGCGCAGACGCAGCGAGAGCGACCCGTCGGCCGCCTCCCGGGGGCCGACCACCCCGGTGTACGGGATGCGCCTGCGGGCCGCGTCGCGGATGCGGGCGCCGAGCGAGCCGGCATGGTCCACCTCGGCCCGCAGCCCGGCCGCCTCCGCCCGGCGGGCCAGCCCGGCGGCCGCGTCGGCCTGCGCCGCGTCGAGCGGGAGCAGCAGCAACTGCACCGGGGCGTACCAGGCCGGGAACGCGCCCTCGTGCACCTCGATCAGGTACGCGAACAGCCGCTCCATGCTGCCCACCAGGCTGCGGTGCACCATCACCGGCCGTTTCCGGCGGCCGTCCGAGTCGGTGTACGACAGGTCGAACCGCTCCGGCTTGTCGAAGTCGAGCTGGACGGTGGAGATGGTCGACTCCCGACCGGCCGCGTCCACGATCTGAATGTCGATCTTCGGGCCGTAGAACGCGGCCTCGCCCGGCGCCTCCACGACGTCCACCCCGTCGAGCGCCGCGCGCAGCAGGTCCTCGGCCCGCGCCCAGCTCGCGTCGTCGCCCACGTACCGCTGGCCCGGCCCGCGCAACGACAGCCGCAACCCGGCGGGACGCACGCCGAGCGCGGCGTGCGCCTCGCCGATCAGCCGCAGGACCTCGCGGACCTCGTCACCGACCTGGTCCAGCGCGCAGAAGGTGTGCGCGTCGTTGAGCGAGATGGCGCGCACCCGGGACAGCCCGCCGAGTACCCCGGAACGCTCCGCCCGGTACATGCCGCCCAGCTCGGCGATCCGCAGCGGCAGCTCCCGGTAGGAGCGGCCCCGGGCGCGGAACACCAGCGCGTGATGTGGGCACAGCGCCGGACGCAGCACGAACTCGTCGTCGGCGCTCAGCCGCATCGGCGGGAACATGTCGTCGGCGAAGTAGCCGAGGTGCCCGGACAGCTCGAACAGCTCCCGTTTGCCCAGCGGCGGCGAGTAGACGTGCCGGTAGCCGGCCCGCCGCTCCAGCTCCCGCACGTACTCCTCGACGGCGTGCCGGGCGGCGGCGCCGTCCGGCAGCCAGATCGGCAGCCCGGCGCCCGCGAGCGGGTCGGAGACGAACAGCTCCAGGTCCCGGCCGAGCCTGCGGTGGTCGATCATGTCGCTCTCCTTGATCGGGTACGACCCGGAGGCGAGCAGGCCCGGAACGCCGCGAGGCCCCGGAGCGGATCGCCCCGGGGCCTCGTCGACGGAAACGTCAGTGCGGCGCGCCGGGAACACCCGGCGTCGTGGTCACTACCGCGCTGCGCATGCCCCGACCGTAGACGCGCGGACGGCACCGGCGCACCTGGATTTCGGAGAGAGGGTGCGGGTCGCCGACACGGGACCTGCCGGCGACCCGCGGCGGCCCGGACATCGGGAACGGGGGACCCGACGGCTCCGGTGCCGCGTCCCGCCAACGGTACGCCGCGATCCGTCGATCCGCCGCCCCGCTCCGCGGCCCCGCCCATCCGTCACTTCCGGCCGGGTCGGCTCGTTCCACACCTACGGCCCGTCGGTGTCGCTGGTCACCGCCAGGTGGGGCCGGTGGTGGTGACGCCGGACACGGCGTCACCCTCGATCCGGTCGAACGGAGAACTCCGGCGAGGTGGCGGTCGTGGCCGAGCTCATCTCTGACGTCGCGTCGCCCATGTGGGCGTACGCGCTGCTGCTGACCCTGCTGATCGCCGACGCCTTCGTCCCGGTGGTGCCGACCCAGCTCGTCATGATCACGAGTGGGGCGCTGACCGTCTACGGCGGGCTCAGCCTGCCGGTCACCATCGCTGTCGGCGCGGCCGGCGTCTTCATCGGCGACCTGACCTGCTACCTGATCGGCCGCACCACGCCGACCCGCCGGCCGGCACGGGCCACGCCACGCGGACGGGCACGCCGGGCCGTCACCCGGGTCACCCGCGGGCTGCGCGAGCCGGGGCCGCTGGTGATCCTGCTCTGCCGGTTCGTGCCCGGCGGCCGGATGGCGGCCTGCTTCTCGGCCGGCCGCAGCCGCTACCCGTACCGCCTCTTCCTGCCCTACGAGGCGGCGGCGGCGCTCGCCTGGTCCAGTTACGGCGCGCTCGTCGGCCACCTGGGCGGTACGGCGCTGACCCACTCGGCGTGGCGGCTGCTGCTGATCGGTGGGGTGGCGGCGGCCGGGTTCGCGCTGGCCGGATGGGCGATGACCTGGATCAGCAGCGCCCGGCAGACCCGCGCCGAGGCCACCGCCGACTCGACCGGCAGCTGACCCCCGAGCACCTGATCGACGTGAAGGAAGAACAGGCCATGAGCGACACGGCGGCGTGGCACGACGTCAAGGCCAGGGCTCGGCGAATCGATCCCTCATGGGATGACGCCGAGCGCGTGACCCGGCGCGGGCAGCTCAGAGAACAGATGCTGGCCTCGATCAACGGCGCGCAGTCGACGGGAGACCCGGCAGACGATGCGCCTTCACCCGACGGGACCTGACGCCGTTCTCGGGGGTCCGGTAGGGGACGACCCGGGTAGCGAAGTGGGTGGTGGTCCCGGATCCGTCTGGGGCGGTTCCGGCGACAGGCTGGCCGTATGCCTGGAACGCGGAGCAGCGGCCTGTTGGCCCTCGGCGGGATCGTCCTGGCGGCGGTGCTCGCGGTGATGGGTCACGTCGGGGTGAGCGACGATCTGGATCCCTGGTCGCTGACCGTCAGCGACTTCGCCGTCTCCGATCGGGGCGGCGTCATCGACACCGCGATGGCGGTGCTCGCGGCGGCCAGCCTGGTGCTGCTGCCGGCGCTGCGCCGGGCCGGTGCGGGCCGGGTGCCGCTCGCGCTGCTCACCGCCTGGTCGGCCGGGTTGCTGGCCGCGGCGGTGGTGCCCACTAACGAGCCGGGTACGCCGATGGACACCGCCGCGTACGTGCACCGGTACGCCTCGGTGCTGTCGTTCCTGGCCCTGCCCGTGGCCGGCTGGCTGCTGGCCCGCAACCCGGTCGCGGGAGCCGCGGCCTGGCTGCGCGGCCTGACCGTGGCCAGCCTGCTGCTGGCGGGCGCGATGATCTGGTCCGCCTACCCCGGCGACCGGGCCCTGCTGGGCCTGATCGAGCGCGCGCTCATCCTCACGGAGACGGCAGTCATCACCACCCTGGCCCTGCACCTCACCCTGACCAAAGTCGTCGATCATGCAGTTGTGACCCCGCACAGACCGGGCATACCGGTCGGATCGGGGGCCGCAACTCCATGATCGACGAAAGAAGGGGGCTACTCCAGCTCGTGGAGCATGAGCTGGCGGGCGGCCTCGGTGATGGAGCCGGACAGGCTCGGGTAGATGGTGATGGTGTGGGCCAGCTCGTTGACGGTGAGGTTGTTCTCCACCGCCATCGTGATCGGCAGGATCAGCTCGCTGGCCTTCGGCGCCACCACCACGCCGCCGATCACCTGGCCGCTCGCGGGCCGGCAGAACAGCTTGACGAAGCCGTCGGCCAGGTCGTCCATCTTCGCCCGCGCGTTGCCGGACAGCGGCAGCATCACCTGGCGGGCCGGGGTCTTGCCGGCGTCCACCTCGTCCTGGGAGACGCCGACGGTGGCCAGCTCCGGGTCGGTGAAGACGTTCGCCGCGACGGTACGCAGCCGCAGCGGCCGGACCGCCTCGCCCAGCGCGTGCCACATGGCGATCCGGCCCTGCATGGCCGCGACGCTCGCGAGCGGCAGCACGCCGGTGCAGTCGCCGGCCGCGTAGATGCCCGGCACGTTGGTACGGGACACCCGGTCGACAGTCACGTAACCGCCCCGGGCCAGCTCCACGCCGTACTCGGCCAGGCCCAGGTCGGCGGTGTTCGGGATCGAGCCGACGGCGATCAGCGCGTGCGAGCCGGTGACCTGGCGGCCGTCGGAGAGCACCACCTCCACCCCGTCGCCGACGCGGCGGACCGCCTCGGCGCGGGAATTGTTCAGGATGCTCATGCCCCGGTTGCGGAACACCCGCTCGATCGCCATCGCGGCGTCGGCGTCCTCGTGCGGCATGACCCGGTCCCGGCTGGAGACCAGCGTGACCTTGACGCCCATGGCCAGGTACGCGCTGGCGAACTCGGCGCCGGTCACGCCGGAGCCGACCACGATCAGGTGCTCGGGCAGGTCGGGCAGGTCGTACACCTGACGCCAGGTCAGGATGCGCTCGCCGTCCGGTACGGCGGTGGGCAACTGGCGCGGGGTCGCGCCGGTCGCGACGAGCACCGTCGACGCGGCGATGGAGTACTCCTCGCCGCCGCCGGCCGGGGTGACGATCACGCGGTGGGTGTGGCCGAGCGTGTCCTCGCCGAGCCGGGCGGTGCCGGCCACGAACTCGACGCCGGCCTTGACCAGCTTGGTGTGGATGTCGGCGGACTGCGCCAGCGCGAGCCGCTTGACCCGCTCGTGCACCGCCCGGGCGTCGACGGTGACCGCCTCCAGGCCGTCGGAGTGCACGCCGAACTCCTCGGTGTCCCGGTAGCCGGTGACCACCTCGGAGCTGGCGATGAACGTCTTGGAGGGCACGCAGTCGGAGAGCACGCAGGCGCCGCCGGCCCCCTCCGCCTCGACCACTGTGACCTCGGCGTCCAACTGCGCGGCGACCAGGGCCGCCTCGTACCCGGCCGGCCCGCCGCCGATGATCACGATCTGGCTCACAGCATTAGCCCCTCGTCTGTGCTCACAGTGACTTTCTTCTCCCCGTCGGGTTCGACACGCACTGTCGTATTCTCCCCCACCCGCCAGCCGGGCTATCGTCGTCGCCGTGCGTCTCTACGCTGCTTACGGCTCAAACCTGGACCCGGCCCGCATGCGCGCCTACTGCCCGCATTCGCCGATGGTGGGTACCGGCTGGCTGGAGGGGTGGCGGCTCACCTTCGCCGGCGAGGACGTCATCGGATGGGAGGGCTCGGTCAGCACCGTTGTCGAGTCCCCGGGTGACCGGGTCTTCGTGGCGCTCTACGACATCCACCCGTACGACGCCGCGCAGCTCGACGAGATCGAGGGCGTGACCGCCGAGACGTACCGCAGGCTGACCGTGCGCGTCTCGACGCTCGACGGCGACGTGACCGCGTGGGTCTACGTGTTCGACGGTTACGAGGGCGGTCTGCCCACCGCGTGGTACCTGTCGGAGCTGGCGAACGCCGCGGAGAAGGCGGGCGCGCCGGACGACTACGTCACCGAGCTGCGGTCCCGCCCCACCGGCACCGCGTCCGCGTAGCGCGTCTCCCACACCCACAGTGTGCGCCGTGCGGCCGCACCCGCGCTCGGCGACCCCGGTACGAGGGGTGCCGGGTCACACCCGCGAGGCGGGCACGCTCCGCTCGTACATGTCGACCCAACGCTCCTCCACCAGCCCGACGGAGCGGTAGAGCGTGACCGGTGCGGTCGGGTTGGCCAGGTCGACACCGAGCCCGGCCCCTTCGCGGCCCTTCGCCGCGTAGACCGCGAAGGCCCGGCGCAGCAGCGCCGCACCCACCCCGCGCCGCCGGTACGCGGGCAGCACCGACAGCGTCCGCACCCACCCCCGGTCCTGGTCGAGCGCCTGGTCGGAGGACTGGAGCGCGCCGGCCGGCTCGCCGTCGACCTCGGCCAGGAACCACTCGTCCCAGACCTTCCCGTACGAGGGCAGCAGGTCCCGCCACTGCTCGAAGTCGAGCGGGTCGTGGTCGGGCGTGTCCCGGAACGCGGTGTCGTAGATCCGGTGGAACAGCCGCAGGTCGTTCTCGTCGTCGGCGCGCAGCGGCCGCACCGTCACCCCGGGCGGGGGCGCCGGTTCGGCGGGCAGGTCGGCCAGCGAGCGGCTCATCCGGATGTAGCGCTTGATCCGGGTGAACCCGGCCTCGGCCAGCTCACCGGCCCAGCGGGTCTCCGGCGCGTACACGCCGGCGCGGGCGGTCAGCGCGGGCAGGCCGCGCTCGGCGGCACGTTCGGCGACCCGCTCCAGCAGCCGCGCCAGCAACGGCGCGCGCAGGTCGGCGCCACGGTCGGGGTCGACCAGGACGTCCACCCATTCCCGGCCGACACCGCTGGGGTTGGCCAGGATCGACCAGGCCACCGCCGTACCGTCCGGGTCGGTGACCAGCCAGGAGTCCCGCGCCGGGTCGACGAACGGCGCGATCAGCGCGGACCGCACATCCTCGGCGTCGAAGTCGGGGTAGCCCACGGCGAACGTGTCGGAGGCGTGCACCACAGCCAGGATCGCGGGCACGTCGTCGAGGGTCGGGCGGCGGGCCGACCAGCCGGCGGGGAGCGTCACGGGCCAGATCCTGGCAGCCGGACCGGCGGGGCCGCCTCCCATTTATCCGCGCCGGGCGCGCTTCCGCGCGGCGGCGAGCAGACCCAGCAGCTCCGCCCCCTCGGCGGTGCTGAGCGCGCGGAACGCCGCCGACGCCAGCCGGTCGGTCACCGCCTCGGCCCACAGTCGGCGTCGCACCAGCGGCCCGACCGGCGGGTACGGGGGCGCCCAGCCGCACGCCGCCGCGCCCGCCTCGCCCTCCGGCCCGGCCAGCACCGCCTCCAGCGGGGTCAGCCCGGCCGCGCGTACCGCCAGCAGGTACGCCCCGGCGAAGTGCTCGCGCAGCAGCAGCATGCCGACCGCCGCCCGGGCGCCCGGCGACGGGTCGGGCACCGGCATGGCCCGCCAGGCGGCGAACAGCGGCATGCCGCTGCCGTCGGCCGCCTCGACCGCCCGGCCCAGCAGCGCGGCGAGCCGGGACGACTCGGCGCCGTCACCGAGCCGGGCGGTGCCCCACCGGCAGCACTCGGCCAGGTTGGCGGCGGCCACCTCCAGCGGCGGGACGGTGCGTGCGGCGGCGTCCCAGCCGTCGGTGACCGCCTCGGGGGCGATGAAGCCCAGCGCCGCGGCGACGGTCTCGGCGCGGACGTCACCGAGCGCACCGGCCCGTCCGGTGATGTAGAAGGCCCACCCGGAGATGCCCAGCAGCCGCGCCCGGCGCAGCGTGGACGGGCAGCGCGCGAACGCCTCCCCGAGTTCGAGCACCAGCGGTTTGCAGGCGGCGGCGAGCTGTTCCGGAGTCATCGGCCGCCCGTCACTCCACCGTAGCCATTCATCACGCTCAGTCTGCCCGGTCGTCACCGGTGTCGGCATCCCCCTCTTCGGCGTCGAGCGCCTCCAACACGGCCTCCACCTCACCGGCCCGGCGCCGGGCCGCGGAGGCCGCCCGTTCCGCGCCCCGCCGGGCCAGCCGGGCCCGGCTCAGCTCCTGCTCGGCCACGGCCCGGCGACGCTCCAGCTCGGCCAGTTCGGTCTCGATCCGGTCCAGCGTCGCGGCGCCGTCCCGCTCGGCCGCGTCGGCCGCCGCCAGCTCCTTCTCGGCCCGGTCCAGGTCCGTCCGGGCCCGGGTCAGCTCCCGGGTCGCGGTCCGCCGCCGCCCGGCCCGTTCGGCCCGCGCCGCCCGCTCGTTGCGGGCCCGGCGCGCGTCGGCCCGCTCAACCGCCCGATCCGGTACGACAGGCGCCTCCTCGCCCCCTGTCACGAGCCGCAGCTGGGGGCGGGGCACCTCGCCGAACCCGGCGTAGTGGCTGGCCCGCAGCAGGCGTCCGGCGCGTACCTGTTCGGCCACCTCGGTGTCCGACAGCGCGGCGTTGAGTGTCGCCTCCACCTCGCCCAGCGGCAGCCGCCCGGCCGGTGGCGCGGCGGGTTCGGTGGCGGCGAGCCGGCGTACCTCCGCCACCCGCGCGCCCACGACGGCGCGCCGCTGCGCGGACAGTTCCCGCAGCGTGCCGCCGCGCAGGTCGCGCTGCGCGGCGCGTAGCGACTCGGCCAGCTGGCTCAGGTCGGCGACCAGCTCGGGTCGGCGGATGGCGAGCAAATTGACCAGCCAGGCCGCCACCGTGGGCCGGCGCAGCTTGGCGATCTCGCGGGCGGTACGCGGGTCGCCGGACTGCCGCGCCTGCGCGACGGCGGCGTCCCGGGCCGCGACGAACCGGTCCGGCGGCGTGGCGTAGAGCTGCCGGATCACCTCCGCGGGCACCTCGGCCATGCTCAGACGTCGATCCGGGTGCCCGGCTCCAGACGGCGGTAGTCGGTCTTGGACAACGCGGTGTACTGCCGGTCCAGCACGCCGAGGCCGTTGCCGTTGAGCAGCGCGTCGTGCAGCGCGTACGCCCGGCGCGGGGCGACCGCGCGGATGAAGTCGACCACCTCGGAGAACTTCGACCAGGGCGCGTGGATCGGGGCGAACAGCGTGTCCACCTGCACGTCGTCGGGGACGAACAGCGCGTCGCCCGGGTGGTAGAGGACGTCGGCGAACAGGTAGCCGATGTTCGGGATCACCGGGATGTCCGGGTGGATGACCGCGTGCTGCCCGCCGTACGTCCGCACCGGCACTCCGGCGACGGTGAGCGACTGCCCCGGCGAGACGGTGACGAGCGCCTCGGCGGCGTCGCCGAGCACCCCGGCGAGCGAGGCCGGGCCGTGCACCGGCACCGGCCGCCGCTCCAGCGCCCGGGTGAGCGCGGCGACGTCCACATGGTCCGGGTGTTCGTGGGTGACGAGCACCGCGTCCGCCCCGTCCAGCGCCTCCGGCTCGCTGAAGCCACCCGGGTCGACAACCAGCACCGCCCCGTCGTGCTCCAGCCGGAGACAGGAGTGCGAGTACTTGGTGACGTGCATCGTGACTCCTCGCATACCGAATCGTGATGTCCTCAGCGCAGTCTGCCGGAACCGGCGCGACCACGCGCCACGTCCGAGGTATCGGTCCCGGTGGGCGGGGCCGCCGACGATCGGAGTACGGGGAATGGGTGGACGACGGTTCCGGGGCCTTGCCCTGGTGGCGGTGGGCCTGGTCGCGGCGCTCGCCGTGGGCGCCTGCGGCGCGGACGAGGACAGCGGCGGCGACGCGGCGGCGCCGGCCATGGACGGAGGCGCGGCGCGCGAGCAGCCCGCCGCGGGCGGCGCGGATCGCGACCAGGCGGCTCCCGGCGGCACCGGCGGCGCGGACCTGCGGGTCGACCAGCGGTCCATCATCTACACCGGGACGATGCAGATCCGGGTGGACGATGTGGAGGCCGCGTCGCTGGAGGCGGTCACCGCGGTCACAGCGGCCGGTGGGTTCGTCGGCGGCGACCGGCGGTCGAGCCGCTCCGCCGAGGCCCGGGCGGTGCTGACCCTGCGGGTGCCGGCGGACAAGTTCGCCGGTGTGATCGACCAGCTCGCCGGCCTCGGCCGCCAGGAGCGCCGGGAGATCCGCACCGAGGACGTCACCGAGCAGGTGGTCGACCTGGACGCCCGGATCGCCACCCAGCGGGCGCGGGTGGAGAGCGCCCGCAAGCTGCTCGCCCAGGCGAGTTCGGTGGACGAGCTGGTCCGGCTGGAGAACGAGGTGGGCACCCGTCAGGCGGACCTGGCCGCGCTGGAGGCGCGCAAGCGCCGGCTGGCGGACCTGACCGCGCTCTCCACCATCACCGTGACGTTGCTCGGGCAGGACGCCAGCACCGCCGAGGAGGAGGCGGATCTGGGCTTCCGCAGCGGGCTGGACGGCGGGTGGACGGCGTTCCGGGCCTCGGCCCGCATCGCGCTGACCGTGCTCGGGGCGGTGCTGCCCTTCGCGGTGGTGATCGGCGTACCGCTGTGGTTGCTGCTCCTGTGGCGGCGCCGGCGGGCCCGGCGGACGCCGCCGCCCGGCCCGGGCGCGATGCCGCAGCCGGGCCTGGGCCCGATGCCGCCGGGCCCGGCCGGTCCGGCCGAGGCTCCGGTCAGCGCGCCGCCGCCAGTGCCCGCAGCGCGGTCTGGACCATGAGGCGTACGCCCGCCTCGATGGCGCGCTCGTCCACGTCGAACGAGGCCCGGTGCAGGTCCACATTGGGCCCGCTGCGGCCCACGCCGAGGCGGGCGAGCGCGCCGGGGACGTGCTCCAGGTACCAGGAGAAGTCCTCGCCGCCCATGCTCTGCGGCGTCTCGGCGATGCCGTCGGGGCCGAGCGCGGCGGCGGTGGCGGCGGTGAGCACGCCGATCGCGCCGGCGTCGTTCGTCACCGGCGGCCGGCCGCGCAGGTATTCCAGATCGACAGTGGCGCCGGTGGGCGCGAGCACGTCCCGCACCACCTGAGCCACGATCTTGGGCGCCTCGTCCCAGGTGTCGCGGTCCATCACCCGCAGCGTGCCGGCCGCGCACGCCTCGGAGGGGATGACGTTGTAACGGGTGCCGGCCGAGGCGTGGCCGAACACCAGCAGCAGCCCGCTGTTGGCCGGCACCCGGCGGCTGATCAGGGTCGGGACCTCGGTCACCAGCCGGCCGAGCGCGTCCACCAGGTCGACTGTCAGGTGCGGGCGGGCGGTGTGTCCGCCCGGCCCGGTGAGCCGGACGGTGACGTTGTCGGCGGCGGCGGTGATCGGGCCGACCCGCAGGCCGACCTTGCCCACCGGCAGGTTCGGGTCGCAGTGCAGCGCGAAGATCTGCACCACGTCCTCCAGACCACCGGCCTCGATGACCTCCAGCGAGCCGCAGGGCAGGATCTCCTCGGCCGGCTGGAAGATCAGCCGTACCCGGCCGTCGAGCTGGCCGATGTCGGCGAGTTGGGCCAGCAGCATGCCGACGCCGAGCATCACCGACGTGTGCACGTCGTGGCCGCAGGCGTGGCAGACGCCCTCCACCGTCGAGCGGTACGGCACGTCCTTCGGGTCGTCCAGCGGGAGCGCGTCGATGTCGGCGCGCAGCGCGATCACCGGGCCGTCCGGGCGTCCGTCGATGTCGCAGATGACGCCGTTGCCCTTCGGCAGCAGGCGCGGCTTCAGCCCGGCGAGGGACAGCTCGCGGTGCACCAGGGCGGCGGTCTCGAACTCCTCGCCGGACAGTTCCGGGTGGGAGTGGAGGTGCCGGCGGGTCGCGATCAGGCCGGGCACGCGCAGCGCGAGGAGATGGTCGAGCTCGAAGGGCAGGGGCTGGGAACCGGTCGGCGCCTCGGGCCGGGACGACGCCAGCGGGCCGCCGGAAGGCAGCGTCAACGCACTCGTCACGTCGAATTCTCGATCACTAGAGATGGATGGATCATCGGGTAGAACAGCAGACAGCCTAGACCTCCGGCGGTGACGCTGCGCAACATCTTTCGCGTAGCGGTCGGACCGCGCAGCGTCACGAATGCCCTGGTGAGAGTGCTCGAATATCTGCGGGACAGCAGGTAGATCACGGTCGGAGCCCGTCATCCGCCTCCCACCTCCTACAACGCGTAACCGTTTCAACGGCCACTAATATCCGGGCCGCTGTTCCGAATTGTCGCATTAGTCGCGGCAATTAACTGCCGCTCGGACAATTGCGCGACAACTGTCGGCTGCCGGAAGACTCCCGACGGTGACATGACCGCCCGGCCGTCGACCGCACAGGCTGTCCGTCCCGTTCATCCGATCCGGTTACCCGAATCGCCGAATCGCACACGCGCGGCACCGGGCGCCACCGCCCGGCCACCCGCCGTGACCGGCCGGGCGCCGTCGCCCGGAAGAGGACCAACGGTACGCCTCAGCAGCCCCGTTTGCCCAGTTCAGACCACTACCGGACGCACGACGGCGGCCCGCGCCGGGCACCTGCGTGCGCCGACGGGACCGCCGCCTGAAAACGTCAGAACCGATCGCTCGGCCGGTAGATCCCCCACACCTCGCGCAGCGTGCCGCACACCTCGCCGACGGTGGCCCGGGCGCGCAGCGCCTCCTTCATCGGATAGAGCACGTTGGCGTCGCCCTCGGCCGCGGAACGCAGCTCGGCCAGTGCGCGCTCCACCGCGCCGGAGTCCCGCTCGGCGCGCAGCCGGGCCAGCCGCTCCCCCTGCGCCGCCTCGATCGCCGGGTCCACCCGCAGCGGCTCGTACGGCTCCTCCTCGTCGATCTGGAACCGGTTGAGGCCGACCACCACCCGCTCACCCGAGTCGATCTCCTGGGCGATCCGGTACGCCGACTGCTCGATCTCGCGCTTCTGGAAACCGGCCTCGATCGCGTCCACCGCCGAACCGTGGTCGAACACGCGGTCCATCAGCTCGGTGGCCGCCGCCTCCACCTCGGCGGTCATCGCCTCCACCACGTACGACCCGGCGAACGGGTCGACGGTGGCGGTCAGGTCCGTCTCGTACGCCAGCACCTGCTGGGTGCGCAGCGCCAGCCGGGCCGCCTTCTCGGTGGGCAGCGCGATCGCCTCGTCGAAGCTGTTCGTGTGCAGCGACTGGGTGCCACCGAGCACCGCGCCGAGGCCCTGCACCGCCACCCGGACCAGGTTCACCTCCGGCTGCTGGGCGGTGAGCTGCACGCCGGCGGTCTGGGTGTGGAACCGCAGCATCATCGACTTCGGGTTCTTCGCGCCGAACTCGTCACGCATCAGCCAGGCCCAGATGCGCCGGGCCGCGCGGAACTTCGCGACCTCCTCCAGCAGCGTGGTGCGGGCCACGAAGAAGAACGACAGGCGGGGCGCGAAGTCGTCCACTGCGAGCCCGGCGGCGAGCGCCGCGCGGACGTACTCCACGCCGTTCGCCAGCGTGAACGCGACCTCCTGCGCGGGCGAGGCGCCGGCCTCGGCCATGTGGTAGCCGGAGATCGAGATGGTGTTCCACTTGGGCACCTCGGCCCGGCAGTAGGCGAACGTGTCGGCGACCAGCCGCAGCGAGGGCTTCGGCGGGAAGATGTACGTCCCCCGGGCGATGTACTCCTTGAGGATGTCGTTCTGGATCGTGCCGTTGAGCGCCGCCCCCGGCACGCCGTTCTCCTCGGCCACGAGCTGGTAGAGCAGCAGCAGCACCGAGCCGGGCGCGTTGATCGTCATCGAGGTGGAGACCTTGTCCAGCGGGATGCCGCCGAACAGCGTGCGCATGTCCTCGATGGAGTCGATGGCGACCCCGACCTTGCCCACCTCGCCGTGCGCGATCGGGTCGTCCGAGTCGTACCCCATCTGGGTGGGCAGGTCGAACGCGACGGACAGGCCCATCGTCCCGGCGCGCAGCAACTGGTGGTACCGCGCGTTGCTCTCGGTCGCGGTGCCGAAGCCGGCGTACTGTCGCATCGTCCAGGGCCGGGAGGTGTACATCGTCGGGTAGACCCCGCGGGTGTACGGGAATTCGCCCGGCTCGCCCAGCCGGGCCTCCAGGTCCGCCGGAAGGTCTGCCGCCGTGTAGACGCCCTGGATCGGGAAACCCGACTCGCTTGACCGCGCATCGCTCATTACCGGATGGTAGGACGCGCTGACCGCCTGGTGGGTGAGGGATACCGCACACCTGGCCACGGCACACCACCGGAGGTGAGCAACCGGCCACATACCGTCGAGTAGGTAAACGCCCGCCGCGTCGGGTTTCGCATCGGGCGTCGGAACCAGCAAGATAGAGGGGTTGTGTCCCAGCCCCCTCGATATCCCCCGGTGGCTTTTCTGTGACTCAGATTCCGACGTGGAGCGGCGGACCGGCCAGTCCCCCCACTGGACGCGCGGCGCCCGGCACCACCATCGGTGGTCGCTACTCGCTGCGCTCCCCGGTGGGCAACGGAGGCATGGGCACGGTCTGGCGGGCCACAGACACATTGCTGCGCCGCGACGTGGCGGTCAAGGAGGTCGTCCTCCCGCCGGGGCTCGCCCCGAGCGACCGCGACGCGCTCTACGAACGGACGCTGCGGGAGGCCCGCGCCGCCGCCGCGATCCAGCACCCGGCCGTGGTGCAGGTCTACGACGTGGTCACCGAGGGCGGCCGGCCGTGGATCGTGATGGAGCTGCTGGACGCCCGCAGCCTCGCCGACATGGTGATCGAGGACGGGCCGGTCGCGCCGCGCGCCGTCGCCAAGATTGGCATCGCGCTGCTCGGCGCGCTGGAGGTGGCGCACGCCATCGGTGTGCTGCACCGCGACGTCAAGCCGGCCAACGTGCTGATCTGCTCCGACGGCCGCTGCGTGCTCACCGACTTCGGCGTCGCCCGGATGCCCACCGACGTGCAGCTCACCACGCCGGGCATGGTGCTCGGCTCGCCGCACTTCATCTCTCCCGAGCGGGCCATGGGCCAGGAGTTCGGGCCGCCCAGCGACCTGTTCTCGCTCGGCGTGACGCTCTACACGGCGGTCGAGGGCCGTCCCCCGTTCGACAAGGGCGACCCGATCGAGACCATGCACGCCGTGGTCGAGGACCCGCCCGCTACGCCGCAGCGCAGCGGCCCGCTCACCGGCGTGCTGATGGGGCTGCTGGAGAAGGACCCGGCCCGCCGGATGGACGTGCACCGGGCCCGCGCCAACCTGCGCGAACTGCTCGCCGGGCCGCTGACCAGCACCGCCACCGCGGTCAACTCGGTCACCGACCCGTACGCGGTGGTGCCGGTGCCGCGCCCGACCACGCCGCCGGCCATCGCGGCCGAGCCGAAGCCGAGCGGCCAGATCGGCGGTCGGGCCATGATCGGTCCGGACGAGTCGCTGACCGACCGGCTCGCCGCGCTGCGCCGCAGGGAGCGGCCCGCCGGCGAGAAGCCGGCGGCGGGCGACGCCGCGCTGGACGAGACCAGCGCGGACGCGCTGGCCGGACCGCTGCACACCCCGACCGGCGCGATGTCCGGGCCCGCGCCCGAGGCCACCCAGCGCATCTCGCCGGACGCCACGGTCCGGCTCGGCCAGGGCGCCGGAGCGGACGCCACCCAGCAGGTGCCGACCACCCAGCCGGTCTACGGCCGTGCCGCCGACGCCACCCAGCCGGTGTACGGCGGCGGCAACCAGTGGTCGGTGCCCGGCACCGGCCAGCCGTGGACCACGCCGGCCACCGCTCCGGCCGCCGGTGGTGGCGGCGCGCTCGGCTCGGCCAAGGGCCTGCTCGGCCGGATCAAGGCGTGGCCGCGCAAGGTCCAGCTCGCCGCCGCCGGTGGCCTCGCCGTGGTGCTGCTGGTGAGCGTGATCGCGCTGACCAGCGGCGGCGACGACACGCCACCGCCGATCGTGGGCACGCTGCCGTCGAACTCGGCCGCCGCCGCGCCCGAGATGCAGGAGCAGACCGTCAAGGGCGTGACCATCCAGGTGCCGAAGGGCTGGCAGCGGCAGACCGGCGGCCTCTACGTCGACTACGTCGACCCCGAGGACGAGGGCCGCAAGGTGCGGGTGATCGCCGAGCCGTGGGGCGGCACCTCGATCAGCTGGGCCGAGTTCGCCTCGCGGAACCTGAACAAGAACAGCGCCAAGAGCAAGACCTGTCCCGCCCCCTACACCGAGGTGTCGGTTTCCGAGCAGCCGCTCGCCGGGCAGACCGCGGGCCAGCTCGAATACACCTGCGGCGAGGGTGAGTCCATGCGTCACGGCATCTGGCGGGGCGTGGTCAAGGACGGCAAGGTCTACTCGTTCTACCTCTCCTCGACCGACGCGCGGTTCGCGGAGAGCAAGCCGATCTTCGACGCGATGGTCGGCTCGTTCCAGCTCACCGAGGCGAACTGAGTCGAGGCCGACGGCCAGTGGTGATCCGCCGCCGTGCTATCAAGAGGCAATGGCGGCGGAAACCACTGACCTAGACGACCTTCGCGTCCGAGCCGAGCGCTGGCTCGCCGACGACCCGGACCCGGCCGACCGCGACGAGCTGCGCGCCGTCCTGGACGGGCTGCCCGGCACGGCGACCGACCTGGCCGACCGGTTCGCCGGCCCGCTGACGTTCGGCACCGCCGGACTGCGCGGCCCGCTGCGCGCCGGGCCGAACGGCATGAACCTCGCCGTGGTCACCCAGGCCGCCGCCGGGCTCGTGCGCTGGCTCGCCGCCCAGGGCGGCGAGGGCCCGCTGGTGATCGGGTACGACGCCCGGCGCGGCTCGCTGGCCTTCGCCGAGCGCACCGCCCAGGTGGCCACCGGGGCGGGCCGTCCGGCGCTGCTGCTGCCCCGGCCGCTGCCCACGCCGGTGCTGGCGTTCGCGGTCCGGCAGCTCGGCGCGGTCGCCGGGGTGATGGTGACCGCCAGCCACAACCCGCCGCAGGACAACGGCTACAAGGTCTACCTGGGTGCGCAGCTCGGCGGTGAGCTGGGTGCGGGCGCGCAGATCGTGCCGCCGGCCGACGCCGGCATCGAGGCGGCCATCCGGGCCGTCGGCCCGCTCGCCGAGGTGCCGCTCGGCCCGGCCGGGCAGGTGCTCGGCGACGACCTGGTGGCCGCGTACGTGGAACGGGCCGCCGCCGTGGTGGACCCGACCGGGCCGCGCGACCTGAAGGTGGCGTACACGCCGCTGCACGGGGTGGGCGGCGCGGTGCTGACCGCCGCCTTCGCGCACGCCGGGTTCGGCGTGCCGGGCGTGGTGCCGGAGCAGGCCGAGCCGGACCCGGCGTTCCCGACCGTCAGCTTTCCCAACCCGGAGGAGCCGGGCGCGGTGGACCTGCTCGTCGCGCTCGCCGACCGCACCGGCGCGGATCTCGCCATCGCCAACGACCCGGATGCGGACCGCTGCGCGGTGGCCGTACGCGACGCCGGGTCCTGGCGGATGCTGCGCGGCGACGAGGTGGGCGCGCTGCTCGCCGACCACCTGATGCGGCGCGGCGTGACCGGCCTGTACGCCACCACGATCGTGTCCTCGGCGCTGCTGCGCGCCATGACGGCGGCCCGGGGGCTGCCCTACGACGAGACGCTCACCGGGTTCAAGTGGATCGTCCGGGCCGGCGGCGGCCGGGAGCCGCTCGTGTACGGCTACGAGGAGGCGCTCGGCTACTGCGTCGCGCCGGAGCACGTACGCGACAAGGACGGCATCACCGCCGCGCTGACGGTCGCCGAGCTGGCCGCCGGTCTGAAGGCCGAGGGCCGTACGCTCCTCGACCGGCTGGACGAGCTGGCCGCCGAGTTCGGCGTGCACCACACCGAGCAGCTCTCGGTCCGGGTGGAGGACCTGCGGGTCATCGCGGACTCGATGGCGCGGATCCGGGCGGCCACCCCGACCGCGCTGCTCGGGCAGCCGGTGACCGAGGCGACCGACTTGCTCCCCGACGCGGACGTGGTGATCCTGCGCACCGGCGCGGCCCGGGTGGTGATCCGGCCGTCCGGCACCGAGCCGAAGCTCAAGGCGTACCTGGAGGTGGTGGAGCCGGTGACCGGCGGCGACGTGCCGGCGGCCCGGCAGCGCGCGCGTGCCGCCGTGACCGAGCTGCGCAACGAGATCGCCGCCGCCCTCGGCCTCTGACCGGGTGTAAGGAAGGGCCCCTTATTAACGCCTCGCGTTAATAAGGGGCCCTTCCTCTACCGGAGGCGTTAAGAGGGGGCCCTTCCTTACCGCTTGCCCAGGGCGGCGTCGACGGCCTGGCCCAGCGCGGCGATGACCAGACTGATCGACGGGCGCACCACGCTGTCGTCCAGGCTCACCGTGCCGGAGAACCCGGCGCCGGCGGCGATCTCCTCCAGGCGGCGCCCGGCATCCTCGGCGGCCGGGCCGGTGAGCCCGAGCGCCGGCTCCATGCGCAGCACCGCGACCAGCGTGGCGAGCGCGGCGGTCCGCTCGTCGGGGAGCTGCCCGCTGGTCAGCGCGTCGGCCAGACGCTGCCGGATGTCCGCCTCGACCGAGGGGTCCGCCACCGGGTAGCGGTGCACGTGGATGAAGTCCAGCTCGGTCTCCTCCACGTCCCGGACCACGCCCCGCCCGCAGAGGTCGGTGAGGATCCGGTCGCGCAGCCCGTCCGGCAGCCGCTGCACCCACGACGAGGGCGTGTGCGGGGTCTCCGCGGCGATCTTGGCGAGTACGGCGTCGGCGATCGGCTCACCGGTCGGCGCCGGATCGATCACCGCCAGGTTCCCGTCCGCGTACGCGAGCCGTCCGGCCAGGGCCAGCTCGACCAGCACCGCCGCGGCCATGCCCAGGTCAAGGCTGATCCGCGGCATGGTGGCCTTGCCGGTTTCGTCGTCGTACGCGAGGAGCAGCAGCTCTTCGGCGAGCGCAACACCAGTCATGGCCCGGAACGCTAGCGCCTCCCCGCACCCCCGCGCACCAACTCGCCGGGGCAGTCCGGTTCCCGGTGCGGAGGGCCGACCCTCCGCACCGGGACCGGCCTCAGAAACGGGGCATGCCGCCGAACTGGCGGTCGCCGGCGTCACCCAGGCCGGGGACGATGAACTTCGAGTCGTTCAGGCCCTCGTCGATCGAGGCGGTGACCAGGCGCAGCGGCAGGCCGGAGCGCTCCAGCCGCTCGATGCTGACCGGCGCGGCCAGCACGCAGAGCACCGTGATGTCGGTGCAGCCGCGGTCGGCGAGCAGCCGGCAGCAGTGCTCCAGCGAGCCGCCGGTGGCGAGCATCGGGTCGAGCACCAGCACCGGCAGGCCGCTGAGGTCGCGCGGCAGCGACTCCATGTACGCGCGGGGCTCGTACGTCTCCTCGTCGCGGGCCAGGCCGACGAAGCCCATCGACGACTCGGGCAGCAGGCCGAGCGCGGCGTCGGCCATGCCGAGACCGGCCCGCAGCACCGGCACCAGCAGCGGCGGGTTCGCCAGCCGGCTGCCTTCGGTGGCGGTGACCGGGGTCTGGATCGAGTACTTCTCGACCGGGAAGGAGCGCGCGGCCTCGTACACCAGCATGGTGGTGAGTTCGCGCAGCGCCGCCCGGAACGACGACGAGTCGGTCCGGGCGTCCCGCATGGCGGTCAGCCGCGTCTGGGCGAGCGGATGGTCAATGACGGTTACGTCCACGATCGCTCAACCTACCGCTCCGTGGACCGGCGCACGGTGGGTGCGGCCCGACCAGCGACCCCGCTCACGTACGACGCTCGCAACCCGTTGTCCGTGACCAAGATCACAGGACTCGCGAGTGCGTACTATTCGGGGCATGACGGCGACAACGACGTCGGCCCGGTCGGATCTCTCCGAGCTGGGACGATCCGAGACCGCTCTGCGGACCTTCCTGCACGGCCTGCCCGGCGTGGACCAGGTCGGCGCGGAGCAGCGGGCGGCGCAGCTCGGCACCCGCTCCATCAAGACCACGGCGAAGGCCGAGGCGATCGACCTGGCGATCCGGATGGTCGACCTGACCACCCTGGAAGGCGCGGACACGCCCGGCAAGGTGCGGGCGCTGGCCGCGAAGGCGCTGCGCCCCGACCCGGCCGACCCGAGCTGCCCGCACGTGGGCGCCGTCTGCGTCTACCCGTCGATGGTCCCGTACGTGGCCGAGGTGCTCCGCGGCAGCGGCGTGCACCTGGCCAGCGTGGCGACCGCGTTCCCGTCCGGTCAGGCCCCGCTGGAGATCAAGCTCGCCGACGTGCGCGCGGCGGTCGAGGCCGGCGCGGACGAGATCGACATGGTGATCAACCGGGGCGCGTTCCTGTCCGGGCGCTACGCCGAGGTCTACGACGAGATCGTGGCCACCAAGGAAGCGTGCGGGGACGCCCACCTCAAGGTGATCCTGGAGACCGGCGAGCTGGCCACGTACGACAACGTGCGGCGGGCGTCCTGGCTCGCCATGCTCGCGGGCGGCGACTTCATCAAGACCTCCACCGGCAAGGTCCCGGTCGCGGCCACGCTGCCGGTGACGCTGGTGATGCTGGAGGCGGTCCGCGACTTCCGCGCCGCCACCGGGCGTCAGGTCGGCGTCAAGCCGGCCGGTGGCATCAAGACCACCAAGGACGCGATCAAGTACCTGGTCATGGTCAACGAGACGGTCGGCGCCGACTGGCTGAGCCCGGACTGGTTCCGGTTCGGCGCGTCGAGCCTGCTCAACGACCTGCTCATGCAGCGCACCAAGCTGACGACCGGCGTCTACGCCGGCCCCGACTACTTCACCCTGGACTGAACGCGATGTTCGAATACGCACCCGCCCCCGAGTCCCGCTCGGTGGTGGACATCAAGCCCTCGTACGGGCTCTTCGTCGACGGCGCGTTCGTCGACCCGGCCTCCGGCGGCAGCTTCAAGTCGGTGAACCCGGCCTCCGAGGAGGTGCTGGCCGAGATCGCCGAGGCCGGCGCCGACGACGTGGACCGCGCCGTGCGCGCCGCCCGGACCGCGTACGAGAAGGTCTGGGGTCCGATGCCGGGCCGGGACCGGGCCAAGTACCTGTTCCGGATCGCCCGGCTCATTCAGGAACGCTCGCGCGAGCTGGCGGTGCTGGAGTCGCTGGACAACGGCAAGCCGATCAAGGAGTCCCGCGACGTCGACCTGCCGCTGGTCGCCGCGCACTTCTTCTACTACGCCGGCTGGGCCGACAAGCTTCCGCACGCGGGCTTCGGCCCGGACCCGAAGCCGCTCGGCGTGGCGGCGCAGGTCATCCCGTGGAACTTCCCGCTGCTCATGCTGGCGTGGAAGATCGCCCCGGCGCTGGCCGCCGGCAACACGGTCGTGCTCAAGCCCGCCGAGACCACCCCGCTGACCGCGCTGCTGTTCGCCGAGATCTGCCAGCAGGCCGACCTGCCCGCCGGCGTGGTCAACATCGTCACCGGCGCGGGCGACACCGGCCGGGCGCTGGTCGAGCACCCGGGCGTGGACAAGGTCGCGTTCACCGGCTCCACCGAGGTGGGCCGGGCCATCGCCCGCTCGGTCGCCGGCACCCGCAAGAAGCTCACGCTGGAACTGGGCGGCAAGGCCGCGAACATCGTCTTCGACGACGCGCCGATCGACCAGGCCGTCGAGGGCATCGTCAACGGCATCTTCTTCAACCAGGGGCACGTCTGCTGCGCCGGTTCCCGGCTGCTGGTCCAGGAGTCGGTGGCCGACCGGGTGCTGGAGTCGCTCAAGCGCCGGATGGCCCAGTTGCGCGTCGGCGACCCGCTGGACAAGAACACCGACATCGGCGCGATCAACTCGGCCGAGCAGCTCACCCGCATCCGGGAGCTGTCCGACGCCGGGTCCGCCGAGGGCGCGGAGCGCTGGTCGCCGCCGTGCGAGCTGCCCGAGCGCGGCTTCTGGTTCGCGCCGACCATCTTCACCGGCGTCACCCAGGCCCACCGGATCGCCCGCGAGGAGATCTTCGGCCCGGTGCTGTCCGTGCTCACGTTCCGCACCCCGGCGGAGGCCGTCGAAAAGGCCAACAACACGCCGTACGGGCTGTCGGCCGGAATCTGGACCGACAAGGGTTCCCGGATCCTGTGGCTGGCCGACCGGCTGCGCGCAGGAGTGGTGTGGGCGAACACGTTCAACAAGTTCGACCCGACGTCGCCGTTCGGCGGCTACAAGGAGTCGGGCTACGGTCGCGAGGGCGGCCGGCACGGGCTGGAGGGGTACCTCAATGTCTGAGCGGGTCGCGGTACGCAAGACGTACAAGCTCTTCATCGGCGGGAAGTTCCCGCGCAGCGAGTCGGGACGGTCGTATCTCGTGCAATCCGCGAACGTGTCTCTTGCCTCCCGGAAGGACGCGCGGGACGCGGTAGTGGCCGCCCGCGCCGCGGTGAAGGGCTGGGCCGGGGCGACCGCGTACAACAGGGGTCAGATCCTCTACCGGGTCGCCGAGATGCTGGAGGGCCGGCGCGAGCAGTTCGTCGCCCTGGGCGTACCGGCCGACGAGGTGGACGCCGCGATCGACCGCTGGGTCTGGTACGCGGGCTGGTCCGACAAGCTGTCCCAGGTGTACGGCGGCGCGAACCCGGTGGCCGGCCCGTACTTCAACCTGTCCGCGCCGGAGCCCACCGGCGTGGTGGCGGTGGCCGCCCCCGAGGAGCCCGCGCTGCTCGGCCTGGTGAGCGTCATCGCCCCGGCGATCGTCACCGGCAACACGGTCGTGGTGGCCGCCTCCCCGGCGGCGCCGCTGGCGGCGGTGACGCTGGCGGAGGTGCTCGCCACCTCCGACCTGCCGGGCGGGGTGGTGAACATCCTCACCGGCCGGCTGACCGAGACCGTGCCGACGCTCGCCGCGCACATGGACGTCAACGCGATCGACCTGACCGGCGTCGCCGACGCCGAGCTGGCCGCCGACCTGGAGATCAAGGCCGCGGAGAACCTCAAGCGGGTGCTCCGGCCGGCCCCGGCCGACCACGACTGGTACGCCGATCCCGGCATCACCCGGATGACCACGCTGCTGGAGACCAAGACGGTCTGGCACCCCAAGGGCGTCTGACAGGCGGCAGTCCGGCCCCGGCCCGAAGTGGCGGCACACCCTCCCGGGTTGCCGCCACTTCCCGTCCCCGCACTTTCCGCGAACGGTCGTCGGTCCCACCCGCAGCCGAGCAAGATCGACACCACCTCCCCGAGGTGGCCACATCAACCGACCCCGGACAGCACCACCCTCCCCGAACCGGTGCCGACTCGCCCCCACGCACCAAGGTCAACACCAGCACGGCGAAGTGGTCACATCAACCCGCCCCGAATGCCACCACTTCCCCGAACTGGCGCTGATCTTGCCGAGGCACCCGCACAAGGCCGACAGGATCAACACCAAACCCCCGAAGTGACCCGAGCCGCGCCCCGACACTCACCCGGCCGCCCAGCAAGATCAACACCACTTCCCCGGAGTGACCACATCAACCAGCCCGGGACTGCACCACCTCCCCGAACTGGCGCTGACCCTGCCCTCCCACGCACCAAAATCGACACCAGTACGGCGAAGTGGTCACATCAACCCGCCCCGAATGCCACCACCTCCCCGAACTGGCGTGGATCTTGCCGAGGCGCCCACCCTGAGGCCAGCACGATCAAGACCAGATCCCCGAGAGGGCCGCATCGACCGACCCGGGACTGCACCACTTCCCCGAGGCGGAGTGGATCTTGGCGGGGCCGTCCGAGGAGAGCTAGATCGACACCAGTACGGGGAGGTGGCTGCATCGAGCCGCCTCGGACCACACCACCTCCCCGAGCTGGTGTTGATCTTCGGGAGCGAGGGGCGGGGACCGGAACCGGGGACCGGGGCGGCGGAGAGGGTCTACTACCGGAGGTAGGATTGGTGGGTGACTCGGCTGGGGGACCTTGAGCGTGCGGTGATGGACGTGCTGTGGGACGCGGCACCAGCCGCCTCGGGCGGTGTGACGGTGCGCGAGGTCGCCGACGCCCTGGACGGCCGCGAACTGGCCTACACCACCGTCATGACCGTGCTCGACCGGCTCGCCGGCAAGGGCATGGTGCAGCGCGAGCGGGAGGGCCGCGCCTGGCGTTACCGCCCCGCCGCCACCCGCGAGGCGCACATCGCCCAGCTCATGCTCGAAGCCCTCGATCTCGGCGGCAGCCGGGACGCCGCGCTGGTGCGCTTCGCCCGTTCGGTGACCGGCACGGAGGCGGACGTGCTCCGCGCCGCGCTCAGCGCCGAGGCCGGAGCGACCGGGCCCACGATCGTCGAGACCGGGGCAACCGGGCCAGCGACCACCGAGACCGGAGCGACCGGGCCAGCGACCACCGAGACCGGGACGACCGGGCCAACGACCACCGAGACCGGAGCGACCGGGCCAGCGACCGCCGAGGCAGGGACGACCGGCCGGATCGAGGACCCGCGGCCCGGTCGGCCGGCGCTCGACGAGGCGACGGACCGGTAGGCGGCCGCCGTGGCGTACGCCCTGCACTTCGCCGCGACCATTCTGGCCTGCTGGCTGACCGCGCAGGTCCTCGCCGCCGCGCGCTGGACGTGGCGCGCGCCCCGGGTGGCGATCCTGTGCTGGCAGGCGGTCGGGCTGGCGCTCGGCCTGTCGGCCATGGGGTTGCCGATGGCGCTGGGCCTCGACGTCTACGACCGGGCGACCGGGTGGGCGCTGCTGGCGCTGGCCGACGACCTGGCCCACGGCACGCTTCCGGCCGGTGTGGGCGCGGTGCACCTCAGCCTGGTCGGCGTCGGTCTCGGCATCGGCGTGGTGCTGCTCACCACGACGGTACGCAGCCTGCACGGCGCGGTACGCGCCCAGCGCCGGCACCGGGAGCTGTTGCACCTGGTGGCCCGGCGTGACCCGACGGTGCCCGGCGCGCTGGTGCTCGACCACCCGAGCGCTGCGGCGTACTGCCTGCCGGGGGTGCGGCCCCGGGTGGTGGTGAGCGCGGGCACGCTCGACCTGCTCGACCCGGCCGAGCTGGCGGCGGTGCTCACCCACGAGCGGGCGCACGCCCAGGAGCGGCACGATCTGGTGCTGCTGCCGTTCACCGCGTTGTGCCGGGCGCTGCCCTGGTTCCAGTGGGTGCGGGACGCGCACGCGAGGGTGGCGCTGCTGGTCGAGATGCGCGCCGACGACAAGGCCCGGGAGCTGCACGCGGACGCGCTGCTCGCCGGTGCGCTGCGGCGGTTCGCCGCCGCCGAGCACCGGGTGCAACCGGCGGGCACGCTCGGACTCGGCGACCGCGATCTGGACGTACGGGTGCAGCGGCTGCTCGTCGCGGACCGCCCGCCGCGGGTGCTCGGCGCGATGGCGCTCGCCGTCGCGGGCACGCTCGTCTCCCTGCCGTTCGCCCTGTTCCTGAGCTGATCTCGCCCCCTAAGGGACTTCTCCGGGTTCGCACACCTCTATAGGTAGTGAAGCTACGTGTAGGTTGACTACGACAAGAGAGTCGACCCATGGGAGGACGACAGTGGATCCGCTGCTCCTCGCCCGCCTCCAGTTCGCCACCACCACCTCGATCCATTTCCTGTTCGTGGCGGTCACGCTCGGCCTGGTCACGCTGCTGGTCGGGTTGCAGACGGCCGGCTTCCTCACCGGCAAACCGGTGTACGAGCGGCTGACCCGGTTCTGGGGCCAGCTCTACGTGATCAACTACGTGCTCGGCATCGCCACCGGCATCGTGATGGAGTTCCAGTTCGGGCTGAACTGGAGCGGGCTGTCGCGCTACGTCGGCAACGTGTTCGGGGCGCCGCTGGCCATCGAGACGCTCGTGGCGTTCTTCCTGGAGTCCACGTTCCTCGGCATGTGGATCTTCGGGTGGCACCGGCTGCGGCGCGGCGTACACCTGGCGCTGCTCTGGGGCGTGGCGATCACCGCGTACGCCTCGGCGTTCTGGATCATGGTGGCGAACGCCTGGCTGCAGAACCCGGTCGGGTACGAGGTCCGCGACGGCGTCGCCCACCTCACCGACTTCGGCGCGCTGCTCACCAATCCCACGTTCGGCATGGCGTTCGGCCACGTGATCTCGGCGAGCCTGGTCACCGGCGGCCTGCTGATGGCCGCGGTCAGCGCCTGGCACCTGCTGCGGCGTACCAGCGACTACGCACTGTTCCGCACCTCGCTGCGCCTCGGCCTGGTCACCGCGGCGCTAGCGGTCAGCACGCTCCAGGGCTTCGGCTTCGCCCAGTTCGGCCCGGTCGCGCAGCTCCAGCCGACGAAGTTCGGCGGCGGGCCGGAGCGCGACACGCTCGTCGCCGACTGGACCGCGCGGTACGGCCCCGGCGACTGGGATCCGCCGGTGCTCTCCAACGTCGGCCTCGGCTTCATGATCCTGATCGGCTTCACGCTCGGCGCCCTCTGGCTCCTGCTGCCGCTGCTCTGGCGCGACTGGATCATCCGGTTGCGGTTCCCGCTCTGGCTGATCCTGCTCGGCCTGCCGCTGCCGTTCGTGGCGATGCTGCTCGGCTGGATCGCCCGCGAGGTCGGCCGCCAGCCCTGGGCCGCGTACGGGCTGCTGCCCACCGCGCAGGCCGTCTCCCCGGTCTCGCCGGGGCTGATGCTCGCCTCGCTGATCGGGTTCAGCCTGCTGCTCGGCGCGCTCGCGGTGACCAACTGGACGCTGCTGGCCCGGCACGCCGCGCGCGGCGCGTACGACCCCGCCCTCGGCCGACCACCCGCGCCCGACACCGACCCCCACCACCAGCCAGTGCTCGTCTGAGGGAGCCCGCCGTGGAACTCGCCTGGTACGCCCTGCTCGGCCTCTTCTTCGCCACCTACCTCGTGCTCGGCGGCTACGACTACGGCGTCGGCCTGCTGCTGGCCCGGCGCGGCCCGACGCCGGGCAGCCGGGCCACGCTCGCCGCGCTCGGGCCGTTCTTCCTCGGCAACGAGGTCTGGCTGGTGGCGGCCGTCGGCATCCTGTTCGGCGCGTTCCCCCGGCTGGAGGGCGAGCTGCTCTCCGGCTTCTACCCGGCGGTGCTCGCCGCGCTGGCCGGGGTGGTGCTGGTGACCGCCGGGGTGCAGTTGCGCAGCCGCCCGGTCTCCGGAACGGCGCGCGCCGGCTGGGACCGGGTGGTGGTGGTCGGCGGCGTGCTCGCCGCGCTGGGCTGGGGCGCGGTGCTCGGCGGGCTGCTCCAGGGCGTGCCGCTGAGCGCCGACGGGCACGTGGTCGGTGTCGGTCATCTCGCCACCCCGTTCGTCGCCGCCGCCGGGCTGGCCCTGCTGGCGCTGGTGGCGGTGCACGGTGCGACGTTCCTCACGCTCCGGCTGCCCGCCGCCGAGGCCCCGGCCCTCGCCCGGCTGGCCGCCGGCCTGGTGCCCGCCGCACTCGTCGCGGTCGGCGCGGCCACCGTCCTGGGCGTGCTCTCCGATCGGGTACGCGCCGCGGTGGCGCGCCCGGCTGTGGCCGTACTCCTGCCGTTGGCGCTCGTGGCCGCGCTGCTGACGGCCCGCGCGGCGCTGCGGCGGGGCCGGGCCGGTGTGGCCTTCGCCGCGACCGCGACGGCGCTGGCGCTGCCCGCGCCGCTGGTCGGGGCCGCGCTCTGGCCCCGGATCCTGGTCTCCACGGCCGACCCGGCAGCCTCGCTGACGGTGGCCGAGGCGGCCGCCGGCCGTCCGACGCTGGCACTGTTGGGATGGCTCGCGTTACCGCTCGTGCCGGCCCTACTAGGCTTTCAGGCGATGTGCTGGTGGGTGTTCCGGGGACGGATCGACGGCAGGGCACCGGTGTACTGGTGAACCGCCGCCCGTTCGACCCGCGTCTGCTGCGTCGGGTCCCCGCGGCCCGGCGCGACCTCGCCGTGCTCGCGGCGCTGGGCGGGCTGACCGCGCTGCTGGTGATCGCCCAGGCGACCGCGCTGGCGACGCTGCTGGCCACCGCGTTCGACGGGCGGCTGCACCGGCCGGCGCTGGCCGGTCTCGTGGCGGCGGTCGCCGGGCGGGCGCTGGTGAGCTGGGCGCAGGGCACAGTGGCGGCGCGGGCCGCCGCGACAGTCAAGGCGGCGTTGCGCGCCGACCTGCTGCGCGCGGTCGGCCGGCACGGCCCCACCTGGGTCGCCGGGCAGCGGGCCGGGCAGCTCGCCACGCTGGCCGGGCGCGGGCTCGACGCGCTCGACCCCTACTTCACCGGCTACCTGCCGCAGCTCGTGCTGAGCGTCACGGTGCCGGTGGCGGTGCTGGCCCGGATCGTGTTCGCCGACTGGAGCTCGGCGCTGATCATCGCGCTCACCATCCCGCTCATCCCGATCTTCGGCGCGCTGCTCGGCTGGCAGGCGCAGGCCGCCACCGAACGGCAGTGGCGGCGGCTGTCACTGCTCGGCGGGCACTTCCTCGACATGGTGGCCGGGCTGCCCACACTGCGCGCGTTCGGCCGGTCCCGGGGACAGGTCGACGTGGTACGCCGGATGGCCGACGGCCACCGCCAGGCCACCATGAAGACGCTGCGCATCGCGTTCCTGTCCGCGCTGGTGCTGGAACTCGTCGCCACGCTCTCCGTCGCGCTCGTCGCGGTGCCGGTCGGCATCCGGCTGCTCGGCGGCGGCCTCACGCTCTCCACCGCGCTGCTGGTGCTGCTGCTCACCCCGGAGGCGTACCTGCCGTTGCGTGCGGCGGGCAGCCGGTTCCACGCCAGCATGGAAGGACTCACCGCGCTGGACGAGGCGCTCACGCTCTCCGCCACCGACGCGCCCGCCACCACCGAACCCCGCCGTCCCACGCCGGGCGGCCGGGGCGAGATCCGCTTCGAGGGCGTGAGCGTCGCGTACGACCGGACCACAGCGCTGCGCGACGTCACGCTGACCATCCGGCCCGGCGACCGGATCGCCGTCATCGGGCCCAGCGGCGCGGGCAAGAGCACGCTGCTCAACCTGCTGCTCGGCTTCGTCGCACCGACCTCCGGCCGGGTCACCGTCGACGGCGTGGACCTGGCCGGAGTCGACCTGGACGCCTGGCGGCGCGAACTGGCGTGGGTGCCGCAGCGGGCGCACCTGTTCGCCGGGTCGCTCGCCGACAACATCCGCCTCGGCGCGCCGGACACCCCGGACGACGTGCTCGCCGCCGCGGTCGCCGACGCCGCGCTGGACGAGGTGGTCGACGCCCTGCCCGACGGGCTGGACACCCGCCTCGGCGAACGCGGCCACGGCCTGTCCAGCGGTCAGCGGCAGCGGGTCGCGCTCGCCCGCGCGTTCCTGCGGGACGCGCCGATCGTGCTGCTCGACGAGCCGACCGCGCGGCTTGACTCCGCCAGCGAGGCGGTCGTGCTGGACGCCACCCGGCGGCTGGTCGCCGGACGTACCGCGCTGCTCGTCGCGCACCGGCCCGCGCTGCTCGCCGACGCCGACCGGATCCTGCGCGTCGAGGACGGCCGGGTCACCGAACTGCACCCGACCGCCACCGGGCCGGGAGTGGCCCGATGATCCCCGGCGCGGAACGGGCGGTGCTGCGCCTGGCCCGGCCGTACCTGAGCCGGCTGCTCGGCGCCGGGCTGCTCGCCGCCGCCACCGAGTTCGCCGGCCTGGCGCTGATGGCCACCGCCACCTGGCTGCTGATGAGCGCGGCGGGCCGCCCGCCGCTGGACCGGCTGACGGTGGCCATCGTGGCGGTCCGGGCGCTGGCGGTCAGCCGGGGCGTGCTGCGGTACACCGAACGGCTCGCCGGGCACGACGCCGTGCTCCGCATGATCACCGACGTACGGGCCCGGGTGTTCGCCACGCTCGCCGCTCGGCGCGACGCCGGCCGGCGTACCGGGGACGCGCTGAGCCGCCTGGTGTCGGACGTGGAGGCGGCCCAGGACCTGCTCCTGCGCGTGCTCGTGCCGGGAGCGGCCGCGGCGGTGGTCAGCGTGCTCGCGGTCGGCGTCGCCGCGCTGATCTCACCGCCGGCCGCCGGTGTGCTCGCGATCGGCCTGCTGGTGGCCGGCGTGGCGCTGCCCGCGCTGGCCACCCGGCTCACCCGCCGCGCCGCCGACGAGGTCGCCCCGCTGCGCGGCGCGCTCGCGGTGGACGCGGTCGACCTCACCCACGGCGCCGCCGACCTGGCCGCGTTCGGGGCCACCGGCGCCGCGCTCGCCGCCGCCGAGAACCGGGGCGCGCGGCTGGCGAAGCTGGAACGCCGGCTCGCCGCTACCGGCTTCGCGGTGGACGCGACGGGCGTACTCGTGGGTGGCCTCACCGCCGCCGCGGTGGTGGCCGTCGCGCTGCGGGCCGGGGTCGGCGGGGTGCTCGTCGGCGTCCTCGCGGTCGGGTCGCTCGCCGCCGTGGAGGTGGCTCTCGCGCTCGTCGCGGCGGCCCGCCAGCGCGCCCAGCTCCGGACCGGGCTGGCCCGGGTGGCCGACCTGCTGGCCGAGCCCGCCGCCACGGCGCCGCCGACGAGCGCGCCGGAGCCCGCGATCGACGGCCACGACGTACGGTTCGCCGACGTGACGGTCCGCTACCGGACCGGGGCCGCCCCCGCGCTGGCCGATTTCGACCTCGACCTGCCGGCCGGCCGCCGGGTGGCGGTGGTCGGGCCGAGCGGCGCCGGCAAGAGCACGCTCGCCGCCGTGCTCACCGGCGCGGTACGCCCCGACACCGGCCGGGTCACCGTCGGCGGCGTGCCGGTGGCCGGGATCCCGGACGAGCACCTGCCCCGGGTGGTCGGCGGCCTGCTCGCCGAGGCGTACGTCTTCCACGCCACGGTCAAGGAGAACCTGCTCCTCGGCCGTCCGGACGCCACCGAGGCGGACCTGGTCGCCGCGACCCGGGCGGCCGGCCTGCTCGACTGGGTACGCGAACAGCCCGACGGCTGGGACACAGTGGTCGGCGAGCAGGGCGGGCAGCTCTCCGGCGGGCAGCGGCAGCGCCTCGCGCTGGCCCGCGCGCTGCTGGCCGCCCCGCCGGTGCTGGTGCTCGACGAGCCGACCGAAGGGCTCGACCCGTCCGCCGCCGACGCGGTGCTGGACTCCACGCTCGCCGCCACCCCGGCCGGGCACTCGGTGCTGCTGATCAGCCACCGGCTCAGCGGCCTGGCCGGGCTGGACGAGATCGTGGTGCTCGACGGCGGCCGGGTGGTACAGCGCGGCCGGCACGACGAGTTGGTGGCACGCCCCGGCTGGTACCGGGAGCAGTGGCTGCGGCAGCAGACGGCCGAACGCGGCTACCTGGCGGTCACGCCGTAGCGCGCACTGAATCCGATCGGGGTTTTCCCTGACGCGGTAGCCCGTCCCCCGATGGCAGGCTTGTGCGCATGCGGGTCCATGACGAGGCGGTGGTCGACCGCCGGCTGCGCGAGCTGTCCGGACGGTTGTACGGGCCGGACAGGCTCAAGGCCGACCTGCTGACCGAGACGCGGCACGCGCTGGAGGACGCCGTCGAGGCGTACCGGGAGGAGGGCCTGCCGCGCGCGGAGGCGGAGCGGCGGGCGGTCGCCGAGTTCGGCAGTGACCGGCAGCTCGTGCCGGAGTTCCAGGCCGAGCTGGCCACCGGCGCGCTGCGCGGGCTGGCGCTGCGCACGCTCCTGATCTCGGTGGTGCTGATCGCCGCCGGTGACCTGACCTGGCAGGGGTCGAGCTGGAGCGGCGGTCCCCCGCCGCCGGCGAGCTACCTGCTGCTCTCCGCCGGGCTGAACGTCATCTGGGGCGTGATCGCCGCGCTGGCGCTGGCCGCGTTGCTCGTCGGCCCGCTCACCGCCCGGTGGGGGTCGCCCCGGCTCGTCCGTCCGGCCCGACTGATCGGTTTCGGTCTGACCGGCGCCCTGGCGCTCGGCGTGACCGCCGGCGGCGCGCTGTTCGGCTGGTCGGTCGGGCTGTGGGACGCCGCGCTCACCTGGCCCCCGATGATCATCGGGGCGACGGTGGTGTCCGCGGCCTGGTTCGCACTGGTCCGGGCCGCCCGCTGCTGGGTGCTCGCCGAGCGGCGGTTGGCCGGCTGAGCCGATCGGCCGCCCGAGCGGCCGGCCCACCGGTCCGGCCGGCGGGGTTCAGGCCGGGGCCGTGGGCGGCTCGTCCGCCCCGAGGAACCGGCCGACGGTGGCGCTGAACTCGCGCCAGCCGGCCCGCTCCCCCACCAGCGCCCGGCCACCGGCCTCGGTCAGTTCATAGGTGCGGCGTTCCCGGCCGTTGACTGTGCTCCACGTGCTCGCCACCAGCCCGGCCCGCTCCAGCCGGCGCAGCGCCGGATAGATGGTGCCGGTGGGCAGATCCAGCGTCCCGCCGCTGCGGGCACGCAACGCCTCGATGATCGCGTAGCCGTGTCGCGGGCCCTGTTCCAGCACGGCGAGCAGCAGCGCGTCGAGGTGTCCGTGCAGCGCCTGCGCCTTCATGCGTAGCAACGCTACTTGTCGATCCTCCGGAACGCCAAGGGGTGCGGCTCCCGGCCGCAACGGTTCGCCCACTAGGGTATGTGCGCAGAGTCACTCGGCGGCGCGACGCCGCCGGGTGGGCAACCGAACGCACACGGAGGTCAGCGTGGCCCGCCAGTCGCCCCAACGGCCCGACGCCGACGAGCCCGAGCTCGACGACACCGACGCGCCCGCCGCAGCCGACGAGGTCGAGGCGGACCGCCCGCCGGCGGACCGCGCGCTCTGGGACGAGGTGCGGATCGACCCGGTGGAGATCGCGCTGCCCGCCGGCACCGGCTTCACGCTGCGGGCGTACCGGCCGGCGCGCGAGCTGACCCCGACCGATGTCGCCGAGCGCGACCAGGACGACCCCTTCCTGGCCCGTCGCCAGGTCGTCGAGACCGAGGACGACGAGGAGGTGGTGATCCTCGACGAGGAGTTCGCCGCCCTCTCCGCCGAGGAGGACGACGAGGACGACGACGACAAGGCCGAGAAGGCCGCCAAGGGGCGCCGCAAGGGCGAGGCGGACGACGACGCGACCGAGGACAAGGCCGAGTCCGAGGACGAAGAGGACGACGACGAGGACGAGGACGCCGCGGGCGACGAGGAGGTGCCGGCCTTCCTCACCCACAAGGGCCGGCTCCTGCTGTTCAAGACCCCGGAGTCATTGGTCTCTTTCATCCGTTCCGGCGCGCCCAACGACCTGTCCCAACTGGACAGCTGGAATGAATTGTCCGAACGGCTGGAACCGGCCGACATCGCCCCGCTGGACGAGGACACCTACGAACTCGACCTGGTGGTGGAGAACCTGCGCGGCGGCCACGACGCATGGGACCACGAGCTACTCATCGAAGCTGGTGAGATCGCCCGTGACCTGGCGTACGCGCTGCGGCTACCAGCCGTGCTGGACATGCTCTCCGCCGGCTCGAGCCTGGACGATCTGGACGAGGCGCTGCGGGCTTCCGTCAACGGCGGAATCGGTGGTTTCCTGGGTCGGCGCCGGCTGAAGAAAATCGGGGCACAAACCGCAAGTTTGGGTTGGCGCACCATTGTCGGCAAGATCTCTGCGGTTGTGGACTGGCGCGACTGACCCGGAGCGGGGAGCATCAGTCTCTGGCAGAGCAAGACCTGTGTCCCGGGAGGAGGACGACGCCGTGGCGCTCGTGCGCGTGTACTGCGGTCTGGCCTCGGCAGATCCGGCCGACCGAACGGCTTCGGCCGGAACGACGCTGACGTCCGCTGTGGTCGACGACGCAGGCCGTCTGCTGCACGTCTGTGAGATCGCCGACGAGGCCGCCGGGTACGCCCAGTTGGTCGCGCTGCTGGTGGAGCGGTCCGGCGGTCCGAGCGGCGCGGCCATCGCCGCGGACAGCGACGACCACATCGTCACCTCGCTGCTGAGCGCCGCCGGCCGTCCGCTGGCGATCGCCGACGACGACTCGGTCGACGACTTCGCCGAGCGCTTCGCCGACGACGACTCCCTGGAGGAGATGCAGTCCCCGCCCGCCGAGCGCCGCGCGGTCGCGCTGGTCCGCGCGCTGCAGGCCGGCGCGCTCTCCGCGGTGACCCTCCCGGCGCCGCGTGAGCTAGCCGGATACACGCAGGTCCTGGCCGCGCACGCGGCGCTGGCGAGCGGCCGGCACTCGGCCGCGGTGACGCTGCGCGAGGTGCTCCGCGAGCTCTACCCGGCCGCGCTGCGCGCGTATCCGGACCCGGCGGACCGGGTCGCCCTCGCGGTTCTCGACGCGCTGCCCGAGCCGGGGATGCTCACCGGTTCCGCGGCCCGTGGCCGCGACGGCGGGCTGACCGCCGACGCGGTGGTCGCGCAGCTGGCCGCCGAGGGTCTGGCGGACGCGGGCGACATCTCCGACGCGGTGACCGCGCTGCGGGTCGCCATCTCCGAGACACCCCGGCGGGCCACCGTCAACCGGACGCTCACCGCCGCCGTCGCCGAGACGGTACGGCAGGCGGTCGCCTCGGTCCGGACCTGTGACGCCGGATGCGACGCGCTCGTGGGCGCGCTCGCCGAACGCACCGCTCCCGCGCCCGCCACCGGCCGCCGGGCCGCCGCCCGACGCGGTGAGCAGGTCGACGAGCTGGCCCCGGCCACCGACCTGCGCGCGGTGCGGCCGGTCCAGCCGGAGCCGGCCGCCGAGCCGGCACACCGTGGTCGTCCCGAGCCGGCCGGCGCACCCGAGCCGGCCGGACGGCGCAGCCGCCCGGAGCCGATTCCCGGCGGGCGCCGCGGCCGGCCCGAGCCGGTCTCCGGCCCGGCCGCCACGACGACGCCCCGGCCGCTCGCCCCGCCACCCGTCGCTCCCGCCCCGGTCACGCCTCCGCCGGTCGCTCCGGCCCCGGTGACTCCCGTGGCTCCGGCTGCCTCGCTGGGCCGTCCGGCCTCCGCGCCGCCGTCCCGGCCCGAGCCGACCGGCGCGCCGCTGCCGTCGCGGGTGGACGGACCCACCAACCGGCCCGTCTCGGCGCCGCCTCCGCCGCCGCCCGGCATCACCCCGATCGCCCCGTCGCCGCGCGGCGCCGTGCCGCCGGCCGAGGCCGGCGAGACGTTCCGGCCGACGCTGACCACCGCGGCGATCAACAAGGCGCGGGCGGAGCGGCAGCGCACCGTCATTCCGCCCCGCCCGAAGACCAATCCGCACCAGGAGCCGCCGACCGGCGGGTTCAGCGCCACCGACCTGAGCATCCCGGTGCCGGCTCCGCGCCCACCGGCGCCGGAGGCGGCGCCGCCGGGTTCCCGGGCGAACTGGCCGCTCGTGAACAACGAGGACGACGCCGCCCGGGAACGGGAGGGCACCACCTACCCGTACGGACGGGGCGTGGACGCGCCGAGCGACCCGGGCCGGGTCACGCCGCCGTGGCTCGCCGACGACCTTCCGCAGGAGCCGCCGATGCTGCGGCTGGTGGAGCCTCCGCCGCTGGCCGACCGGGCGCTGCGCGACGAGATGAGCCGGCAGGCCGATCCCGGGCTGGACACGCCGCCGTTGCGCCTCGTCGACCAGGGCGACCCGGCCCGCGCCTCACTTCCCGCCCCGCCCGAGCGGCGTCCGGCGCCGAAGGAGCACCGCCCGCCGCCGGTCTCCGACGACGGCGACGGTGACCTGCTGATCTTCGCGCAGGCCAAGTCCGCCTGGTTCGTCGGGCACGGGGACGAGGCCGACCTGGAGTGGTCCAGCACCGCTGACACCGGCTGGCAGGCGGCCGAACAGGCCGCCCGCCCGTCCGTCGGCGCGGAGACCAAGGCCGGCCTGCCGAAGCGGGTGCCGCAGGCCAACCTGGTGCCGGGCTCCCCGCTGCGCGAGGAGCGTCCCCTGCGGATCGTCCGGAACGCGGCGAGCCTGGCCGAGAACACCACCGGATACTTCCGGGGCTGGCGGCGTGGCCAGGAGATCGGCGGCTTCGCCGTGGGCGGCCGTCCGGGCCGTGAGGCGGCCGGCGGCTGGGACTTCACCCGCGACACCGGGGACCGCGAGGACGACCGGGAGTACGAGTACCGCTCGGCCGGTTACCGCTCCTGATCAGAGTCCGCCAGGCCCACGAGTGGGGTGTTTCATCCCACACCTGGGCGATTTGACGCTGGGCTGGACCGGCCGGGAACATACCCGGCGGACCAGCGGCGGCGCCTGTTCGCCGGGGTGGGAAGGCGATTCCAATGGCGACACCGGCGTTCGACTCCACTGTGCTCACCCGGCGGGGCGTCCTCGCCGCCGCGGCCGGGAGCGTGCTGCTGGCAGGCTGCGCGCCGCAGGGCCAGCGGCCGGAGGACGGCCCGTCCAGCAGCGCGCCGAGCGACCAGGATCTGATCGTCGGGGCGAGCCTGGAGCTCACCGGCGCGGGGTCGGTGCTCGGCGTCGCCCAGCGGCAGGCCCTGCAGCTCACCGCCGACTCGCTCAACCGCACCGGCATCCCGGTCGGGAACCTGGTCCGGTCGGTCCGGCTCCAGATCCTGGACAACGGCAGCAACCCGCAGGTCGCCGCCCGGCATGCCGCCGAGCTGACCCGGGCCGGCGCGCAGGCCCTGATCGGCGGCGTGCTCGGCGAGACCTCCGTCGCCCTGGCGACGGCCGCCCAGCAGGTCAAGACGCCGTTCCTCTCGCTCGGTTACGGTGACCGCATCGTGCTGCCGCTCGACGAGCGCACGTTCACCTACAAGCTCACGCCGGACGCCGTGGACATGGCACGCCGCCTGGTGGAGCTGTTCGAGTCCATGAAGGTCCGGAAGGTGTCCCTGCTCGCCGCCGACGGGCTGCACGGCGACTCGGGTGTGCGGGCGATGCGGGAGGCGCTCGCGGACAGCAGCACCGACCTGGCCCGCACGGTACGCCTGCCGGCGACCGGCCGGCGCTTCCGTGCCGCCGCCGAGCGCGTCGCTGGTGGCGAGCGGGACGGCGTTGTCGTCTGGGCCACCGCGCCGGACTCCGGTGCCGCGGCACGGGAGCTGCGCGCCGCCGGGCACCGCGGCCCGATCTTCTTCGACGCCGGCGCGGTCGCCGACGACACCGTGCAGGGGGCCAACGCCGCCGCCGTGGAGGGCGCATACGCCGTGCACCCGGCTTGCCTGGACATCTCCGCGGTGACCGCCACCACCACGGCGCAGCTGGCCCGGCGGGACTTCGCCACCCGCTACACCCAGCGGCACGGCGGCAGCCCCGGCTTCGCCCCGTACGCCTCGGACGCCCTCCAGCTCCTCGCGTGGTCGGCGCGGATGGCGACGAGCCTGGACCGGGGCCGCCTGCGGGCGCTGCTCCAGGCGCAGGCGGTCCAGGGCATCGCGGGCGGGTACGCGTTCACCGCCGCGCGGCACGGTGGCATGGAACCCGACTCGCTCGCCGTCTACCAGGTCTACCGGGGCGGCTGGACGCGTCTCGGCTGACCCGGAGCGCCGCCCGGCGAGTCCTTCCTGGAGGTCACCGGGCGACCGCGTACCGTGTCCGTCCCCGGACGGCAAGAAGCGCCCGGTGGCCTCAGGCCGCCGGGCGCTTCCGCGCGTCGGTCAGGCGGGTGCGACGGCCCGCGAGCGCCGCATGGTGAGCACGTACTCGACCAGCGAGATCAGCACGTGCTTCGTGGACTCCCGGTTACGGGCGTCGCACGGCACCACCGGCACGTCGCGGGAGATCGCCAGCGCGTCCCGGACGTCCTGCGGATCGTGGTACTGCATGCCGTCGAAGCAGTTGATGGCCACCAGGTACGGCAGCCGCCGGTGCTCGAAGAAGTCGATGGCGGCGAAGCAGTCGGCGAGCCGCCGGGTGTCGACCAGCACCACAGCGCCGATCGCACCCCGGACCAACTCGTCCCACATGAACCAGAACCGCGTCTGACCCGGCGTACCGAACAGGTACAGGATCAGATCCCGGTCGATCGAGATACGACCGAAGTCCATCGCCACCGTGGTCGTCGTCTTGCCCGGCACCTGCCGGGTGTCGTCGACGCCGACACCGGCGGAGGTCATGATCGCCTCGGTGGTCAGCGGCGTGATCTCGGAGACCGAGCCGACCAGCGTCGTCTTGCCGACGCCGAACCCACCGGCGATAACGATCTTCGCCGACGTCACTCGGCCGCTCGGGGCCGGCGGCCGGTGCGACATGTCAGAGCCTGCGAAGTCCACTCAGCACCCTCTCCA
The DNA here is from genome assembly GCF_002926165.1 of Micromonospora chalcea. Taxonomy (GTDB): domain Bacteria; phylum Actinomycetota; class Actinomycetes; order Mycobacteriales; family Micromonosporaceae; genus Micromonospora; species Micromonospora chalcea. Next base: position 28,233 of record NZ_MAGP01000086.1, on the reverse strand, counting down.
GCAGTTCAGTGCCCACCGCGTCGTCGGAGTCGTCCAAAATGGTCGGCTCGTGGACCGCGACCAGGCCGTCCGTCGCCATGTCGGCGATGAGCACCCGGGCCACGCCGAGCGGAAGCTGCATCCGCGCCGCGATTTCGGCGAGCGACTGCACACGTCCGTCACACAACGCGGCGATGTACTGGTGTTCACGACCGTGGCCACCATTGCCAGTGGCAACCGCTCGGCCGCGCACCGTCGTCTCGACGAGCGCCTCCAGGGCGATGTCGAGCCGGGGACGGGTACGACCACGGGTGACGGCGTACGGCCGGACCAATGCGCCGGTCGGCTCGTCACGATCCATGTCGCCGCTCACCTCCCTCGTACCCGACACCGGCTCGCCCCGGTGACATCCGTCGCTGTCGTTGTTGTTCCCGCACCTGACCCACCGGCCAGCGCGTCATTCAGCCCATCATCCCCACAGCCGTGCGCGGCTGCGGCGTCAGGGCATCGCCCACCCGGTCCACGAGCAGGGCCATCTCGTACCCGACCTGACCCACGTCGCAGCTCCGCGCCGCCAGCACCGCGAACGACGAACCGTCGGAGATGGACATCAGGAACAGGAATCCGTTGTCCATCTCGACGACTGTCTGCAACACCGCTCCGCCCTCGAAGCAGCGGGCCGCGCCCTGGGTCAGGCTGACCAGACCGGACGCGATCGCGGCGAGCTGGTCGGCGCGGTCCCGCGGAAGGTCACGGGACGAGGCGAGAAGCAGGCCGTCGGCCGAGACCGCGACCGCGTGCGCCACACCGGGCACCCGGTCGGCGAAGTTGGCGAGCAGCCATCCGAGATCCTGCGTAGTAGTCATCCTTGTTGCTCCTTCTGCCCGCTCCCGGCCACCGGGCCTGAGCCAGACTGCGAGGACTGCTGCCCGCCCGGAGTGCCCTCCGGGCCGGTCGTGTTGCTGTCGGTGTTACGCCCGCGCTGCACGCCCCGATGGTAGGCCGACAGCAGGCCCCGGACGCCCTCCGGCGTCCGCCGCTGCACCGAGGCAGAAGGCTTGTCGATGCTGCCGGGCACGAGCTGGGCCATCGGCTTCCGCTTCGGCAGGCCCTTCTGGGTGGTCTCCGCGACCGGCACCTCGGTGGCCGCCGAGGCGGCGCGCCAGCCGTCGTCGGCCGCGGTCTGCCAGGGCGAGGACTGCGGCGACGCGGTCGGCTGCCGGGTGGGCAGCCCTCCGCCGTACGCGGGACGGGTGTTCCCGTTCGCCGCGCCGTTGTCACGCGGTGCTCCGCCGGCCGTCGGAGTGTGTGCCATCGGTGCGTTACCTGTCGTTGCGGGTGTCGGCTGCGGCACGGGCCGGCCGGCGGTGTCCACCTTGGCGAACTGCTGGGTGGCGTCGCCGCCGTTCGTCGTCGGGGCCGGGGCCGCCGCCTCCTCGTGGGGCCCGGGCCGGCGGGTACGGAACCACGCCGACTCGAGCTCCCGGAAGATCGGCAGCTCCATCGTCTCGTCGGCGTACCGCTGGCGGTTGCCCTGCTGCTGCGCTGCCGGGCCCGGTCGCGCCGCCGGGGCGGCAGCCGGCCGGCTGGTCGCCGGGGTGGCAGCCGGCTGGTTCGTCGCCGGGCCGGCGGCCGACGGCTGGCCGGTCGCGGGCTGCGCGGTGGCCGGCATCTCCGTGCGCGGCACCCGGGGCAGCTCGGTGGTCATGTCCATGCCGCTGGTGGGCCGTTCCGGCGCCGCGGGGGCCGGGGCCGGAGTGACCGGCGGCCAGACCGGCGGCGCACCGACGCCCGGCCCGGGCGTCACCGGTCGCGCCGGCAGCTGGTTCGCCGGCGGCGCGGAGACCTGGTAGCCGGCGGCCGGCTGGCCGGAGACCGGCGCGGCCGACGTGGGCTGCCCGGAGACCGGCGTGGCGGAGACCGGACGGCCCGTGTACGGGTCGCCGGAGACCGGCGCCGCGGAGACCGGACGGCCGGAGAACGGGTCGCCGGAGACCGGGGCGGCCGAGACCGGACGGTACGGCAGCGGGTTGCCGGCGGCCGGGGCGCCGGAGACCGGCGGCAGCGGCGGCGCCGACACCGGCGGGACCGGCGGCGCGGAGACCGGCGGCGGGCTGTAGGGCCGCGCCTCGGGGCTGCTCGGGAGCTGGCGCGGGATCGCCGGCTGCTGGCCGCTGGTGCCCGGGTCGCCCTCGGCCGGGTTGCGCCGCTGGGGCAGCGGCTCGAATCCGGAGCCGGACGAGGGCCGGGAGCCGAACCCGCCGTCCCCGTCGCCCGGGTTGGCGCCGGTCAGGTCGGACCAGGCCGGCATGGCGCGAGCGCCACCTGCGTTCGCCGGGGTGCCCGAGCCGTTGCGCGGCGCCGGGTCGAAGGCGCGTCCGCCGAGCGTGACCTGGTTGCCGGAGGCGCCCGGGTGCGGGGCCGGCGGCAGGCTCTGCGGGTTGTTGTTGCCGAAAGCGGCCAGGGCGCCGAAGGCGGGCGTCGGTCCGCTCCGCTGCGGGGCGGCGGGCGGCAGGGCCGGCGCGCCCGGACCACGGCCGGCCAGGGCACGCGGCACCAGGACCGTGGTGGGCAGCGTCACGTCGGCGACGGTGCCCCGGTCGGTGCCCGGTCGCAGCTCGACCCGGACGCCGTGGCGGGCGGCCAGCCGCGCCACCACGACCAGACCCATCATCCGGGAGACCGCGACGTCCACCTGCGGCGGCGTGGCCAGCCGCTCGTTGAGGTCCCGGAGCTGCTCCGGGCTGATGCCGATGCCCCGGTCCTCCACGTAGAGGGAGGCACGGTCGCCGACCCGGCGGGCCTCCACCATGACCTGGGAGTCGGGCGGGGAGAACGCGGTCGCGTTGTCGAACAGCTCGGCGACCAGGTGCACGAGGTCGTTCACCGCGTGGGCGGCGACCTCGATGTCCCGGTCGATCACCCCGAACTCGATCCGGGTGTAGTGCTCGACCTCGGACTGGGCGGCGCGGAGCACGTCGATCAGGGCGGCGGGCTCGCGCTGCACACGCGTGGAGTCCGCGCCGGCGAGCACCAGCAGGTTCTCGTCGTTGCGGCGCATCCGGGTGGCGAGGTGGTCGAGCTGGAACAGCTCGGCCAGCCGGTCCGGGTCCTCCTCGCCGCGCTCCAGCCGGTCGAGGTGGCCGATCAGCCGGTCGACCAGGATCTGCGAGCGGCGGGCCAGGTTGACGAACATGGTCGCGACGGACGCCCGCAGGGCGGCCTGCTCGGCGGCGGTCCGGACGGCCTCCAGGTGGACGGCGTTGAACGCCTCGGTCACCTGGCCGAACTCGTCCTTGCTGCGCACCGGCAGCGGCTCGGCGATCTGGTTGGCCAGCTGCACCGGGGTGAGCTGGCCGGTCACCTGCGGGTCACGCAGCCGGGCGACGGCCTGCGGCAGCCCGTACTGGGCCACCGCCAGGGCGCCCTGGCGCAGGTCGCGCAGCGAGCGGGCCATCGAGCGGGCGACCAGGTACGCGAACAGGATGGCCAGCAGCAGCATGGTGAGCAGCAGGCCGGTCTCCAGGAACACCTGGCGCTGGGTGTCCGAGCGCAGCGCGTCGGCCTGCCGGACCACGTTGCCGTCGAGGCGGGACTCCACCGTCCGCATCAGCTTCGCGTTGGCGACCATGGCCTGGTCCCACTGGTCCGCGCCGAACTGGGCGTTCTCCATCGAGCCGCTGTTGTTGCCCGAGATGAAACTCGTGTAGAGCTCCGCCCGGCGCAGGTCCGGCCCGGAGACGGTCTGGTCGTAGAACAGCTTGTCCGGGTCGGTGGCTACCGCCTGGAACGTCGCGAACGCCTGCGACTGGCCGGTGCCGCTGGCGATGAACTGCTCGCGCAGCGCGGGGGTGTACTGGTTCTGGGTGATCGCCTGGTGGACGACCACGCGGCGCTGGGTCAGGAATTCCTTCTGCCGGGCGACAGCGGCCGCCGCGCGCATCCGGTCACTCAGGTCGTTGTCGCCGGCGAGCTGGGTGGCGGAGTCGCGGATCGCGAGCAGGTCCTCGATCAGCTGCCGGTAGGTCAGGTCGGCGTCATTGATCTTGAGCTTGCCGTTCAGCACCTGGCTGCGCGTCGCCGGGAGGTCCTTCAGCTGGGTGTCGATCGCGTCCAGCAGCCCGACGAAGTTGCGCGGCAGGTCGTCGATCTCGCCACGCTGCCGCAGGTACGGCGACTTCGCCTGGTCCACCCGCTGGTTGGCCCGGTTGTAGCCCTCCTGGTACTGCGCCCGGGTCTGGAACTCCTTCGCGCCGAGGAAGAGCACGGCGCCGACCCGCTCGTCCTGCACCGTGTCGATCAGGTCACCCGAGTAGCCGATCAGATTGGCCAGGTCCCCCGCACGGTTGGCATTGTTGAGCGTCTCCAGGTGGTCGACCAGACCACTGGTGCCCACCACGACCGTGGCGATGGTCGGCACGATCATGATCAGACCGAGCTTGGACCAGATCGGCATGTCGCGCAGCCGACTCATCGGCCGGCGCAGCCGCGACAGGAAGGAGCCCGCCGTCGTTGGCCGTTTGCTCACGTCACCGCCCTCGCATTACCGCGCCCGACGTCACCTGAGGGCAACGCCGAGCGACCGACCCGGCGGGTCGGACCTCCGAGATTCCATCACGCCGCCCCGCAAAGAGAAAGACCAGGTTGTCCCTCACCGGAGGTGTGATGAGATGTTGATGCAATTTGATAGCTATCCGTCTGGCCGGAGTCACTGAAGGTAATGGAACACCCGCATCGCGTTGTCCTGCTCGCTGGCCCCTCCGGGTCAGGAAAGTCATACATAGCGCAGCGAACCGGACTTCCGGTGCTCTGCCTGGACGACTTCTACAAGGACGGCGACGACCCTACGTGTCCGCGTCGGAACGGACAGGTGGATTGGGAGTCCCCACTGTCCTGGGATGCGGACATGGCGGTGCAAACAATCACCCGACTGGCTCGGGAGGGCAAGGCCGAAGTGCCGGTTTATGCGATCGGCGCGGACCGCAGGGTGGCCACCCGGCCATTCGACATCGACGGATCGCCAATCTTTGTCGCCGAGGGGATCTTCGCCGCCGAGATCGTGGCCGAGTGCCGCCGGCAGGGCGTGCTCGCCGGCGCGTACGCGCTGCGCCGCCCACGCGGCGCGACGTTCCTGCGCCGCCTCGCCCGGGACCTCGCCGAGCAGCGCAAGGCGCCCCGGGTGCTGCTCCGGCGCGGGGTCGCGCTGCTGCGTGCCGAGCCGGCCGTGCTGCGCCGGCAGACCGGGCTCGGTGCCGAGGCGGCCCGGGCCGGTCAGGTGCTGCGCGGGGTGGCCGCGCTGCTCTCCGGCCACCCCCGCCAGTCGTGATCAGCCGATCAGCTCGGCGTACGCCGGCTTGATCACCTCGTCGATGATCCGCAGCCGCTCGTCGAACGGGATGAACGCGCTCTTCATCGCGTTGATGGTGAACCACTGGAGTTCCTTCCAGCCGTAGCCGAAGGCCTCCACCAGCAGCGCCATCTCCCGCGACATCGAGGTGCCGCTCATCAGCCGGTTGTCGGTGTTCACAGTCACCCGGAACCGCAGGTCGCGCAGCAGCCCGATCGGGTGGTCGGCGATCGAGGCCGCGGCACCGGTCTGCACGTTCGACGACGGGCACAGCTCCAGCGGGATGCGCTTGTCCCGCACGTACGCGGCCAGCCGGCCCAGCACCGGCGGGTTGCCGGGGGTGATGTCGTCGACGATGCGTACGCCGTGGCCGAGCCGGTCGGCGCCGCACCACTGGATCGCCTGCCAGATGGACGGCAGGCCGAACGCCTCACCGGCGTGGATGGTGAAGTGGAAGTTCTCCCGCTGGAGGTACTCGAACGCGTCCAGGTGCCGGGTGGGCGGGAAGCCCGCCTCGGCGCCGGCGATGTCGAAGCCGACCACCCCGGTGTCGCGGTGCCGCACGGCCAGCTCGGCGATCTCCTGCGACCGGGCGGCGTGCCGCATCGCGGTGAGCAGCGTGCCGATCCGGATCGGGGTGCCCGCCTCGGCGGCCAGCGCGCTGCCCTCCCGGAACCCGGTGACCACCGCGTCGACCACCTCGTCCAGCGTCAGGTTCTGCTCCAGGTGCTGTTCCGGGGCGAACCGCACCTCGGCGTAGACCACGCCGTCGGCGGCCAGGTCCAGCGCGCACTCGCGGGCGACCCGGCGCAACGCGCCGGCGGTCTGCATGACCGCCACCGTGTGCGCGAACGTCTCCAGGTAGCGCTCCAGCGAGCCGGAGTTCGCCGCCTCGGTGAACCAGACGCCGAGCGCCGCCGGGTCGGTGGTGGGCAGTTCGTGGCCGACCTCGGCGGCCAGCTCGACGATCGTCGCGGGCCGCAGGCCGCCGTCGAGGTGATCGTGCAGCAGCGCCTTCGGGACCTTGACGATGTCCTCGTACGAGATTGCGACCATGCTCCGACCCTAGTCACCCCCGGTACGGGCGCGACGGTGGACCGGGCCGGTTCAGGGCCGCCAGCCGTACACCCGCTCCACCGCCAGCCGCAGGACCACCCGCCCGTCGGCCACCATGGCGTCCCGGTACTCGGCCCAGTCCGGGTGCTCGCCGCGGATGCGCCGGTACACCTCGACCAGCTCGTCGACCGTCGCGTCGTCGATGGCGGCGGCCGGCGGGGTGAGCGTCACGGTGCCCTCGGCCACGGCGTACGCCCCGCCGTCGGCGGTGGTCACGTGGAAGCTGGCCCGGGGATCGCGGCGCAGGTTGCGCACCTTCGCCCGGCCGTCGGTGGTGGAGCAGCGGATCAGGCCGGGCTCGGCCAGGTAGTCGAGGTTGGACAGCTGGGGCCGGCCGTCGCGGCGCAGGGTGACGAGCACCCCGCGCCCGCGCTCGCCGAACAGCTCCCACAGCCGGGCGCTCATGCGGTCACCCGCAGCGGGGCGAGCGCGGCGGCCAGCCGGGCGAGCTGATCCAGCATGAGCGCGGCGGCCTCCTCACGGCCGGGGTCGGGTCGCAGCTCGCCCGACTCGTCCAGCGCCTGCCGGAGGAAGACGACCACCTGGTCGTTGACCGGGGTCATGTTCAGCGTGGTCACCACCTGCTTGATCATCTGCACCGCGCGCAGGCCCCCGGAGGTCATGCCGTAGCTGACGAAGCCCACCGGCTTGTGCTGCCACTCGTGGTAGAGGTAGTCGATCGCGTTCTTCAGCGGCGCGCTGAAGCCGTAGTTGTACTCCGGCATCACCAGCACGAAGGCGTCCCCGGCGTCGATCTCGGCGCTCCAGGCGCGGGTGTGCTCGTGCACGTAGTTCCGCTCGGACGGGTGGTGCGGCTCGTCGTGGAAGGGCAGCCCGACCTCGGCCAGGTCGAGCAGGCGCACCTCGTCGAAGCCGGCGTGGCGGACGGCGGCGGCGGTGAACCAGTCACCGATGCGACGGCCGACCCGGCCGGGGCGGGTGCTGGCGACGACGACGTTCAGGCGGGGCATGGTGAGGTCACTCCTGTCGGGGCGGCGGCCGGGGCCGGCGCGGTGAGCCGGGGAACGAGCCAGGCGACGATCGGCCCGATGCCGATCGCGTAGAGCAGGGTGCCGGGGCCGACGACGCCGCCGAGCAGCCAGCCGACGGCCAGCACCGTCACCTCGATCGCGGTGCGGGCCGGGCCGAGCGGCAGGCCGCGGGCGGCCAGGCCGGTCATCAGCCCGTCCCGCGGGCCGGGGCCGAGGCGGGCGCCGAGGTAGAGCGCGGTGGCGAGGCCGTTGAGCAGGACGCCCGCGACCAGCAGGCCGATCCGGCCGGCGAGCGGGGCGACCGGCGGCAGGAGCGCCAGCGTCGCGTCGAGGGCCAGGCCGACGAGCGCGACGTTCGCCACGGTGCCGACGCCCGGGCGCTGCCGCAGCGGGATCCACAGCAGCAGCACCAGCAGCGCCACGCCGTTGACCAGCACGCCCATCGGCAGGCCGGTGCGCTCGGCGAGCCCCTGGTGCAGCACGTCCCAGGACGCGAGCCCGAGGTCGGCGCGGACCATCAGCGCGACGCTGACGCCGAACAGGGCCAGGCCGGCGAACAGCCGCACCAGCCGCGACGGCAGTTTGGTTGACATGTCATCAAGCTAGACCGCAACTTGGTGACATGTCAACAACACCGGTAGGATCGGTCCGTGGACGAACCGCGTTGGCTGGACGAGCAGGAGGACCGCGCGTGGCGCGGCTACCGCCGCATGCGACGCCTGCTCGACCTGGAACTGGCCCGGGAACTGATGCAGGACGCCGGCCTCTCCGAGCCGGACTACGACGTCCTGAGCGACCTGTCCGAGACCCCGGAGCAGCGGCTGCGGCTCAGCGAGCTGGCCGACCGCATGCTCTGGTCCCGCAGCCGCCTGTCCCACCACATCTCCCGGATGCAGCAGCGTGGCCTGGTCACCCGGGAGGAGTGCGCCACCGACGGCCGCGGCTCGGTCGTCACGCTCACCCCGGCCGGGCGCCAGGCCGTCGAGGCCGCCGCGCCCGGGCACGTCGCCGCCGTACGCCGGCACCTGATCGACCTGCTCACCCCGGCGGAGCTGGCCGCGCTCGGCACGCTCAGCCACCGGGTGGTCGACCACCTCACCGGCCGCCCCACCGGCCGCCCGGAAGCGAAGGACTGAGGCGTGGACGACCGCATCCTCGCCCGGCTGCGCTGCCCGGTCTGCGCCGAACCGCTGACCGCCGCCACCGCCGGCACCACCCGCGCCCTGCGCTGCCCCCGCGGGCACAGCTTCGACACCGCCCGGCAGGGGTACGTCAACCTGCTCGCCGGCCGCTCCCCGCACACCGGGGACAGCGCCGAGATGGTCGCCGCCCGCGCCGACTTCCTCGCCGCCGGCCACTACGACGCCGTCGCCGCCGCGCTCGCGACCACAGCGGTACGCGTCGCGGGCGTCGACCCGTACCCGCTGGTGGTCGAGCCCGGCGCCGGGACCGGGCATTACCTCGCGGCGGTGCTGGCGGCGCTGCCGGAGGCCGCCGGCCTGGCCCTGGACGTCTCCAAGCCGGCGCTGCGCCGCGCGGCCCGCGCCCACCCGCGGGCCGCCGCCGCGCTCGCCGACACCTGGCAGCGCCTGCCGCTGGCCGACCGGTCGGTGGCCGTGCTGCTGAACGTGTTCGCGCCGCGCAACGGCCCGGAGTTCCACCGGGTGCTCGACCCCGGCGGCGCGTTGCTCGTCGTCACCCCGGCCGCCGACCACCTGGCCGAACTGGTCGAGGCGCTGGACCTGCTGCGGGTGGACCCGGACAAGGCCGACCGGGTCGCGGGCAGCCTCGGCGCCCACTTCGCCGAGGAGTCCGCGACCGGGCACCGGGCCCGCCTCGCGCTGACCCGCGCCGAGGTCACCACGCTCGTCGGGATGGGACCGAGCGCCTGGCACGCCGAACCGGAACGGCTCGCCGCGCGCATCGCCGCGCTGCCCGAGCCGGTCCCGGTCACGCTCTCGGTCCGGCTCGGCGTGCACCGCCCGCGCTGACCCGGCTCAGGTGGAGAGGTCGACCTCTTCCCAGCCCGGCGGCTCGTCGTGGTACGGCCCGCGCAGCACCACCGCCCACTCCAGCGCCCACCGGCGCTGACCGATCGCGTTGGCGTCCACCAGGCCCGGCAGCGCGCCGCCGGCCTTCTCCGTCTCCAGGTACGCCCAGTCCAGGCAGTAGTGCAGGTCGAGCAGCGCGGCGGCGTCCCCGGGGTGCTGCGGCGCGGCCAGGATCCGGGCCTGCCACTGGGCGAACGTCTCCCCCGCCACCAGGTTCGGCATCCGCTCGACCAGCCGCTCGTCCACCGGCACCGTCGGGTCCAGCTCCTTGGCCAGCCCGAGCACCCAGGCCAGCGAGAACAGCGCGTCGTGGTGCAGCACGAACGACCTGTGGTCACCCCGGCCGCCCATCACGAACTGCCACTCCGGCGGCGTCACCGAGTCGACCAGGTGCGACTCCAGCAGCCAGCTCATCGCCGCCTGCGCGGGCATGCCGAAGCAGCGGGCCAGGATCACGTGCAGCACCGCGATCCGGGCCTCGACCTCCGGCGTCGGACGCAGCTCGATCTCGTCGCCCGGCTCCCAGACCAGCGGGAACTGCGGCGGGGGCAGCGGCAGGCCCAGCCGGGACAGCTCGTCCAGGCTCGCCTCCCGGACGGCCCGGGGGTCGGGGGCGGATACGCGCACGGTCAGTCCCTGTCTGTTCGGGTCCTCGCCGGTCGGTCCCCCCTGGCCTGGGAGGATAGCGACTCCGACCGGCCCGGCACCATGGCCCTCAGCCGATCCGCTCGATGACGAGCGGCGTCGCCTCCGGCGCGTCCGGCGCGATCCGCACCGCCTCGCGCGCCTCGGCCAGCGCGGCCGGGATCCGCTCGGCGTGCTCGGCGCGCAGCTCGAACAACGGGTCGCCGACACGCACCCGGTCACCCCGTCGCTTGTGCAGCACCACGCCGGACGGGATGCTCACCGGGTCCTCCTTGCGGGCCCGGCCCGCGCCCAGCCGCCAGGCGGCCACCCCGATCGCGTACGCGTCCAGCTCTGCGACCCAGCCGTCCTCGGCCGCGGTGACCACCTCGACCTCGTTCGCGGTGGGCATCGGCGCGTCCGGGTCGCCGCCCTGCGCCCGGATCATCGTCCGCCAGGCGTCCATCGCCCGGCCGTCGCGCAGCGCCGCCTCCGGGTCGGCGTCGGGCAGCCCGGCCGCGTGGAGCATCTCCCGGGCCAGCGCCAGCGTCAGCTCCACCACGTCGGCCGGGCCGCCACCGGCCAGCACCTCCACCGACTCGGTCACCTCGACCGCGTTGCCGACGGCCAGGCCGAGCGGCGTGGACATGTCGGTGAGCAGGGCGACGGTCCGTACGCCGTGCGCGCCGCCCAGCTCGACCATGGTGCGGGCCAGTTCGCGGGCGTCGTCGGCGTTCTTCATGAACGCGCCGGAGCCGACCTTAACGTCGAGCACCAGCGCGCCCGTGCCCTCGGCGATCTTCTTGCTCATGATCGAGCTGGCGATCAGCGGGATCGCCTCGACGGTGCCGGTGACGTCGCGCAGCGCGTACAGCTTGCGGTCGGCCGGGGCGAGCCCGTCGCCGGCCGCGCAGATCACCGCGCCCACGTCGCGGAGCTGCGCGATGAACTCGTCGTTCGTGAGCGCCGCCCGCCAGCCCGGGATCGACTCCAGCTTGTCCAGCGTGCCGCCGGTGTGGCCCAGGCCCCGGCCGGACAGTTGCGGGACGGCCGCGCCGCAGGCGGCGACCAGCGGGGTCAGCGGCAGGGTGATCTTGTCGCCGACACCGCCGGTGGAGTGCTTGTCCACTGTCGGGCGGGCCACCGGCGACAGGTCGAGCCGTTCGCCGCTGGCGATCATGGCGGCGGTCCACCGGGCGATCTCCGGCGCGGTCATGCCGCGCAGCAGGATCGCCATGGCCAGCGCGGACATCTGCTCGTCGGCGACCAGACCCTTCGTGTACGCGTCGACCACCCAGTCGATCTGCCCCTCGCTCAGCACACCCCCGTCCCGCTTGGCCCGAATGACGTCAACCGCCGCAAAAGCACTCACTTACAAGATCCAATCAGTAATCGCGCATGGTCGCACTCGCCCGCGAACGGTGACCGTCGAGGAATCGGGCCGAGGGTGACCGGCGGAGGGATCAAGCCTGACCGCCCGGAGCCGGGCACCCTCGGCCCGATTCCCCCAGCTCAACCCCAGCGGACCGGAATCTCCGACGGAGGCTCCCCCTCGCCGGCCCAGAAGACCGTGCCGGACGCGTCCACCACCACCACGCGCGGCGTACGCGCCAACCCCCACTCGATCGCGCTCGCCGGGTCGTCCCAGGTCGAGCCCTCCTCCAGCACGCCGGTCTCGGCGTCCTCGGCGCCGCCGGAGGACCGCTCCCAGTACGCCGTCCAGACCTGCTGCCCGGCCGAGAGGTCCGGGTGCACGAACACGGTGCCCCGGCCCCGCCAGGCGGCCAGCCGGTCCGGCACCACCGGCACCGGGTGCTCGCCGGTCACCGCCTCGATGTCGGCCACGTCGAAGGCGTGCGGCAGCAGCTCGGCCATCCGCAGCGGCCCGCCCTTCGACTCGACCAGGCACTCCGGCCCGCCCTGCTCCCACAGCAACTGCCGGCACCTGCCGCACGGCATCAGCGGCTCGCCGGTGGCGTCGACGCAGGACAGCGCCACGATCCGGCCCCCGCCGGTCGCGTGCAGCTGCGACACCACGCCGCACTCGGCGCAGAGCGTCACGCCGTATCCGGCGTTCTCCACGTTGCAGCCGACCACGACGCGGCCGTCGTCGACGAGCGCGGCGGCGCCCACCGGGAACTTCGAGTACGGCACGTAGGCGTGCCGCATGACCTCGGTGGCGGCGGCCCGCAGCCGCTCCCAGTCGATCTCCATCACGACTCCCATTCTGCCCAATTCACGCCGATCGGTCGTGGCACGGCCGGAGACGACGATGCCCGGCGGGTCGCCCCGCCGGGCACGGTGTCGCGGCGGGCGGTCAGCCCTTGATGTACGGCTTGCCGTCGGCGGCCGGCGCCCGGACCTTGCCGACCAGCCCGGCCACGGCCAGGATCGTCGCCAGGTACGGCAGCATCGCCAGGAACTGGCTCGGGATGCTGCTGCCGATCGCGCCCAGGTAGGTGGCGAGCTGGTCGGCGAAGCCGAAGAAGAGCGCCGCGAGCAGCGCGCCGGTCGGGCTCCACCGGCCGAAGATCAGCGCGGCAAGGGCGATGAAGCCCTTACCGCCGATCATGTTCTTGGTGAACGAGTAGAGCGCCAGCGTGTACGAGGCGCCGCCGACACCGGCCACCAGACCGGCCAGGATCACGTTGCGGTAGCGCAGCCGCAGCACCTTCACGCCCAGCGTGTCGGCGGCGGTCGGGTGCTCGCCGACCGAGCGGGTCCGCAGGCCCCACCGGGTACGGAACAGCGCCAGGTGGATGACCAGCACCAGCAGCAGGCCGAGGTAGAGGAAGATGTTGCCCCGGAACAGCGCCGGACCGATCAGCGGGATGTCGGACAGCAGCGGGATCTCCCAGTTGCCGAACCGGGGCGCGCTGTTGTACTTCGCCGCGTCGGTCTGCATCAGCCGCTCGTAGAGGAAGCCGGTGATGCCGACCGCGAGCAGGTTGAGCACGATGCCCATGACCACCTGGTCGACCAGGTAGCGGATGGAGAACACGGCCAGCAGGAACGAGATGAACGCGCCGCCGATGGCGGCGGCCACCAGGCCGACCCAGACGCTGCCGGACATGCTGCCGAACAGCGCGCCGGAGAACGCGCCCATCAGGAGCTGGCCCTCGATCGCCACGTTCACCACGCCGGAGCGCTCGCAGAGCACACCGGCGAGCGCGCCGAAGATCAGCGGCAGGGCCAGGATGAACGTGCCACGGACGACGTTCACCAGCGGCATGAAGTTGCGCCCCTCGGGCGCGGCGGAGACCTGCCAGCACAGGAAGCTCAGCACGAAGGCGACCAGCCCGGCGCCGAGCAGCAGCGCGAACCAGCGCTTCGGCACACCGGCCAGCAGCGCGCCTCCGGCCGCGGCGGTGATCAGCCCGAACAGGATCGCGCCGACCGTACCGTTGATCTCCAGGGCGGCGCCGCCCTCGGTCTCGCTGAGCGTGAACCGGGCGTGCTGGTCGGTCGCGAGCGCGCCGAACAGCACCGCCGCGAGCACGCCGAGCGCCAGCAGGACCACGCCGATCTTCCGGTTACGGGTCCAGAAACCCTCGTCGACCGCGGTAACGGCGACCTCGGGGACAGCGGTGGTGGACATGCTCACCAGCCCTTCGCGAGGCTCGTCTGCAACCGGGCGGCGCGGGCCGCCCGGAGCTGGAAGATCGTCTTCACCAGGGCAGGCGCGGCGATGAAGATGACGATGAGCGCCTGGAGCACGGTGACCAGTTCCAGCGAGATGCCGGAGTACGACTGCATCCGGTTGCCACCGGCCTGGAGCGCGCCGAACAGCAGCGCGGCCAGCAGCACGCCCCACGGCTTCACGCGCCCGAGCAGCGCGACCAGGATGCCGTCGAAGCCGATCTGCGCGATCACCAGCGGGGTCAGTGCGGTAGCGGTGGTGCCGAGCACCATGGTCGAGCCGCCCAGCCCGGCCAGCATGCCCGCGAGCACCATCACCAGCACGTACGTCTTGGTCACGCTGATGCCGGCGGTGCGGGCAGCGTCCGGGTTCGCGCCCACGGCCCGCAGCTCGAAGCCGAGCGTGGAGCGGTTGAGCAGCCAGGCGATGAACCAGGTGGCCGCCACCGCGAGCAGGATGCCGGCGTGCACCCGCAGGTCGTCGCCGAGCAGGCGGGGCAGCTGCGCGGTGGAGTCGACCGGCTTGCTGATCGCGTCCGACCGGTTCGGGTTCTGCACCCCGTTCTGGACGATGATCCAGGACAGGAAGTAGACCGCCACGTAGTTGAGCATGATCGTGTTGATCACCTCGTGCGCGCCGGCCCGGGCCTTGAGGATGCCGGGGATGAAGCCCCAGAGCGCGCCGCCGAGCGCGCCCGCGATCAGCGCCACCAGCAGGTGCACGACGGGCGGCAGCGGCAGCGCGAAGCCGGCCACGGCGGCCAGGATGACGGCGATCGTCGCCTGACCCTGGGCGCCGATGTTGAACAGGCCGCCCCGGAAGGCGAGCGCCACCGACAGGCCGGTGAAGACGAGCGGCGCGGCGTAGGTGAGCGTCTCCGAGATCGGGCTCATGACGGCGGTGAAGCCGACCGCGTCCGGGTCGAAGATCGCGCCCTTGAACAGGTTCGCGTACGCCTCGCTGACCACCGTCCAGCTCGCGTTCAGCGCGTCCGACGGGCGAGCCGTGATGTAGCTGTAGGTGGCCAGCACCTCCGGGTCGGACACGATGATCAGCACCGCGCCGACCACCATGGCCAGCAGCACCGCGAGCACCGTCACGGTGACCGTGTTGGCCGCCCAGAGGTTGTCCAGGAACATCCGGCCCATGCCGGGGCGCGATTCTCCGGCCGGGGCCGGCCTCTTCGCGGTCGCGGTGGCCGGCACCGTCTGCTCGGTGTCGCCGGCCGGCTGCGTCGGCGTCGCCCGGGCCTCGCTCAGCGACTCCTGCGCCTCGGTCGCCGGTTCCTTGTCCGGGGAGCCCGAGACGGGGTTCGGGTTGGTCATGCCTCGTCCTCGTTGCCAGGGCCGTCGTCGGTCGCGGTGGCGGCGTCCGGGGTGGCGGCGTCCGGGGTGATGCCGGCCATCAGCAGGCCGATCTCCTCGCGCGGGGTGTCCGAGCCGACGACGCCGATGATCCGGCCGCGGTACATGACCGCGATCCGGTCGGCCAGGCCGATCACCTCGTCCAGCTCGCTGGAGACCACCATGACCGCGGTGCCGATGTCCCGCTCGCGGATGACCCGGCTGTGGATGAACTCGATCGAGCCGACGTCCACACCCCGGGTGGGCTGGGCCGCGATGAAGAGCTTCAGCGGCCGGGACAGCTCCCGGGCCACGATCACCTTCTGCTGGTTGCCGCCGGAGAGCGTGCCGACCGCGGCGTCGGCCGAGGAGGTACGGACGTCGAACTGCTCGATCCGCTCCCGGGCCGACTTCGCGATGGCCTCGGGCTTCAGCGACAGGCCCTTGCCGAACGGCGGCCGGTCGTAGATGTCCAGCACCAGGTTCTCCGCCACGGAGAACTCCTTGACCAGGCCGTCCACACTGCGGTCCTCCGGCACGTAGCCGACGCCGGCGCGGAGCACCTTCTTGGTCGACCAGCCGGACGTCGGCTCGCCGTCCAGGCTGATCGTGCCGGCGAGCACCGGGCGCAGGCCCATGATCGCCTCGATCAGCTCGGTCTGGCCGTTGCCCTGCACGCCCGCGACGCCGAGCACCTCACCGGCGTGCACGGTCAGGTCGACGCCGTCGACAGCGCGTACCTGCCGGTCGTCGTCCACGACCAGGCCGGAGACCTCCAGGACCGGCTTGCCCGGGGTGGCCGGCTTCTTGTCCACGGTCAGCCGGACGCTGCGGCCCACCATCAGCGCGGCCAGCTCGTCCCGGCTGGCGCTCGGCTCGGCGGTGCCGACCGTCTTCCCGCGCCGGATCACGGTGATCCGGTCGGCGATGGCCTTCACCTCGCCCAGCTTGTGGGTGATGAACACGATCGACTTGCCGGCGGCCTTGAGCGACCGCATCACCGCGAGCAGCTCCTCGGTCTCCTGCGGGGTGAGCACGGCGGTCGGCTCGTCGAGGATCAGCAGGTCGACGTCGCGGGTGAGGGCCTTGACGATCTCCACCCGCTGCTGGATGCCGACCGGCAGGTCCTCGATCACCGCGTCCGGGTCGACCCGCAGGTTGTACCGCTCGGACACCTCGGCGACCTCGCGCCGGGCCCGTCGCCGGTCGAGGATGCCGGCGAACGGCCCCCTGACCTGCTCGGCGCCGAGCATCACGTTCTCGGCCACGGTGAAGACCGGTACGAGCATGAAGTGCTGGTGCACCATCCCGATTCCGGCGGCGATCGCGTCCGACGGACCCTTCAGCTTCAGCGGCTTGCCGTCGACCAGGATCTCGCCCTCGTCCGGCTGGTAGAGGCCGTAGAGCACGTTCATCAGGGTCGACTTGCCGGCGCCGTTCTCGCCGAGCAGGGCGTGGATCTCTCCAGGCTCCACCGTCAGATCGATGTGGTCGTTGGCGACCAGATCACCGAACCGTTTGGTGATGCCGCGCAGTTCGAGTCTCAGCGCAACCTCCTGGAGTGCGAGCGATGGTGCAGCGTAGCGACCTGCCGCGCCGCCACCACGCCGGGTGGGGATGTCGGGGGGAGTCAAGCTGATCGGCCGCCCCGGCGCTCGGGGTACCTTCCCCGTTGCGCCGGGACGGCCGGATCGTCAAACCTGGTGCCCGCCGGCCCCCGCTGCCGATGATCGCATCGCGGCGGCCGGCGGAACCGTCACTTGGTCGGCTGGGCCTTCGAGGTGACGGTGATGGTGCCGGCGGCGATGTCCGCCTTGATCTTGTCGACCTCGGCCTTCAGGTCCGCCGGGACCTTGCTGTCGAAGTCGTGGTACGGGGCGATCGAGACGCCGTTGTTGGCGAGCGTGCCCACGAAGCCCGGCGTGGCCTGGAGCTTCTCGCCACCGGCGGCCTTCAGCGCGGCCTCCTTGACGGCGTCCGGGATGTTCTTGACGACGGTGGTCAGGATCGCCGAGCAGTCCGGGGTGCTCTCGCAGCCGTCGATGTCCACCCAGACGACCGAGTACTTGCCGCCCGAGGCCTTGGCCGCGGAGGTGGTGCCGAGACCGGCGCCACCGGCGACCGGCATCACGATGTCGGCGCCCTGCGCGACGAGCGCGTCGGAGACCTTCTTGCCCTCGTCCTGCTTCTCGAACGAGTTGGCGAAGGAGCCCTTCTGGGTGGCCTTGTCCCAGCCCAGCACCTGGACGTTCTTGCTCTTGGCCTTGTTGAAGTACGCCACGCCGTCGGCGAAGCCGTCCATGAAGATGGTGACCGGCGGGATCGGCAGGCCGCCGTAGGTGCCGACCTTGCCGGACTTGCTCATCCCGGCGGCCAGGTAGCCGGCCTGGAACCCGGCCTGCGCGGTGTCGAACTGCATCGGGTAGACGTTCGACACACCCGGGTTGGCGTCGACGATGGCGAACTGCTGGTTCGGGTTCTTCTCAGCCGCCGCCTTGGTGGCGTCCGACATCAGGCCACCGACGGCGAGGATGAAGTCGCACTTCTGGTTGACGAACCCGGTCAGGTTGACCTCGTAGTCCGCCTCGGCCTTCGACTGGACGTACTTGATGTCGATCTTGTCGTTCTCCTTCTTCGCCTCCTGCAGGCCCTTCCAGGCCGAGGCGTTGAAGGACTTGTCGTCGACGCCGCCGACGTCGGTCACCATGCAGGCGCTGAACTTCTTGCCGCCGTCGCCGCCGGCGTTGTTGTCGTCGTCCGGAGCCTCACCACACGCGGCAGCGCCCAGCACGAGTCCACCCGCCGCAATGACGGAGGCAATCCGCATCCCACGCACAGAGCGCAAGACGTCTCCTTCCCCTTGCACACCGCGTTGTGCGCGGTGCGCAGCCCTTGCGCCGGCCTGCGATGTGCGGCCGGCGTCCCACGTTACGGACGGGAGCGTACGCCCGCGCCCACCCACCGGCCGACAATCGTGCACGACTGTTGAGCGTCCGTTACCCCGGTGTAACCCTTGGGTGGGGCAGGTCACTTATCCGGCCGGCGGGCGTGCGCGGTGGTGTCGCGAACGTCCGTTTCCCGCAGCTTCCCCGACTGGCGGCGAACTAACGCCAGAACACCGCGACGGCAGCGTTGACCAGCGTCAACCCGACGATCGCGAGGAAGTGGCCACGGTTGACGGTCTCCCGCTTACGGGAGAAGAAGACCATGACGAAGATGAGCAGCGCGAGCACCAACTTGGTAACAAGTTTCGCCGGGGCCGGCTCGTCCCCGTCCCGCAGCGGGGCGGACAGCCCGATGCCGGTGAGGATCTGGATGATCGCGCCCCAGAGCATGGCAGCGTTGATGCGCAGCTTGCCGGAGACGTACTGGGCGATCGCGCCGCCGAGCAGCAGCGCGAAACCGATCAGATGGACGTAGAGAAGAATCAGTCGAAGAGCTTCCACGCGGCCCATCCTCCCCCATCAACGACGCTTTGTAGTAATGACCCGGCCGACCTGCCGTCATACCGTGACCCCTCCCCCGCGATCTTGCAGTTACCGCCCCGGCATACGGTGCGAAAGCCGCACGGCACGGGCCGAAACCGCAAGATCGACGGGGCGGGGCGTGGGATCAGCGGAGGCGCCAGACCTGGAACGTGGGGCCCTCGGAGGGGAGGGTCACCTTGTTGTCGGCGTCGGGGTGGAGAGCTGGGGCGTTGCCGTAGACGTTGTCTGCGGCGCCCACGCCGGCCAGGTGGACCGGGGTGCCGGGGGCACGTCTCGCCAGCACCAGCACCGTCGACGTGGGCGCCTCGCGCAGGAAGACCAGCGTGTCCGCGTCCGCGTGCACCCAGCGCAGCTGGCCGTGCCGCAGCGCCGGCTCGTCGCGGCGCAGCGTCAGCAACGACCGGTACGCCTCGAACGTGCGCCGGTCCCAGCTCTGGCGCCGGTGCCACGGCATCGGCGTACGCGAGCCCTCCCCGTTGGTGCCGGTCAGGCCCAGCTCGTCCCCGGCGAAGACCACGGGCGTGCCGGGCATGGTGGCGAGCAGTCCGGCCGCCACCTCCTGCCGGGCCGCGTCGCCGACCACGGTGCGGATCCGGGCCGAGTCGTGCGAGCCGAGCAGCTGCCACGAGTGCGTGTACGAGCGCCACGACACCAGCGACCGGTACGTGTTCATGGTGGCGAGCACCGCGCCCGCGTCGCGCCGCCGTACCCCGCCCGGGGTGCCGAGGAAGTTCGGCACCGGGTCGTCGCCGTGGCGCAGCCAGGACCAGACCGGGTCGGTGAAGCCGACGTAGTTCATCGTCCCGTGCCAGCCGTCGCGGTCCAGGTCACCGGTGTGGTCGTGGCCGTGCTCGGCCAGCAGCAGCCCGTCCGGCCGGGTTTCGGCCACCACCTCGCGCAGCAGCCGCGCCACCTC
This sequence comes from Micromonospora chalcea, assembly GCF_002926165.1. Classification (GTDB taxonomy): domain Bacteria; phylum Actinomycetota; class Actinomycetes; order Mycobacteriales; family Micromonosporaceae; genus Micromonospora; species Micromonospora chalcea. The sequence goes on along the minus strand of NZ_MAGP01000086.1, from coordinate 8,737 downwards.
GTGGGTGTACGCGTCAGCGCCCCGCCGCCCGGTCATGTTCGCCACGTCGACCCGCCAGCCGTCCAGCCCGTACGGCGGGCGCAGCCAGCGGCGCAGCAGCGAGTCCTCGGCGGTGGCGAACCGGCGGCGCAGTTCGGCGCTGCCCCAGTTCAGCTTCGGCAGCGACTTCACCCCGTTCCACGACTCGTAGTCCGAGCCGGGCAGGTCGAAGTAGTACAGCTCGCGTTCCGGCGCGTTGACGTCGGAGACGGCGGCGGTGAACCAGTCGTGGGCGTCGCCGGTGTGGTTGCTGGTGATGTCGCCGAGCAGCCGCCAGCCCCGGGCGTGCACCGCGTCGGCGAGCCGGGCCAGCGCCGCGTCGCCGCCGAGCAGCGGGTCGACGGTGTCGAAGCTCGACGCGTCGTACCTGTGGTTGGAGCGCGCCGGGAACACCGGTGTCAGGTAGACGGTGTTGACGCCGAGCCGGTCCAGGTGGTCCAGGTGTTCGGTGACGCCGTCGAGGTCGCCGCCGTAGAACTGGCGGGGCGTCTCCGGGCCGCGGCCGACGACCGGGGTGTCCCAGTCACACGGGATGGCCCAGTCCGGCACGGTCCGGCCGTCGGCGGCGGCCGAGCGGGCGAACCGGTCCGGGAAGATCTGGTAGATCACCGCGTCCCGGGCCCAGGCCGGCGGCGGGGCGTAGCTGACCAGCTTGAAGTCGCCGTTGTCCGGCACGTCGTGCCCGGCCAGGCCGGCGGCGTTGAGCCAGCGGGCGCCGCGTTCGCCGTCGAGCAGGAAGCGGTAGTTGCTGACCGGGTTGCGGACCTCGACGTCGGCCCGCCACCACACGTCGCCGTCGTCGGTGCGGTCGACCCGCGCCTCGGCGAAGCGCGGCTCGCCGTCGCCGGTGGTGCGCACGTGCACCTGGGAGACGCCGGATCCGGCCGGCACCCGGACGAAGACGGGGACGGTCTGCCCGAGCGCGGGCTCCTGCTCCGGGACGTAGGTGGCGGAGCCGTCGTGGTGCGGCTGAAGGGACATGGTGTTGCCTTTCGCGTCGTACCGACAGGGAGAGGGGCGGGCACCCGCCGCGGTCGGTTTCACCCGACCGCGGCGGTCCGCCCGAGAACCGCTCCGGTGTACGCCGACACGACGCCCTTGCCGCAGCGTGAGCCGAGGAGGCTCAGCCCTTTACCGCTCCGGAGGTGAGTCCGGAGACGATGTAGCGCTGGAGCAGTTGGAACACCAGCACCGTCGGGATCGCGGTGAGCAGGGTGCCCGCCGCGAACATCCCGAAGTTGTTGTTGCGCTCGCCAGCCACCAGGCCGTACATGCCGACCGCGAGCGTCTTCGCCTCGGGTTCGGTGAGGAACACGTTGGCGATGATGAACTCGTTGATCGATCCGATGAAGGCGAGCAGGCCGGTCACCGCCAGGATCGGCGCCACCAGCGGCAGCATGATCCGGAAGAAGACCTGCACGTGCGACGCGCCGTCCATGGTCGCCGACTCGTCCAGCTCCTTCGGCAGCGTGTCGAAGAAGCCCTTCATCAGCCAGGTGTTCGCGCCGAGCGCGCCACCCATGTAGAGCAGGAACAGGCCCCACGGGGTGTTGAACCCGATCGCCGGGTAGAGGTCGGTGAGCGTGGTGAAGATCAGGAAGATCGCCACGATCGCCAGGAACTGCGGGAACATCTGGATCAGCAGCAGCGCGAGCAGGCCGACCCGGCGCCCGGCGAAGCGCATCCGGGAGAACGCGTACGCCGCGAGCGACGACAGGAAGATCGACGCGAAGCTGGCCACGCCCGCCAGCAGCAGCGAGTTGAGGAACCAGTGGCCGAACGCGGTCCGGTCGAACAGGTTCGTGAAGTTCTCCAGCGACGCGCCGGTCGGCAGCAGCTCGGTGGAGGAGAGCGTGCCGAGCGGGTTGAGCGCCGCCGAGATCACGAACAGGATCGGGAAGAGGCTGAACGCCACGGCCAGCACGCCCACCACGTGCCGCCAGCCGACCTGCGCGAACCAGCGTCCACGCGAGCGGCGGGCCGGCGTGCGGGTGGCCGTGGGCTTCCGCGCGATTGTGGTCACGAGTACACCTCCTCCTGCTTACGGGTCCGCCGGAAGCTGATCGCCGACACCGTCGCCACGATCGCGAAGATGAAGATCGAGACGGTGGCGGCCAGGCCGAACTCGGCGCCCTGTGCGCCGAACGCGAGCCGGTACGTGTAGGTGATCAGCAGGTCGGTGGCGCCGTTCGTCGGGTTGTCCGGCGCGAACGGACCGCCCTCGGTGGTGAACAGGATCGCGTTGACGTTGTTGAAGTTGTACGCGAACGACGCGATCAGCAGCGGCGAGAGCGCCACCAGCAGCAGCGGCAGGGTGACCGACCGGAACGACTGCCAGGGCGACGCGCCGTCGACCGAGGTCGCCTCGGTCAGCTCCCGCGGAATGGCCTGCAACGCGCCGGTGGCGACCAGGAACATGTACGGGTAGCCGAGCCAGAGCTGCACCAGCAGCACCGCGATCCGGGCCGACCAGTTGCCGCCGAACCAGTCGACGTCCAGCCCGAACAGGTTGTTGAGCAGGCCGAAGTCGGTGTTGAACATGTCCCGCCAGATCAGCAGCATCGCGAACGACGGCATGGCGTACGGCAGGATCAGCAGCACCCGGTAGAAGTTGGTACCCCGCATCCGGGGTGAGTGCAGCGCGAGCGCGATGGCCATGCCGAGCAGGAACGTCAGGCCGGTGGAGCCGATCGCGAACGCGAAGTTCCAGGCCAGCGTGCCGAAGAACGGGCCGGAGATGTTCGGGTCGGTGAGCACGGTGCTGAAGTTCTTCAGCCCGACGTCGACCTTCCAGCCCTGGGCGAGACGCTCGCCGTCGGCGGCGACGAAGGAGCCGGACTCCTCGTCTGCGGTCCACGTCTTGCCCGTCTCGCTGTCCTTGACGCAGTCGCAGCCGGCGTCGTATGCCCGGATCGCCTTGCCCTCGTAGGCCCGGGTGAGGCCGTTGGAGCGGATGGCGCCCTCGTCGGTGGGCACGATGAGCGCGGTGACGGCGTCGCTGCGGCTGCTGGCCTGCCCGATGTTCAGCAGGGTGTAGCCGTCCGCGGCGGTGATCTTGCCGCTGAGGCTGCTCACCTCGACGTCGGCGGCGTCCAGCTTGCGCAGCCCGTCCGCGTCGCCGGCGAAGACGTCCTTGGTCTTCGGGTCGCTGAGCAGGAAGACCAGGGGGCCGCTCGCCGGGTCGCCCTTCGTGGCGATGGTGAGGTTGTACTCGGTCGAGCCGGGGACCTGCTTCACCGAGGAGGTCTGCACGGCGACGATCGCGTCGTCCTTGCTGCCGCGGTGGCCGTCGCCGAAGTTCGTGAACGCGGTGCTCGCGGTGTAGAGCACCGGGAAGACCTGGAAGGCGATCAGGAAGAGCGTGCCGGGGACCAGGTACTTGGCCGGGATGTGCCGGCGGCTCAGGTAGAGGTAGAACAGGCCGGCGGTGGTGGCCACCAGGATGCCCAGCCCGATCCAGTGTTCGGCCTCGATGAGCGGGAAGGCCGCCCAGATCGCGATCCCGGCCACCAGGCCGAGCAGGACCACCTTGACGACGAGGCCGGTCGCGGTGATCGGCGCGTGTTGCCGCGCGGTACGGGACGTGCGCGGGAGCCCGGGGCGTGCGGGCTCCCGGCCCGGGGCCTGCGGTGCAGACCCCGGGCCGGACAGCGGCGCGCTCATTACTTGATCTGACCCTGGATGGTCTTGCCGGCGGCCGTGATCGTCTTGGCCGGGTCGGCGCCGCCGATGATGGCGGCCTCCGCCTTGCCGAACGGGTCCCAGATCGCGGCCATGGCCGGGATCGCCGGGAGCACCTGGCCGTTCTTGCCGGCCTCGGAGAACTTGGCCAGGTCCGGGTCCTCGCCCTTGACCTGGTCGAAGGCGGCGGTCAGCGCCGGCGGGCGCGGCTCGGCCTTGTACAGCGCGACGGCCAGCTCGGGCTTGGTCACGTAGTTGGTGACGAACTCCTGGGCCAGGGCCTTGTTCTTGCCCTTGGCGGCCACGTAGAACGCCTGGACGCCGACGAACGGCTGGGCCTCCTGGCCACCGGCGAAGCCGGGGACCGGGGAGATGTCGTAGGAGATGTTGGCCTTCTTGGCGTCGGCCACAGCCCACGGGCCGGAGACCAGGAACGCGCACTTCTTGCCGGTGAAGGTGGCGATGGAGTTCTCGCCGGTGATGGAGCGCTTCAACGCACCCTCGCCCTTCTCACCCAGCTTGGCGATCTTCTGGAAGGCAGCGATCGACTCCGGCTTGCCCACGCCCAGGTCCTTCGGGTCGTAGTCGCCGTTCGCCGTGGTGCCGAACAGGTAGCCGCCGCCGGAGGTGTAGAGCGGGTAGATGTGGTAGGCGTCGCCGTTCTGGCCGGACTGCAGGCACAGGATCTCGCTGGCCTTCTTCTCGGCCTTGAGCTTCTTGCCGGTGGCGACCAGGTCCTCGATCGTCTTCGGCGCCTCGGGGGCCAGCTCGGTGTTGCGGATCAGCGCGACGTTCTCGGTGGCGTAGGGCACGCCGTAGAGCTGGCCGTTGAACGTGACGGCCTTGATCGCGGTCTCGTTGAAGCCGCTCTTCTGCTCGGCCGGGAGCTGCACCGGGTCGATGGCGCCGTTCTGGACCAGGTTGCCGATCCAGTCGTGCGCGCCGACCACGACGTCCGGGCCGCTGCCCTGCTGCGAGGCGGTGACGAAGTTGGTCTGCAGGTCCTTGGAGACGGCCTGGACCTCGACGGTCACGCCGTTCTCCTTGCCGAACTCCTCGGCGAACGGCTTGAGGGCGGCCGTGCGCTTGTCGTCGGCCCAGATGACCAGCTTGCCGCCGGTCGCCTTGGCGGACTCGCCGGCGGCCGGCTTGTCGTCGCTGCCGCTGTCACCACAGCCGGAGGCGGCGAGCGCCAGGCCGAGGACGGCGACCACACCCGCGGTACGGATGCGCATCGGTACTCCTGTCGTCATGGCGGCCCGCCGGGGGAAGGGCGGCCCGCCAGTGGAAACCTCTGAAATTTCTTGCTGACCGGCACAGGGGTGCTGCGCCGCTGCTCTCGCATGTTGCGGGGACGTTAGCAAGAGGTTGCAGAGAATGGAAGGGCTTGCAGAAGTGTACGCAAGACTTTGCCGTTGGGCTAAAGTGCCGCACATGCGCGCTCGACTGTCCGACATCGCCCAACAGGCCGAAGTCAGCGAGGCCACGGTGTCGCGGGTGCTCAACGACCGCCCCGGCGTGGCCCCCGAGACCCGGCAGGCCGTCCTCACCGCCCTCGATGTGCTCGGGTACGAACGTCCGGCCCGGTTGCGCAAGCGCAGCGCCGGGCTGGTCGGCCTGGTCGTGCCGGAGCTGGACAATCCGATCTTCCCGGCGTTCGCCCAGATCATCGAGTCCGCGCTCGCCCCCACCGGCTACACACCGGTGCTCTGCACGCAGACCCCAGGCGGCGTCCGCGAGGACGAGTACGTGGAGATGCTGCTGGACCGGCAGGTCTCCGGCATCGTCTTCGTCTCCGGCCTGCACGCCGACACCGCCGCGGACCACGACCGCTACCGCACGCTGCTGGCCCGGCCGCTGCCGATCGTCATGATCAACGGGTACGCGCCGGGCATCCCCGCGCCGTTCGTCTCCTGCGACGACCGGGAGTCCGCCGAACTGGCGGTCGCCCACCTGGTCGCGCTCGGGCACCGCCGGATCGGCCTGATCACCGGCCCGGACCGGTTCGTGCCGGTGCAGCGCAAGGTCGCCGGCTACAAGGCCGCGATGGGGCGCCTCACCGACATCACCTCCGACGAGCTGACCGAGCTGACCGAGCTGTCGCTGTTCGGCGTCGAGGGCGGCGAGGCCGCCGCCGGCCGGCTCATCGAACGCGGCGTGACCGGACTGGTCTGCGGCTCGGACCTGATGGCGCTCGGCGCGATCCGGGCCGCCCGCCAGCGCGGCCTGTCGGTGCCCGACGACGTCTCCGTGGTCGGGTACGACGACTCCCCGCTGATGGCGTTCACCGACCCGCCGCTGACCACAGTGCGCCAGCCGGTGGCCGCCATGGCGGTGGCGGCGGTGCGGGCCCTGGTCGACGAGATCAACGGCCACCCCTCCCCGAACTCCGAGGAGCAGTTGATGGCGGTGGTGGAGCCGCTGCTGCCCGCGCTCACGCCGGAGGAGATCCGGGGTGAGATCGCCGCCGCGCAGATCGCCGCCGAGGACGAGGCGGCCGGGATCGACCAGGCTGACCTGTACGGCGACTTCGAGGACGTCATCGACGAGGAGCTGGAACGGGCCGCCGAGCGCGAGCCGGAGCCCGAGCCGGCGAAGGCGCCCGACCGGGAGGAGATCCGGGCCGGGTTCGCCCGGATCGCCGCGCTGCTCACCGCCAAGGGCGGCTGAGGACGCTCAGCGCGGCGGCCCGTCGAGCACGCAGAACTCGTTGTCCTCCGGGTCGACGAGCACCACGAAGCCCTCCGCGCCGGTCTGCCCGACGTCGGCGCGCCGGGCGCCGAGCCCGATCAGTCGCTCGACCTCCGCCGTCTGCCCCTCGTCGGCGACCAGGTCCAGGTGGAGCCGGTTCTTGCCGCGCTTCGGGGTGCCGCTGCCCTGCAACCAGACGGTCGGGCCGGGCCGGCCGGGCGGCGGGTAGAGCTTCGCGTTGCCGTCGTCGCCCTGCGAGACGGTGTAGCCGAGGGCGGCGGACCAGAACCGGGCCATCCGGTCCAGGTCGCTGACATCGAGGGTGTACTGCGCCACGCGTGCGGTCATCCCCCGGTGGTACCCCGGGCTGCCAGGATGGACACCGGCCCCCCGGGAGCGGACTCCCGAGGGGCCGGGACCACCTCACCCCCCACCACAAGGGGCCGGCAGCCCAGCCGCCCGTCGGCGCGGAGCACAACGGACGGCCAGGTCGTTGGCGGGTTACCCGGCTCAGCGCCGTTCGAACCACGCAGCCGCGTCCACCGGCAGGACGTGCCCGTCGCCCCGCTCGGTGAGGTCGGCGCTCGCGACGAGCGGGCGGCCGTGACCGCTCACCGTCACGTCGGCGCCGCTGATGTTGACCACACAGGTCAGCTCGGCGTCCCCGGCGGCGCGGCGGAACGCGAGTACGCCGGGCTCGGTCTCCAGCCAGGTGATGCCGCCGACCCCGGCGAGCGCCGGGTGCTCGTGCCGGATCCGCAGCGCGGTCCGGTACAGCTCCAGCGTCGAGCCGGGCGCACCGGCCTGGGCGGCCACCGACAGCTCCCGCCAGGTCGCCGGCGCCGGCAGCCAGCTCAGCTCGCTGCCGTCGGGCCCGAAGCCGTACGGGGGCAGGTCGCCGCCCCACGGGATCGGCACCCGGCAGCCGTCGCGGCTCTCCCCGGTACGCCGGAACGCCGGGTCCTGGCGCAGCACGTCGGGGAGGTCCAGCACCTCCGGCAGGCCCAGTTCCTCGCCCTGGTAGACGTACGCGCAGCCGGGCAGCGCGAACATCAGCAGCGCGGCGGCGCGGGCGCGGCGCAGGCCGACCTCGCCGTCGCCGTACCGGGTGACGTGCCGCTGCCGGTCGTGGTTGGACAGCACCCAGGTGGTCGGCGCGCCCACGATCGTGGACTCGGCCAGCGCCGTGTCGATCACCTTGCGGAACGAGTCGGCCGACCAGGTGGCGTCGAGGAAGTCGAAGCTGAACGCCTGGTGCAGCTCGTCCGGGCCGATGTAGCGGGCCAGCCGCTGCGGGGTCTCGGCCCACGCCTCGGCCACCGCCATCCGGCCGCCGGGGTAGCTGTCCAGGATCGGCCGCCAGGCGCGGTAGATGTCGTGCACCTCGTCCTGGTCGAAGTACGGCAGCCGGCCCTTGCCCAGCAGCTCGGACTGGCGCCGGCCGGTGGTCATCGAGTTGAAACCGACGTCCGGCAGGCCCTCGGCCTTGATCATTCCGTGGGCCACGTCGATCCGGAAGCCGTCCACGCCCCTGTCCAGCCAGAAGCGCAGGACGTCCTCGAACTCGGCCCGCACCTCGGGGTGACGCCAGTTCAGGTCGGGCTGGGCCGGGTCGAACAGGTGCAGGTACCACTGGCCGTCGACCACGCGCGTCCAGGCCGGGCCGCCGAAGATGCTCTCCCAGTCGTTCGGGGGCAGCTCGCCCTGCTCGCCCTTGCCGTCGGCGAACAGGTAGCGCTCACGCTCCGGCGAACCGGGGCCGGCGGCGAGCGCGGCGGCGAACCACGGGTGCGCGCTGGAGGTGTGGTTGGGGACCATGTCGACGATGATCCGCAGGCCGAGCGCGTGCGCGTCGGTGATCATCTCGTCGAAGTCGGTCAGGTTGCCGAACAGCGGGTCGACGTCGCGGTAGTCGGCCACGTCGTAGCCGGCGTCGACCTGCGGCGAGGTGTAGAACGGCGTCAGCCAGAGCGCGTCCACGCCGAGGTCGCGCAGGTAGGGAAGGCGCTGCCGGATGCCCTGGAGGTCACCGACCCCGTCGGCGTTCGCGTCGGCGAAGCTGCGGACGTACACCTGGTAGACGACCGCGGACCGCCACCAGTCGTCGTCGGCGGTCCGTGGCGTGGGGGTGGTGGCGGAGGTCATCGCTGTCGATTCCCGTTCTGTGGTGGCGCAGGGTGTCAGAGCAGAATGCCGCCACAGGCCTGCAAGAGTCAAGCATTCCTTGCGCAAGAAATGACAGCCATCACCCGCGCCGACCCTGCCCCCGTCTCCCGCATCCCGGGACGCCCACCCACCCCCACTGCCGCTGATCCGGTCGATCATG
>NZ_MAGP01000085.1 GCF_002926165.1 Micromonospora chalcea | reverse complement strand
CCCCATCCCTCTCCCCTCCCCCTTCCACCCCGTTGATCATGAAGTTGGGCCGCGGATTTGTCCGCATTGGACGCGGTCAACTTCATGATCGTCGCGTCCTGGGCGGGCGAGTGGGGGCCGCGCTGATTCGGTGGGTGCGGAAATGGGTTGTTGAGCGCATGGGAGCGCTCCCGTAACATCCCTGACGCGGCTGTTAACGCTCACAAAACAATCGCCACCGCCAATGCCAGAGCCGCCGCCCCCGCAGGAGGTCAATTCATGTCCAGATCCAGGTCAGTCAATGCCATATTGGCGTCGGCCGGCGCCGCGCTGCTCGCGTCGGCGTCGGTCGCCGTGGCGCAGCTGCCCGCCGGGGCCGCCGCCGCGGGCTGCTCCGTGAACTACGCGATCTCGTCGCAGTGGCAGGGCGGCTTCGGCGCCAACGTCACCATCACGAACCTCGGCGACCCGGTGTCGAGCTGGACGCTGACGTGGTCGTTCGGCGCCGGGCAGACGGTGACCCAGTCGTGGAACACGAGCCTGACCCAGAGCGGGTCCGCGGTCACCGCGCGCAACGTCGACTACAACGGGTCGATCCCGACGAACGGCAACACGTCGTTCGGCTTCAACGGCTCCTGGACCAGCAGCAACCCGGTGCCGACCAGCTTCGCGCTCAACGGCGTGACCTGCACCGGCGGCACCACGCCGACCGGCGGCCCGACCGGCTCACCCACCACGGCACCGCCGACCACGGCGCCACCCACCACGCCGCCGCCGGGCAACACCTGCAGTCTCCCGTCGTCGTACCGGTGGTCCTCGACCGGCGCGTTGGCGCAGCCGCGGTCGGGCTGGGTGTCGTTGAAGGACTTCACGGTGGTGCCCTACAACGGGCAGCACCTGGTCTACGCCACCACCCACGACACCGGCACGAGGTGGGGGTCGATGAACTTCGGTCTGTTCTCCAACTGGTCGCAGATGGCGTCGGCCAGCCAGAACGCGATGTCGTCGGGGACCGTGGCGCCGACGTTGTTCTACTTCGCGCCGCGCAACATCTGGGTCCTCGCGTACCAGTGGGGGCCGACCGCGTTCTCCTACCGCACCTCCAACGACCCCACCAACCCCAACGGGTGGTCGTCGGCGC
>NZ_MAGP01000084.1 GCF_002926165.1 Micromonospora chalcea | reverse complement strand
TGCTCGCCTGTTTGAGTCTCCGCAAGGTTTAGGTATGCAAAAGGCATCTGCCAGTCTTATGCAGAATACCAACTTGAATCGACTGAAGTCTGCTGATATGAACCGTTTCAATGACGGGTTTGACTTATGGCTCAAAGAAAATAATATCAATCCAGTTGCAGGCCATACTAACTCTCACTATGTGCAGCAATATAATGAGAAGGTATGGGAAGCTGTACGCATCGGTATGGATGAGGCTACGCCTAAGTCTATCCGTATGGCAGCAGAGGGGCAGCAAGCTATGTATCGTGAAGCATTAGCATTACGTCAACGCTCTGGTGAAGCTGGGTTTGAAAAGGTTAAAGCAGATGATAAGTACATGCCTGATATTTTTGACAGTATGAAGGCTCGTCGTCAATTCGGTATGCACGATAAAGAAGATATCATTGAGTTATTCTCTCGTGCTTATCAGAACGGCGCTCGTAAAATTCCAAAAGAAGTAGCGGATGAAATTGCACGAGCACAAGTAAACCGTGTTGTGGATGCCACTCTGACAGGACGTATGAGTTTCGAAAAGGCTATGTCTGGTCAGACTAAAGCAGAGTATGAAGCAATAATGCGCAAGGCAGGCTTCAGTGATGAAGAAATTGAAAAGATGGTAGAAGCTCTGGATAATAAAGAAACCAAAGATAATATCTCTAACCGAGCTAAGATGAGTTTAGGCTTAGATGTTACTCAAGAGTACAATGGCATTCGTATGCGTGACTTTATGAATACTAACGTGGAAGAGTTAACAGATAACTACATGAAGGAAGCGGCAGGTGGTGCTGCCTTGGCTCGTCAAGGTTTCTCTACCTATCAGGCTGCACTTAATGCAATTGACCTTGTAGAGCGAAATGCACGAAATGCAGCTAAAGATACAAAAGCACACGCACAATTTGAAGCGGAGTCTGCTAAGATTCGTCAATCAGAGCCTGATTACAAGAAGGCACAAGAGAAGATTGAAGAGCTAAAGAAGCGACTTAAATTGAAAGAGAAAGATGAAGCAGCAGG
>NZ_MAGP01000083.1 GCF_002926165.1 Micromonospora chalcea | reverse complement strand
GCAGCAAAGAGACGCCGCTAATGCGCAACTGGCGTTTGTACTGGAGAAGTTATCAGAAGAGTAGAGAAAAGGCCCCGTTCGGGGCCTTAGTTTTATTTATCTTCTAGTGCTGCCAACCTCTTATCGAACTCGCGCATCTTCTTACGCTGATAGGCAATCTCTATGAAGAACATCTGGTCCGCCCTAACCCCCCATCTGCCGCCGGGAGGGGATACTTGTACAGTCTGGCCATCTTCATCAATATCATACGCGGCTTCAATTGAGTCGTAGCACAAGAAAGCATATTTACAATCGGTAGAATCTTTCTCCATAAGCCCATGGTCGACCAAGATGTCTCGCACATCTTGGGCTATCACACCGAAGTGTATCCTTGCAGTGTCACCCTTGATTGCTAGGCTTTCAAGCCACTTAAAAGATATTACATGTATATCCTCCCATGCGGTAAGGAGTTGTCCCTCAATTTCCTCTTTGTTCGTCTTAAGTGTACCATCAGACGTGTTTATCGTACCGGTGGCCGCGTACATCGTAGTCCACCTATTACCTGCCGAACCTAAAGACACTTTCGAGTCTAAGTAAGGAAGAAAATTGTTGTATGAGTAGAAGCCTCCTGACGCATACATAATAGCCCTGTTAGGCTTTGCATGGTTTGCCCCGTACAGTTGCAGCAACGCACCATCGGAACTGGATGCACCATCACCACCGCTAACTATCAGTCTTTGACCCGATGGGGTTTTAGTGGGGACTGTTTTTGAAATCAGCCCGTAATCACCATCAAACCGTGCGCGCACGGCAGACTGTTGTGTACCATCGTATTCCAGCCCCGTTACATGCAGGGAGTACACGCTTACATCATTGTCAAACGTTAAAGGTGCTTCTACATGGCGTACACCATCTACCCCCATGGCGACAGGTATTGTACGGTTAGGAGTTGCTCCGTATTTGAAATCACGTGATACGTACGGGTGGTCTTCAATCTTTATCCGGTAGCTATATAAGTCAGCCGGATGCCCATCATGTTTGTACCATAACCTCGCACTGTTATCCCCTATGCTCCAGGGAGAGAAGAAGTCTTCCCCACCAAAGATATAGTACAACCAGCCATCTTTAACACAGA
>NZ_MAGP01000082.1 GCF_002926165.1 Micromonospora chalcea | reverse complement strand
ATGGCCTTCGGCTTCCACTCATCCGAAGCCCTCATTGCCATGGCCATGCTCAGCCTCGGCGGCCACCGACCCGAACTACCCCGCCCATGAACACCCGACCCACACATCCGTCACAAGACCCATATTTATGACTCTCAGGCATAACGCGTTCACCGCGACCGTCCACCGCCTGGCGTCACGCGGCGTGATCGCGCCCGGACTCTTCGGCTACGAACCGGCCCGCGATCGCCGGGAAGATGACAGGATGCGGCGGTGGCAGTCGACAAGCGACAGTTGGGGCGCAGCGGCATCGAGGTGAGCGCCCTCGGTATGGGGTGCTGGGCCATCGGCGGCCCCTGGGCCGAGGGCGCCCGCCCGCTGGGCTGGGGCCAGGTCGACGACGACGAGTCGGTACGCGCGATCCGCCGCGCGCTCGACCTCGGTGTCACGCTGTTCGACACCGCCGACACGTACGGCGCCGGGCACGGCGAGCGGGTGCTCGGCCGGGCGCTCGCCGGGCGGCGCGGCGAGGCCGTGATCGCCACGAAGTTCGGTTACACGTTCGACGAGAGCGCCCGGCAGGCCACCGGGGAGAACGCCTCGCCGCACTACCTGCGCCGGGCGGTGACCGACTCGCTGCGCCGGCTGGGCACCGACCACATCGACCTCTACCAGCTGCACCTCGGTGACCTGCCGCTGCCCCGGGCCGAGGCGCTCATCGGCACGCTCGACGACCTGATGGACGACGGCCTGATCCGGGGGTACGGCTGGAGTACCGACCGGGCCGACCGGGCCGCCGCGTTCGCCCAGGTCGCCCGGGGCGCCGCCGCCGTGCAGCACGCGCTGTCGGTGCTCCGCGACGCCCCGGCCATGCTCGACGCCTGCGACAAGCACGACCTGGCCAGCCTGGCCCGGGGACCGCTCGGGATGGGGCTGCTCACCGGCAAGTACACGCCGGAGTCGACGCTGCCCCGCGACGACGTACGCGGACTCGGGCCGACCTGGCTGGAGTGGTTCCGCAGCGGCCGGCCCGCCCCGGAGTGGCTGCGCCGGGTCGGTGCCGTCCGCGACGCGTTGACCGCCGACGGCCGTACCCTCGCGCAGGGGGCGATCGGGTGGATCTGGGCGCGCAGCGGCCGCGCGGTGCCGATCCCCGGCGCCCGTACCGTCGCCCAGGTCGAGGAGAACGCGGCAGCGCTGAGCTGGGGTCCGCTCGCCCCGGACCACTTCGCCGAGGTGGAGCGGCAGCTGGCGGCGGTACGCTCGGCAGCCCTCCGGGACGCCGACCGCCCCCACTGGCCGATGCCCCCGGTCC
>NZ_MAGP01000081.1 GCF_002926165.1 Micromonospora chalcea | reverse complement strand
CGGATGCTCCTATGGATGTCAAGGGGTGTTGAGGGCGGTGTAGTCGGCGAGGAGGGCGGTGTGGACCTCGCGGATGATGTAGCGCTTGAGGCAGCGGATGATCTCTTTCTTGGTGAGGCCTTGTTTGGTGCGTTTCTCTTGGTAGGCGTGGGTGCGGGGGTCGTGGCGCAGGCGGCAGAGAGCGATGGTGTGCAGGGCTTTGTTCGCGGCTCTGTCGCCGCCGCGGTTGAGGCGGTGTCGGTCGGTGCGTCCTGAGCTGGCGGGGATGGGTGCGGCGCCGCAGAGGTGGGCCAGGGCGGCTTCGCTGCGGAGCCGGTCGGGGTTGTCGCCGGCGGTGGTCAGGAGTTGACCGGCGACGTCGGGTCCGACGCCGAACAGTCCGCTGAGAGTGGGAGCGGTGCGGGTGACGGCGGGGCGTAGTCGCCGGTCGGCGAGGGTGATCTCGGCGGTGAGGGCCTGGATGCGGGTGGCGATCGCGGTGAGGGCGGCTTTGGTCGCCTCGACGGGATCGCTGAGCCGGGTGTCGTCGCTGGTGAGGCTGGCGCAGCGGTGGATCAGGTTCGTGCCGGTGTGGCCGGCCAGGTCGGCGCGCAGGTTCTCGGGGGCGGCGGTGAGCAGACCGTGGAGCTGGTTGATGGCGGCGGTGCGGGCCTTGACCGCGCCGTTGCGGGCCACCCGCAGGGCGCGGATCGCCTCGACCGGTCCGGTGCGGGTCTTCGGCAGGCCACTGGCCTGTCCGGACAGGGCAGCGCGGGCGGCGGCCAGGGCGTCGATCGGGTCGGACTTGCCCTTCGTTCGCCGGGTCTTGCGGTCCGGCCGGTCGACCTCGACCACCATGATCTTCTGGCTGGTCAGGTAGCGGGCCAGACCAGCGCCGTAGGCGCCGGTGCCCTCGACGCCGATCTTCACGATCGTGCCGAAGGTTCGCAGCCAGGCCAGCAACTGTCGGTAACCGGCTGCGGTGGCGGGGAACTGGCGATCAGCGATTTCCCGTCCGGTCTGGTCGACCACGGCGGCGTGATGGGTCCGGCCGTGAGTATCGACGCCACCGGTGACCTTGCGCTTCTTGGCTGTCATGCTGGAACCGTCGTCCCTCTCGCTTGCACCGAACAGGGTCGGCACGCACTCGCCGGGACGGGCGGACAGGACAGTGACGGGACCTCTTGCACAGGCTCCTATCAGGTCACGACGCCCCTGCCAGTGACGTGCAGGAACGGGGTCACCCGGACCAAGCCGACGGATCCGCTCCAGGACAGCAACGTCGGTCAGGCGGTGAGTCAGACCAGGCCGGGTGACCCCACCCCTACATCCTCACTGTCAGGCG
>NZ_MAGP01000080.1 GCF_002926165.1 Micromonospora chalcea | reverse complement strand
ACGCCGTGCGGGATCAGCTTGTCACCCTGCACAGTCACGCTGACGGGCTTGACCGCGTGGGTGGTGTCGGCCGCGTGGGCGGCGACCGGGCCGGCGAACACGCCACCGGTGAAAGCCAGACCAGCAATACCCAGAACGCTCTTACGCAGAATCGTGTTCATGATGGGGGCTCCATTCGGGGGTCGACACACCCCCCGGGGGGACCGGGGGTGCGTGGGCACCGTCAGGCGCTCAAAGAAGTCTCAAGGGATCTCGGCTGCTCGCGGGGCGGGGGGCCTCTACGCGGCGCCGGAAGCAGGTCCAACGACCATCGGCCCGACATCATTCCCGGGCGCCTCACACCACCGGGGGGCGGCGCGGGGGCTCACGTCGCCGGAACCATGCTCAACGACCGGCCGGGCGGGATGATTCCCCGCGGCTCACGCCGTCGCACGTACTCAACGACCGGCACTGTTCCCACAGCCCGCACCCCCTCGCTCCGGGGGCGCGGCCTTGCTCGGTCGTTCACCCGGTTACAACGCCACCGGCCCGCCCACGATTCCGCCACCAGAGTGCCGCCCACCACCCCCAAACCCGACACCCCGCCCACACACGCCAAACCTCACCGAGTCCAGCTCGGGCGCCTCGCCCTGCGCCCTGTTGATCAAGGATTTTGCGGCCCTTTCCGGCACCCACGAGGACACAAACCCCTTGATCACCCTCGAAGAAGCCTCCCCGGGCACCCACCACAGGGTTGATCATGAGGTTAGCGGCGACATAACGGACACCAAGTGCCGCCAAGTTCATGATCGACGCGAGCGGGCAGGGCGGTGCGCTGGGCGGGAGCGAAGCGGCCGCGACCGGCCCCGCGATCTTGCAGTTCGCGCCCTCCAGGCACCCCATTTGCCCGGTTTGCGGGGTACCAAAGTGCAAGATCGCGCACACTCAGGGGGCCTGGGGTCGGGGATCTTGGAGTTGTGGTGCCTCGCGAAGAGTGCGAACCCGGGCATCCTGGGCGCCACAACTCCAAGATCGACGAGAACATGCGGGGACGCGGGCGGGAGGACGAGGGAGCGCGGGGTCAGCGGCGGCCGTGGCGGGCTCGTAGGTAGTCGGACACCACGTACTCGCCCAGGTCGTCCAGGTCGGGGGTGAACATCCGGCCACCAGAGCGCCGCGCCA
This sequence comes from Micromonospora chalcea, assembly GCF_002926165.1. Classification (GTDB taxonomy): domain Bacteria; phylum Actinomycetota; class Actinomycetes; order Mycobacteriales; family Micromonosporaceae; genus Micromonospora; species Micromonospora chalcea. Next base: position 102,251 of record NZ_MAGP01000080.1, on the reverse strand, counting down.
CCGCGTCCACGAACCGGCGCAGCCCCGGATCGTCGCCCAGCATGAACAGGTTGAGCGTCGCGCCGTACCGGGTCAGCCGGTCCACCTCCCGGATCGTCGCCGAGATGGTCTCCGGCAGCGGCGGCCAGTGGAAGTACGCCTCGCCGTCCTCCGGGTCCAGGTGCGCGGTGGGCTCGCCGTCGGTGACCACGAGCACCACCGGCTCGGCACCAGGGTGGCGGCGCAGGTGCCGGCCGGCGAGCCGCAGCGCGTGCTGGAGGTTGGTTCCCTGCTGCATGTCCGGCTCCACCGCCGCCAGTTCCTGCTGGGTCAGCGGCATCGCCTCCCGGCCGAAGCCGACGATCTGCAACGCGTCCTGCGGGAACCGGGTGGCCATCAGGTGCGACAGGGCCAGCGCGGTCTGTTTCATCGGGCCCCAGCGCCCCTGCGAGATCATCGAGTACGACAGGTCGACGCAGAGCACCACGGCCGCCGACGCCCGCCGTTCGGTCTCCACCACCTCGAAGTCCTCGACCGCGAGCGGCACCGGCACTCCGGGGCCGGCCCGGCGTACCGCGCGGGTGAGTGTGCGCACCACGTCCAGCGGCTGCTCGTCGCCGTACTCCCAGGGGCGGGACGCCCCGCTCACCTCGCCGGCCGCGCCCGCGGTGCGGAGGTCGTGCTGGCCGCGCGGGCCGGCGGTCAGGTCGGAGAAGACGCGCCGCAGCGCGGTGCTCGCGAGCCGGCGCAGCGCCTTCGGGCTGAGCGTCAGCCCGTCCGCGTCGCGGGTGACCCAGCCCTGGCGGCGCAGTTCGCGTTCCAGTTCCTGCAACCGGCGTACGTCGGCGGCGGCGTCGCGGCCCAGCGTGCGGGCGACCGCCTCCACGTCGACGTCGTCGAGCGTGGCGCCGGGCTGGTCCTGGTCGAGGGAGTCCAGCAGCTCGTCGAGTTCGGCGATCTCGTCGAGCGCACCGGTGGCCTCGCCGTAGCCGAGCGGCTGGTCGCCGCGTACGCGCTCGCCGCGCTGCCAGTTCAGGTCCGGCCGCAGCGACCGCAGGTGCGCGTCGAGCTGGGACAGCTCACCGGCGAGCCGGTCGCCGAGCGACTGGCGCATCAGTCCGGCCAGTTCCTCGCGCTGCCGGTCGGACAGCGACCGCATCAGTCGCTCACCTGCAGCCGCCCGCCGGGCCAGCACGTCGATCAGCTCGTCGACGTTCCTGGGCCGCTCCGGGAAGAACTCCCCGTGCCGCCCCATGAACTCGGCGAACGCGTCGGTGGTGTCCTCCGAGCGGGCGTGCCGGGCGAGCAGGTCGTTGAGGTCGCGCATCATCTCGGCGAGCTGCCGCTGGGCGGCCGGGTCGGCGGCGGCCCGCGCCGCGTCGCGCAGCCCGGCGAAGCGCTGCTCCAGCACGTCGCCACGCAACCCGTCGAGGATGCGCTGGTAGGTCTGCCGGGCCTCGGCGCTGGCCCAGTCGTACCCCGAAAGCTCCGACACCGCGCGGGCGGTGGAGCGGGGCAGGTTGTCGAGCACGGCCTCGGCGAACCGGGCGTCGTCGCCGTCGCGGCCGCGCAGCTCGTCGCGTTCGGCGGCGAGCGCCTGGTCGAGCAGCGCGCGGGCCCGGGTTACGGCGCCGTCCAGGTCGCCGCGGCGCAGCGCCTCCCGCCGCAGGCGTCGGGCGCGGGCGGCCAGGTCGTCCAGGCCACCCCGCCCCTGCGGGCCGCGCCGCAGCAGCTCGCGCAGCGACTCGCGCAGGCTGCCGCCGGCGAGCACGTCCGAGCCGACCGCGTCCACAGCGGCGCGCACGTCGTACGGCGGGGCGAGCGGGTCGGGTCCGCCGCGCCACTGCCCGTACCGGAAGCGGTTGCCGCCGGCCATTGTCAGTCCCGGTCCCCGTAGACGGTGCGCCCCGATTCGGTGACGTCCTTGCCGAGCCGGCGGGTCAGGTGCAGCCCTTCCAGCACGAACTCGATGCCGGCGGCGGCGGCCTCCGGGCTGGGCGCGTCGCCGAGCCCGAGCCGGTCGAGCACCTTGGCCAGCCCCGGTACGGTGCCGACCTGGCGCAGCAGCTCGGCCGAGGAGACCAGTTCCCCGGTCTCGACGGCGCCGCCCTCGGCGACGATCGCGGTGAAGCCGGACAGGTCGAGCCCGGCGAGCCGGGCGCGGAACGTCTCGGCGGTGGCGGTACGCAGCAGGTGCGCGAGCACCTCGATCTCGCGTCCCTCCTCGCCGCTCTCGAACTCGACCTTGCCGCGCAGCGTGGAGGTCACCGACACGGTGTCGCCGATCCGGGCCACCGGCGCCTCCGGCCGGGACGCCGACCCGGCCCCGCCAGCCGAGGCAGCAGCAGAGGCCACGGCACCTGACAGCAGACCGGAACGACGCAACGCGGCGGCGGCCACCGTCTCCGCGGCGGCGATGGCGAACCGGGCGGACACACCGGAGCGCGGGTCCACCGACGGGGACTCCCGCACGTCGCGGGCGAACCGGGCCAGCACCTCCAGCACGTGTTCCGGCACGACGGCGACCAGGTCGGCCTCCTGCCGGATCAGCGACAGCTCCAGGTCGAGGTCGAGCGGGTAGTGGGTACGGATCTCCGCGCCGAACCGGTCCTTGAGCGGCGTGATGATCCGGCCCCGGTTGGTGTAGTCCTCCGGGTTGGCGCTGGCCACCAGCAGCAGGTCCAGCGGCAGCCGCAGCTGGTAGCCACGGACCTGGATGTCGCGCTCCTCCAGTACGTTGAGCAGCGCCACCTGGATGCGTTCGGCCAGGTCGGGCAGCTCGTTGACGGCGAAGACGCCCCGGTTGGTACGCGGTACGAGCCCGAAGTGGATGGTCTCCGGGTCGCCGAGCGTGCGCCCCTGGGCGAGCCGGATCGGGTCGACGTCGCCGATCAGGTCGCCGACGCTGGTGTCCGGCGTGGCGAGCTTCTCGCCGTACCGCATCGAGCGGTGCAGCCAGCCGATCGGCAGGTCGTCGCCGGCCGAGTCGACCAGTGCCCGGGAGGCGGGGGTGATCGGGTGCATCGGGTGCTCGTTGAGCACCGAGCCGGGAATCACCGGGGTCCACTCGTCCAGCAGCGCGCCGAGCGAGCGGATCAGGCGGGTCTTGCCCTGCCCGCGCTCGCCGAGCAGCACCATGTCGTGCCCGGCGAGCAGCGCGCGCTCGACCTCGGGCAGCACCGTGTCCTCGTAGCCCACGATGCCGGGGAAGCGGTCCTCGCCGGAGCCCATCCGGGCGAGGAGGTTGTCTCGGAGTTCCTGCTTGACCGTGCGGTACTGGTGGCCGGTCGCGCGCAACGCGCCGAGCGTGCTCGGCAGCTCGGCGGGCGGGACCGGGAGAACCTGGTTGGGAGCGGTCACCCGATCCACGCTAGCGCGCTCCGATGACCGGCGGCGCCCGTCGCCACTGACGCCGCCGGAGCGCCGCTCACCTCCCGAGGCGGGCGCGGACCATCCGGGGCACCGCGGCCAGGCCGGTGACCGGGCGGAACGCGCGCGCGGCGGCGACCAGCGCGGCGTACTCGTCGTCGGTCAGGTCGATCTCGGCGGCGGCCGCGTTGCGTTCCATCTGCTCGACCCCGGACGCGCCGGGGATGGCCACCACGTTCGGGTGCCGCAGCACGTACGCGAGCGCGATCTGGCTCGGCGTGGCGTCGTGCGCGTCGGCCACCTCGCGCAGCGTGGCGATCAGCGCGGTGCCGCGTTCCAGGTTCTCCGGCAGGAAGTACGGGTTGGCCCGGCGTACCGCCCCGGCGGGCGGGTTCGTGGCGTCGTAACGGCCGGAGAGGAAACCCTGCGCCAGCGGCGAGTACGCGATGACGATCCGGCCGGCCTGCTCCGCGTACGGGATGAGGTCTTCCTCGGGGCCGCGGTCGATCATGCTGTAGCGGACCTGGTTGCTCAGCACCCGGCGGCCCAGCGCGGCCTCGGCGAACCGCCACCGGCGCAGGCCGTAGTTGCTGACGCCGACCTCGCCGACCAGTCCGACGTCCTGCAGCGAGCGCATGCCGCGCATGGTGGTGGTGTCGGCGACCACCGGGTTGGCCTGGTGCACCTGGTAGAGGTCGATGCCGTCGACGCCGAGCCGGGCGGCGGAGGCGACGGCGCGCTGCTGCACCACGGGGGCGACCGGCAGCAGCGGGAAGATCTTGCTGGCGACGACGACCTTGCTCCGGTCGCCGCCCAGCGCCGAGCCGAGGATGCGCTCGCTGCGGCCGAAGCCGTACAGCTCGGCGGTGTCGAACAGGGTGACGCCCAGGTCGAGCGCCCGCCGGACGATCTCGGCGGCGCGGCGCTCGTAGTCGGGGCCGTAGCCCCACTCCTTGGAGCCGAACTGCCAGGTGCCGAGGCCGATCTTGGAGATGGGCTTGGGGGTGTCGAGCTGCACGTAACGCATGTGGCCGAACGTACCCGCGCCGCTGCGGCCGCACTCCGCTGCGGACAGAATGACCTCGTGACATACCTCGCCAGCGACGACCGTTACCACGAGATGATCTACCGGCGCAGCGGCCGGAGCGGGCTGAAGCTCCCCGTCATCTCCCTCGGCCTGTGGCACAACTTCGGACCGGACCGGCCCTTCGAGCGGCAGCGCGACATCGTCCGCCGCGCCTTCGACCTCGGCATCACCCACTTCGACCTGGCCAACAACTACGGTCCTCCGCCCGGGTCGGCGGAGGAGAACTTCGGCCGGCTGCTCGCAGGCGACCTGAAGCCGTACCGGGACGAGCTGGTGATCTCCAGCAAGGCCGGGTACCTGATGTGGCCCGGCCCGTACGGCGAGTGGGGCTCGCGCAAGTACCTGATCTCGTCGCTGGACCAGTCGCTGCGCCGCCTCGGGCTGGACTACGTCGACATCTTCTACTCGCACCGCTTCGACCCGGAGACCCCGCTGGAGGAGACGATGGGCGCGCTCGACGCGATCGTCCGCTCCGGCAAGGCGCTCTACGTGGGCATCTCCAACTACGACTCGGAGCAGACCGAGCGCGCCGCCGAGATCCTGCGTGACCTGGGCACGCCGCTGCTGATCAACCAGCCGTCGTACTCGATGATGAACCGCTGGACGGAGAGCGACGGCCTGCTGGACACGCTGGAGGGCGTCGGCGCCGGCTGCATCGCGTACAGCCCGCTCGCCCAGGGCCTGCTCACCGACCGTTATCTCACCGGCATCCCGGCCGACTCCCGGGTACGCACGAGCGTCTTCCTCAACGAGGCCGACCTCGACGAGGAGACGATGGCGACGGTCCGGGGGCTCGCCGCGGTGGCCGAGCGGCGCGGTCAGACGCTCGCCCAGCTCGCCCTGGCCTGGGCGCTGCGCGACCCGCGCATGACCAGCCTCATCATCGGCGCGAGCAGCGTGGCGCAGCTGGAGGGCAACGTGGCCGCGCTGGACAACCTCGACCTCGCCGGTGACGACCTGGCCGAGATCGAGGGCCTGCTCGGCTGACTCACCAGACGCGGCGCCGCCCGGCGCGGTGGTTGCGGACACCGCACGGCCGCCCGGGCGGAGGGCCGCCGGCCCGGCTCAGCCGCCGTCCGACCACCGCCGCGGCGAGCAGCGCGACGACGAGCGCCGCCGCGCCGAGCACGAGCGGCCGGGACAGCGGTCCGCCGTCGGTCACCGTCGCCACCGGCCCGGCCGGCTCGTCGTCGGTCGCCGCCCCGGCGAGGGTACGCGGAGGCGACGCGCTCGCCTCCGGCGCTGCCGGTGTCGCGTCCGGCTCACCGCGTGCCGCCCGGAAGATCACGTCCGAACAGGAGTAGTAGGTGTCCTGGGTGTCCGAGTTCTGCCAGATGACGTAGACGATGTGCCGGCCGGTCCGGTCGGCCGGCAGCCGCCCCCGCATCTCGTACGCCCCGGAGCGGATCGGCGGGTCGGTGACCTGAAGGAACGGCTTCTTCTCCAGGTCCGCCCAGGTCAGCCGCCGCTGCGGCGAGTACGAGCCGGTGGTGACGTAGAACCGGAACGTGCCCTGGTGCGGGATGGTGGTGCGGTAGCGGAACGTGTGCCGGGCGCCGGCGGTGAGCGTGGTGGCCGGCCAGTCCGCGCGCGGCAGGTCCAGCCCCCGGTACGCGGACAGCCCGCCGCTGCACAGTTCCCCGTCCGGGATGCGTTCCCGGTCCCGCCCGTCGACGCCGCCGACCCGGATGTTGTCCCACTCGCGTACCGCCGCTCCGGCGGCGATCGCGGCCCGGCACGCGGGCGTCCGCGCCCGGCCACCACCTTCCGGCCCGCACGTGGCGGCCCGGCTCAGCGGGCTGGTCGGCGCACCGTGCGCGCCGGCCGGCGTGGCGGCGAGCGGCACCGTCACGGCGACGGCGGCGAGCGCGACGAGGGCGCGGCGTGCGGCCATGTGATCGACCTCCCGCGCACTGGTACGGCCGCGAGACGTCAAAGGTTCGATCCGCGCCGATCGGCCGGGCCGACGTGACCGAACGGACAGACGGGGCGGCGGGGCGCATGTGGGGGGACCTACAGTGACGAAACCCTGTGATCGAGGAGCGTCCCTTGCCCGAGCCGGAACCGTCCCCCGAGCCCTCCCGCGCCGCCCCGGCGAACGGGCCTCCCGCGGGCGACGTCCCACCTTCCCAGCCCTATCTGCTGGTGATGCCCAGCATGGAGGGCGCGCCCCCACCGGTGCCGTGGCCCGGCGCGGAGGGGCAGCCCGGCTGGGCGATTCCGGTCACCGTCCCGCCCGGCACCCAGGGGTACGCGCTGTTCCTCCCGCTGGTGCCGGCGGCCGGCCAGCCGAGCGCGGTGCCTGCCCAGGCGACAGCACCGGCCGTCGAACGCTCCCCGGTGGAGGATGCCGCCCTCTCCCCCACCACCGGCGACGTCGCCAAGACGCCGCCGGCTTCCGCGGGCGCGGGCGTGTCCCCGGCCGGGGACGGTTCGACGGGGGCGGCTGATCATGGGGAGCCCGCCACCGCACCGGCCTCCCGTCCGGCGGAGCCCGTCGCCGCCACGCCGGACACCGCTCCGGCGGCCCGGCCTGCCGCCACCCGAGCCGACGGAACCCCTTCGGCTGCCGAGGACGCCGCATCGGCGGGTCCGTCCACCTCGGGCGCCGGCACGACGGCTCCGGCCACCGGTTCGCCTGCCGCCCCGGGTTCGTCCCCGTCGGATGCGCCGAACCCGCAGGCCGGCTCCGGCACACTGGCCAGTTCGGGCGCACCGGGTGCGCACCCGCAGGCCGGTTCCGGCGCGCCCGGCACGCCGCACGCTTCCGGCCGGCCCGGGACCCCGAGCACGCCGCCGATCCCCGGCGCGTCGCCCGCGCCGGTCACACCGCACGCTCCGGGGATGCCGCAGCCTCCCGGTCGGCCGGTGGGCGCGCCGCCGTACCCCGGTGTCGGGTGGACCGGCCACCCGCAGGCGCCGGTCTGGACGCCGCGACCGCCGACGCCGCGGACCTCGTTCCTCGGCGCGCGGTGGCCCGGCCCGAAGGCGGCGACCGGCCGGGCCGTGCCGCTCGCGGTGCTGGCCGGCGCGGTCGGCGGCGCGGTCTTCGTGCCGCTGGGCCGGGTCGGCGTCGGCTGGTTCCTGGGGTGGCTCACGCTCACTGTCGCGGTGGTGCTGGCGATCCGGTCGAAGACCGCTGACCTGCCGCGCGCCGACCGGCTCATCCGGGCCGGGTGGGCGGCGGCCGCGCTGGCGCTGATGGCCGTGCCGGCGTTCCGCAACGCCTGGTGGCTCGTGACGTTCTGCGTGCTCGGCGCGCTGGGCTGCGCCACCCTCGCGATCGTCGGCGGACGGTTGGTGCGATCGATCCTGTTCGGCCTGGTCGCCACGCCGTTCGCGGCGCTACGCGGCCTGCCCTGGGTACGCCGGCACGTCACCGCCTCGGCGTCGGCGGCGACGGTGAGCAAGGTGACTGTCTCGGTGGTCGCCACGGTCGTGGTGCTCGTGGTCTTCGGCAGCCTGCTCGCCTCCGCCGACGCGGCGTTCTCCGAGGCGCTCGGCTCGCTCGTTCCCGAGACCGACATGGGTTCGGTGTTCAGCTGGGTGTTCCTGGCCGTGGTGGGCGGGCTGATCGCGGTGGCCGCGGTCTACACGCTCGCCGCGCCGCCCGACCTGTCCACCGTGGACAGGTCCGGCGAGCGGCGGATCGGCCTGCTGGAGTGGGCCCCGGCCATCGGCGCGCTCGTCCTGCTGTTCGCCGGGTTCGTGGTGGTGCAGTTCACTGTGCTCTTCGGCGGGCAGCAGCACGTGCAGCGGGTCGCCGGTCTCAGCTACGCCGAGTACGCGCGCAGCGGCTTCTGGCAGTTGCTCTTCGTCACGCTGCTGACGGTGGCGGTGCTCGGCGGCGTGGGCCGCTGGGCGCGCCGGGAGCGGCCGGTCGAGCGCGTCCTGCTGCGTGTGCTGCTCGGGCTGATCAGCGCGCTGAGCGTGGTGATCGTGGCGTCGGCGTTGTCCCGCATGTGGACGTACCAGAAGGTCTACAGCTTCACCGGCGAGCGGATCTTCGTGATGGCGTTCGAGATGCTGCTCGGCACGGTCTTCCTGATGATCATCCTGGCCGGCGTCCGGTTCAAGGGCCGGTGGATTCCCGGCGCCACCGTCGCGCTGGCCGTGACGATGCTGCTCGGCCTGGCGGTGCTCAACCCGGAGGACTACGTCGCCCGCCGCAACACGCTGCGGTACGAGCAGACCGGCAAGATCGACGCCTGGTATCTGCGGGCGCTGTCCGCCGACGCGACGCCGTCGCTGGCCAAGCTTCCCGACCCGGTACGCCGGTGCACGCTGAGCTGGATCGCCGACGACCTCGCCGAGCCCGACCCCTGGTACGCCTGGAACCTCGGTCGGCAGCGCGCCCGTAAGGCACTGGAGGAGGTCGGCCCGCAGCCGGTCGGCGGCCCGAAGGACTGCCGCCGGGCGGACCAGTTCGACCTGCCGAAGACGCGCGGCCCACGCTGACGTCGCCGACCGGGCCGCGGATCGCCGCGGCCCGGTCAGGCGGGGCCGCCGCCGAAGCCGATCTCGTTGCCGGCCGGGTCGTGGAAGATCGCCTTCCGGACGCCGTTGTCGTAGGTCTCCTGCGCAGCCGGCTCCAACCCTCGGGCGGCGATCGCCGCGAGACGGGAGTCGAAGTCCTCGACGAAGACAGTCTGCATGGCGTGACCGGCGTGGTCGGGCCGCACCTCGATGTAGAGGTAGCGGTGCTCGGCCAGCTCCCACACCGCCTCGTGGTCGTTGGGCAGGAACTGCGGCGGAGCGCCGAGCAGCCGCTCGTACCAGGCCGTCGACACGGCGATGTCGTGGATCGGGACGCCGGCGAACAGGTCGACAGTCATCCGGTCAATCTAGCCCCGTCGACGTGCCGACGAGGGCTCGTGCCGTACCGGCGTTTGAACGCGGTGCTCAGCGCGAACGAGCTGCCGTAGCCGACCCGGCGGGCCACCGCGCCGACAGTGGCGCCGGGCTCGCGGAGCAGGTCGGCCGCGAGCCAGAGCCGCCAGCCCGTCAGGTACGACATGGGCTGCTCGCCCACCAGGGCGGTGAACCGCCGGGCCAGCGCCGCACGCGACCGCCCCACCTCGGCGGCCAGCGACGCCACCGTCCACTGCCGGGCCGGGTCGTCGTGCAGCATCCGCAGCGCGCGGCCGACCACCGGATCCGCATACGCCCGGTACCAGCCGGGTGCGGCAGCACCGGGGCGGGCGAACCACTCCCGCAGCGCGGCGATGAGCAGCAGGTCGAGCAGGCGATCCAGCACCGACTCCTGGCCGGGGTCGTCCTTGACGATCTCGTCGGCCAGCAGCGGCACCAGCGGCGTGTCCCAGGACTCGCGGCGGACCACCGCCAGCGGCGGCAGCGCGTCCAGCAGCCGCCGCCCGACAGTGCCCCGCACCGGGTACGTGCCGGTGAGCAGCACGGTCCGGCCGTCCGGCCCGTTGCCCCAGGTGCGTACGCCCCACCGCGTCATCGCGAACAGCTCCCGCCCGTCCGGCGTGGTGCAGCGCTGACCCGGGTGCACTACCACCTGCGGCGCCGTGGCCGGGTCGTCCGCCACGGTGTACGGGCCCGGGCCGCGCACAATCGCCACGTCACCGTCGCAGAGCCGCGCGGCCTCCCCCTCCTCCGGCACGATCCAGGCGTCCCCGCGCACCACGGCGACCAGCGTGAGCGGCGCGCCGTCCCGGATCAGCATCGACCAGGGCGGGGTGAGGATCGAGCGCAGCAGGAAGGCGCCCCGCGCCCGGGGACCGTCGAGCAGGCCGGAGACGGCGTCCACGAGACGATTGAACACAGGATCGCGCGTCCTGGCCATGGGCCGTCTCACCGCGCGGCGGTTCGATGGACACATGCGACTCGTACAACAACTGACGCTGGTCGGCGCCACAGTCGGGGCCGGGCTGATGGCGGGCCTGTTCGCCGCGTTCGCGTACGCGGTGATGCCGGCGCTGCGCGGCGCGGACGACCGCACGTTCGTGGACGCGATGCAGCGCATCAACGTCACCATCGTCAACGGCTGGTTCCTACTGGCCTTCCTGGGTACGCCGGTGCTGGCCGCGCTCGCGGGGGTGCTAGCGTCGCGCGGGGCGGTCCGGCCGGCGCTGCCGTGGATCGTCGTCGGGCTTGCTCTCTACCTGGTGATGTTCGTCGTCACCGTGGCGGTGAACGTGCCGCTGAACGACGCGCTCGCGGCGGCCGGTACGGCCGATCCCGGTGCGGCTCGGGAGCGCTTCGAGTCCGCCTGGGTCACCTGGAACGTGGTCCGGGCGGTGGCGAGCACGGCCGGGTTCGGCGCGCTGTGCTCGGCGCTGGTCCTCGCGGGCCGCGCGTCCGGTTGAGCGGATTCCGGCCGGTTCAGCCCATTGCCGGCCGGCACCACCCGGATTGCTGGCACACCGCCGGTGGGCCGGCGGTCATCAGCGGGGGCCGAAGACCGTACCCAGCTTGGACAGCCGAGCGTTGTCCAGCTCCCACTGCAGCACGGTATCGAGCGTGTCGAGTGCCCGCCCCTCGACCAATGCCTTTGTGCTCTGCAGGCCGTCGACCACCTCGGGCAGGGCCGCCACCACCGCTGCGGTGGCAGTCCGCATGGGCTCTTCGACGCCGTCAGCCACGGCCCGGATCAGGTTCACCACCGGGATGCGGGCGGTGCCCGCGTACCGCCGAGCGATCCGCTCCAGGCCGGCTGGCATTCCGGCCCCCGCCTCCCGCGTGGCCGCGGACAGCCCAGCGAGGAGGAACTCGGCCAGTTCGCTGCGGCCCACGGCGAGACCGGGCAGCACCGCCGCGACCGCGGCCCGGGTCGCCGTCTCCGCGGGTGTCTCGGCACCACCGTCTTCCGGGGCGTCCGCTTGGTAGGCCAGCCGCCGCCGACCCGCGGTGCTCATCTGGAACAGCACCATGAGCGTCATCGCCCGGTAGAAGTCGCTCACCCCGTCGGCACCTGCGAGCGCGGCCAGCCGCGGCACCGCCCCCGGGGTGGCGGGCACCACCGAGCCCTGCGGGAACGCGTCGCTCGCGATCGCTGCGATCAGGTCGCCCACACCGTCGAAGGTGCGGCCCTCGAAGGGCACCACCTCGGCGGCCGCACGAAGATCGGCGGCAGGACGACGGAAACCACCGCACTTGAGTCCGGGAGGGGCGGGCAAGGACGGCGCGACGGCTGTCTGCCCGCCGACGAGCTCCCCGCGGATCCGGTCGGCCTCGGCCCGGTCGAGCTCGTGCGCGAGGCCCTCCCGGGAGAAGCGCTCGATCGCCTTGTCCGGAAACTGGCCGCACGCCGAGTTGACCTGCCCGCCGTACTTCCGGGCAATTGCCGCAACGGCCTTCTTCTCGGCCGGTGAGACCTCCAGCGGACCCTCGTAGGGCGGGTCCACGACCAGCGAGTGAACTCGCCACCAGCCGGCGAAGCGACCCTCCAGCGGGTCGGTCGGCACCTCCCGTACCGCGACCAGCAGGTGGCCACGCTCGGCCAGCTTCTCGGCGACGGCATGGGCCGAGACCTCATCCGGCACCGACACGACGAAGCGCATCTCACGAATCACGGCGGCATTCTATCGACGATGGGTCGGGCTGCCCGGCGCCACAAGCGCCGGGCAGCCCGGTGCTCAGAGCAGCAGGGTGCCGCCGTTCACCTTGATGCCATACAGTGAGCCGTTGCGGTAGATCTCGAAGCCGCGCTGCCCCTTCGGGTATTTCTTCTTGCCGCCCGCCGCGGGAACCGCCTGCCGCCACTTCGAGCGTCCGGTGAGTCGGCCGCCGCGATCCCGGATCGAGTTTTCACACCAGGGACAGACGTTGCGGCTCGCCGCGCCGTGCAGCGGCTCGTACTTCGAGTCCACAGCGTGCTTCAGGGCGTTCATCTCGGCGTGCAGGTCGTCGAAGTTGACCGCTTCTTCCTCGTTGCCGCGCAGCGCCGCCCTCTGCGCCGCCGTCAGTCCCTTGCCGTTGGCCGCGACCACGTCGACGTAGGTGACCGTGCCGTCCGGCAGCACCTTCTTGCTGCGAACGATCGCCGTCGTGCCGAGCTTCCACTGGAAGTAGCCAGCCGCCGTGCCGTCCCGGCGCAGGTCGTGCAGCTCCTTGGCTCGGTGCTCGAGGATCGAGCAGGCTTCCGCGTTGTGAACCAGGACCGGCGTGCCACCGGCGACGACGTAGTACGTGTCGATGTCGTCGACGTCGAGGTTGTGCACCGTGGCGACGGCACCGTAGGCGACCACCGCGATGACCGTGACGCGGGCGCCGTCCGGCGTGAGCAGCTGCATGCCCGCCTTCAGCACGCCGGCGTCCAGCCACTTCCGCTCGTCTTCCACCCAGATCGGGTGGCCGTCGGTGGCGGTCACGGTGCCGTCCTCGACGCCGTCGCCGTCGGCGTCGATGGTGATCTTCACGAGCTGCTTGTCACCGGTGCCCGTGATCAGTGACGTGACGGGGCGGATGCCGTCCTCACCGGTCTCCGGGTTCCGCGCGACGACCTGATCATCCAGGTCGACGTCCTCGATCGGCTTGGTGCTGCCGTCGGCCATCAGCACCCGCGTGCCGGGCAAGAAGCTGTTGCAGCCCTTGGAGAAGACACCCTTCGCGGCGTTCTTCAACGACCCGATACCTCGTGCGGCGTTCTTGGCCTGCCGGACGCCGGGAACCATGCCGGCGATGCCCGACGCACAGCCGCCGACGTCACCACCCACACAGGACTTGGCCGTGTCGATCGCTCCGGCGACGGCCGCCACCGCACCGGCCGCCGCAGCGACCACCTGCGCGGGCGGGGGCAGCACCGCCGCGACCATCGCCACGGTGCCGGCCACCGACGCGATCGTGCCGGCGTTGTCGACCACCGCCTTGGTGGCCGCCTTGGCGCCGTTCGCCACCGCACTGGCCGTCTTCTGGATGCCATTCTTGATGGCACCCCAGAACAGGCCGTCCGGGTCGGAGAACGTCGTCGGGTTGTTGTTCGAGTACGCGTACGGGTGAAGCCGTTGCGGGTCGTGCTCGTCGATCTCGGGGTCGACCGAGATGAACGCGCCGGTTCTCGGGTCGTAGTACCGGGCGCCGAGCAGGGTCAGTCCGGTCGGATCGTTGATGCCGCCCACGAACCCGCGCTGGCCCGAGGGCCACTGCGGGGTCGGCGATCCGTCGCGCGGGTTGCCGTACGGGTCGTTGTACTTGATCGTCGCGGCCCGGGTGACCGAGTTGACCGCCCAGGTCGCGGAGTCCTGGGCGTCCGACGCCAGCCAGATGATGTCGCCCTTGCGGCTGGTGGTGTCGGTCCGTGACGCGATCGTGTCACCCGCGTGCTCGTAGTACCGCGTGGCGCTGGTGTTCGCCGGCGACGAGGTGTACTCGTTGCCGAACAGGAAGGCGGTGGCCGCCCCCGTCGGGTCGATCCGCGCGATGCGGTTGCCGTCGACGTCGTACACCATCGTGGTGTCGCCCTCCGGCCCGCTGATCTTGGTCAGCTTGCCGTGCGGACTCCACTGGAACGTCTCGGTGCGGTCGCCCACCTTGCGGTACTTCAGGTTGCCCCGCTTGTCCCAGTCGTAGTGGTCGACCTGCTCACCGGTCGTAATGGTGCGCACGCCGTGCGGCTGGGCACCGGCCGCGTACCCGTAGATCGAGCTCTTGTCGGTGAGCTTGTCGCTGGTGGTGGTCCGCGACCCGTGTTCGTCGAACGCCCAGGTCTTCCAGTACGGCGCCTTGCCACCCGCAGCGGTCGGGCCGGCGCACTCGGTGGCCACCTGCGTCCAGGCCTCCGTCAGGCGACGCAGGTGGTCGTAGGTGAAGCACTGGACGTCTTCCTCGCCCGCACGCGGGTTCTTGTCCGCGTCCACCGGCCGGTTGGCGACCGAACGGACGTTTCCGACCTCGTCGTAGTCGTACGTGACCGCGGCCACGTTCGGCACGCTGCCGTCGCGGTCGAACCGGAACTCCGACAGCCGCCGGGTGGCGTCGTCGTAGACGTAGTTCTGGTACGCCTGCGGCTTGTCCCCGACCGGAGTACCGAGCCAGCGGTTGAGCACCTCGCCGTACGGCGAGTAGGTGGTCCGGTCGACGTACGTGCGGGTGGTGCCGGACGGCGAGGAGGTGCCCGCCAGCTTGACCACGTTGCCGAGGTCGTCGTACGTGCGGGTCAGGCCCTCCTTCTCCATCGGGCCGATCTTCGGCAAGCTGGAACGCAACGGCAGGCCGTTCGCGGTGTACGTGTACGTCGCGACGTAGGTGCCGGCGAGCCCTGTCAGCCCCGGCATCGCCGGGATGATGACCTCTTCGTCGACGACCTGGTACGCGTCGCTGTACTCGAAGATCTCCTTGGTGAAGGAGTGCCCGCCGACGATCGAGGTCGACTTGCTGAGGTGTCCCTTCGCGACAGTGTCGTAGGTCCACTCCGCCGCCTTGACGCCGTTGAACAGGCGCTGCTTCTGGCGGCCCAGGTCGTCGTAGGTGGTCGAGACCACGTCGCCCTCGGCGTCGGTCGACTTGGTGACGTCGTCGCCGTTGTTGTACTCGAGCACCGTGGTGCCCTTGTCCGGGTCGACCGTCTTGATCTCACGACCGCGCAGGTCGTACTCGTACCGCCAGGTGAGGGCCCCCTTCACCACGGTCTCGACGTCGCCGCGCGGCGTGTATGTGTACGACGTCTTGTCGAACGCGCCCTCCGGCTCGGGCCCGTGGAACTCCCGCTCCTCGATGACGTCGCCGTCGACGTTCTCGATGGTCGCGGTCGCGGTGCCGCCCTTCGGCGGCGTGACGGCCACCTGCCAGCCCGCCGAGTTTCCGCCGTACGCCGTGGTGGTGCCCCACTTGCGGACATTGTGCGACCAGAGCGCCTCCTCCACGACGCGCCCCAGCCGGTCGTAGGTCGACACGGTCCGGCTGCGGTCCTCGCCCGGTGTGATGTTCACCAGTCCGGTGCCCGGCCTGCCGAGGGCGTAGTTGCCGTCCGACTTGTACTCGACCTGGCCGCGGTCGTTGTAGCCGGTGCCGGTGACCAGGCGGGCGTCCTTGCCGTCCTTGTCCTTCTGCGCGTCCTCCTGGACCTGCACCGACCGGTAGAGCGAGTCGAACAGGCCGATCTCGCTGATCTGGTTGTTGTTCGGGCCGAGCCGCTTGGTGGTCACCGCCAGCGGCCCGTTGTTGCGGACCAGGTAGGAGAACTCCAGGTTCGGCGTGGCGGTCCTGGCTCGACCGGGCAGCCAGACCTTCGCCAGCCGGCCCATCGGGTCGTGCTCCAGGTCGGTGCGCTTGTTGTTGGCGTCCAGGATCGAGGTGGGCGTGGCCCACGCCGGGTTCTGGTCGGTGATCACCTCGTGTTCGAGTGGGTTGCGCGTCCGGGTCTGGGTGACCGGGCCGGGACCCGCCGGGGTGTAGTACGTCTTGCTGGTCTTGCCGAGCGAGTCGGTGTTGCTGGTCGGCCGGCCCAGCGCGTCGAAGGCCGCCCGGGTGGTCACCGTGTACTTCGGCGCGCCGTCCATCCACTCGTCGAGCGTGTCGACTCGGGTCGCCCTGCCCTTGCTGGGCACCGCGCCATGTGTGTCCGACCCGTCGTAGTAGGTCTTGACGTCGGCGACGACGTCGGCCGGCCGGGACACCGTCGCGCCACAGGCCTTGGACACGGTCTCGCTCCGCGACACCAACCCGCGCAACCAGAGGGCGTCGTTCTGCACGTACGTGTTACGGGTGCACGACTCGTCGCCGGTCTTGCTTGTGTCGCCCAGTTCGTACGCGACCTCGGCGTAGCCCTCGTCGTCGTACGTCGTCCGGGTCTCGCTCTGCTCCCAGGTGCCGGGGGCGAGCAGGCGGCGCTCCTTCTTCACCGACGGGGCGATCTTGTACGCCCGGTCCGATCCGCCGGTACGCGTGCGGGTCGCGGTCTGCTTGACCCAGTACGACGTGATCGACGATTCGACGACCGCGGTGCCGTCGAGCGAGGCCACCTCGAGCGTAGAGCCGGCGAGCGCGGGCTGGTCGGTGTAGCTGTTGCCGGCCGAGTCGATGACCTGCACGCTGCGGGTCTTGTCGCCGGGCAGCGGCTGGTCGTCGAGGCCACGGAAGAACTGCTTGCGGGTGACCAGCGGAGCCTGCGTGCCGCCGACCGTGGCGGTCACCCGGGAGTAGCCCCGCCACTGACCGTAGGTGCGGTGCTTCTTCTTGGTGAACTCGCCGTCGTCCCAGCCCCAGAGCACGTTGGTATTGGTGCCCTCGTTCGAGTACGCGTAGCGGGTGGTCACCGGCGGCTGGCCGGCGGTGTTCTCGTACGTGGTGACCTCCTTGACCACGTACTTGCGGAACCAATCCCTGGTCGGGTCCCAGTAGCCGTCCGGGGTCCAGTACACCGGGTAGCAGAGCCGGCTGTTGTTCTCCACAGCCGGCAGGTCGTTCGCGTCGCAGTCGGCGTCCGAGTAGCTGACGAAGATGTCCGCGCCGGACTCGGTGCGGATGTTCTGGACCCGCCAGCGGGAGAAGAACTCTGTTCCGGCGATCGCGTTGACCTGGTTGGCCAGCTCGACGCCGGTGAACACCACCGGCGGGTCGGTGACGGTGCCACCGACGTGCCCGGCGTGCGTGATCGACTTGAGCCACAGCGACGCGGAGCGCGCCGCCTTGGGCGCCTTGAACTCCTGGTCGAGCGTCCATGACTCGACCGGGTCGAACCCGGTCGCGCTCGTGCGGATCTGAGTGGTGATCTTGGTGAGCCGCTTGATGGAGTAGAAGACCGGCGCGAGCTTGTCGGTGCACGGCTCGGCGGTGCACTCCTTGTCCCACGGCACGTCGGGCCAGTTCGCGGTGACCGGCTTGCCGTCGGAGTAGCACTCGGTCGCAAAGCACCGGTCCGCTGTGCTGAAAATGATCCGGCCGGTGGCCGCGACGTCCGGGTACGCCGTGTGCAGGCCGTACTCGATGCGCTCGAGGTTGCCGCCGCGGTCGAACGAGACGCGGTTGCTCTTGTCGCCGGCCGCGCCGTAGTGCCCGGTCTCCTTCTTGTAGAAGTAGCGGGTCATGTTGCCGTGGACGTCGATCTGCTTGTCCAGCAGCCAGCGCCAGACCTGCTGACAGGACGAGTCCTTGAACACGTCGGCGTGGCAGTCCTCGCCGTCGTGGTTGCCGAAGACCGGCACCGACCACCGCGAGTTGGACGTGGCGACCTCGGCGGCGAAGAAGTTACGGGTGCCGTCCGGGGTCGTGATGATCCACCGTTCGGTGGTCGCGGTGCCCTTCTTGGCGGGCGAGCCCTCCAGCTGCACCTTCCAGTTGGCGTCCGCGGCGGGCCGCCAAGTGCCCGTCGCGTCGTCCTTGACCAGCGCCGTGTTCGTTCCGCTCAGCGAGACGGTGATGTTCGGCGACTTGTCCTTCCAGCACTGGTCGAGAGTCTTCTTGTCCTTGTTGTTCGGGTCTTTGCCGGCGACCTTGTCCACGTCGTCCTGGCAGGTGACGTAGCTGCGCTCGATGTAGCCGGGGGTGTAGTCCCAGCCGTCGCCGGCCCAGGACGCCTGGTTGTTGTTGCCCGCCATCCGGCCGTCGACCATCTGCGACGAGTAGTTCAGCGCGACGTCCGGCACCGGGCCGGGCGCCGGAGGCACCTTGATGGCATTCGAGTAGTTGAACGCCCCTGAGCTGTCGCCGGCCGTCCACGAGCCGGACGCCTGCAGGTCGCTGGCCTTGTAGTCGCCCTCACCGGACTCGGTGTCCGCGGAAAGGGCGAGCATGGTCGGCCCCGCCGCCGTCAGCGCCATCGGCGCCGCCAGCGTCGTCGCCTGCTTCGCCGTCTTCAGCGGCACCGCGTCCTGGCACTCCGCCTTCTGCGGGGTCGTCGCCGCGCACGCCGGCAAACGGCTGAGGTTGAGTCGGCCCGCCCAGCCGCCGCCGTACATCTGGCTGAAGCTGTCGATGTCGACCTCGGTCTCCACGTCGCCGGGCTGGTCGCCCTCGACCGCGAGCACCGGGCCGCTCAACCCCAGCTTGGTGGACTGCTCCTCGGGCAGGGACGTGACCCGCACCCGGTCCGGCGCTTTCTTGCCGGGTATGGCCTTGACCCGCACCGTGATCGAGCCAGCCTTGCCCTCGACCGCGCGGCCGGCGGCGCCGGCCAGGACGATCTCGGTGGAGCCGGCGGCGGGCCAGCGGCCCTTCTCCGGCCCCTTCCAGGCGCCGCCGTCGGCGGGCAGCGGGACCGGGTCGACCTTGACGGTGCCGAAGTTGGTGGCGGCGACGGACTGGCTGTCCCGCTCGCCGTCCAGCGCCTCGGCGACCCAGTTGTAGGTCAGGAAAGAGGTCAGCATCAAAGCCGAGGCAGCCAGGGCGAACCCGCGCCGGTCTGATGAGAAGAACTTCTTTTTCTCAGTCATGAACGTTCTCCGGTCAGGCGTGGGCGAAGGTGCCGAAGAGGTCGGGGTCGACCGTCGAGGTCCAGACGCGGACGTCGTCGACGATGCCGCCCAGGTAGTTGGAGCGGGTCCCGCCGGTCAGGGCGAGACAACCGACTCGAAGCGGGGAGGATCCAGACCACAGCGAGCCGGTCAGCGTGGTGCCCTCACCCTGCGGCTCGCCGTCCACATAGAACGTGAGCTTGTTCGTCAGCCCATTGAAGACCGCCGCCACGTGCGTCCATGCGCCAGCCGCCGGGGCGGCCAGCGAGCGCACCTCCGCGGTCGGCGCGTCAGCGGAGTCACCGCCGGTCATCACCACCCGCAACCGGCCGACGCCGGCCGCGTACTCGATGAGGAAGCGGTGCTTGACGCTGCCCGACTGCGACAGCACGGTGCGGTCGCCGGTCAGGTCGTCCAGCGATACCCAGGCGGCGACCGAGAACGACTCGTTCGCCTGAATCACCGGCGCATTGGTCTCGGCGCACGAGCCCTCGTCGAGGGCCAGGCCCAGCGCGCCGTTGCGGCTGGCGAACCGGTCCTGCTCCCAGTGCGGCTCACCGGAGGCCATCGAGAGGTGCCTGGCGTTGCCGGAGCGGTCTTCCAGGTTGGTCGGCTCCTCGGCACGCGGCCCCTCCAGCGGGTACCAGGCCTGCACACTGACCGGCGGGTTGGCGTTCTTCACGGCGGCAGCCGCGGCGTCGGTGAGCGCGCCGCGCCACACTTTCACATCGGTGATCGCGCCTCGGAAGAAGTCGTTGCGCGCGCCGGCGTACTTGGCGCAGCCGAGGCTGAGCACACCGGACGCGTTCCAGTTCGCGCCGGTCGACCGCACCACGGACGCCGCCTTCGCGCCGTTCACGAACAGCGACATCGTCTTGGTGGTGGCGTTGTAGGTGGCGGTCAGGTGCGTCCACTTGCCCACCGTCGCGGCGAACGCGTCGGTGCTGCCGCCCGCCCACTCCGAGGTCGAGGTCTCGGAGTCGGAGGCCTTCATCATGAGCGCCCAGAACGGTACGCCGGCAGCGTTCGTGCGGGCGCCGAGAAACAAGCCGCTGACCCGGTTGCCGTCGGTGCCGATGATCGTCTGGTTCATCGCGCTCGGGTCGTCCAGACGGGCCCAGACGGCGAGCGTGAACGACTCGTCGCTGCGGATCACGCTGTGCTGCGTGGTGGCGCACCGGTCACCGCTGACGTACCAGGCGGAGCCCGGCCGGCCGTACGCGTCGTCGGTCCACTCCATGGGAACCGTCGGTGCCGGCGTCGGCTCGGGGGTCGGTTCCTCGGACGGATCCGGCGACGGCTCCTCGGTCTCCTCAGGCACCTCGGGACTACCGGTCGGGTCCGGCTCGTTCGGGTCGCCGGTCTCGGTCGGCTCGGGCGTCGGCTCCTCGCCCGGCGGCGGGGTCGGGCCACCGCCCGGGCCCGGATCGGGTGCCGGGTCGTCGGTGACCTCGGGCTCCGGGGTTGGCTCGGGCGTAGGCGGCGTCGCCGGGGCGGGCACGGTCAGCGTGTGGCCGTGGTTGCTGGCGTCGTCACCGGTGCCGCGTAGCTTCCAGGCCGCAGCGACACCGGCCGGCAGTTCGTCGCGCGCCGCGGCGATCTGCGCGTCGCTGAGCAGGCCGCTCCACATCGCGACGTCGTCCACCGCGCCGATCAGATGCTCATTGATCACACCGGCGGTACCGCCGCAGCCGACCAGGGTGCGGGCGGTGCCGCGCCACGGCAGGGCGCCGATCGCGGTGGTCGCCTGTACTGCGCCGTCCACATAGAGCCGCATCGTCTTGCCGACCGGGTCGACCGTGGTCGCCACATGCTGCCAGCCGTTGAGCGGCGGGGAGGTGGTGCCGCGGGCGATCGTTGAGGTTCCCGTAGCCGAGTCGGCGTTGGTGATCGCCGTCTGCCAGCGGTCACTGGCCTGGTCGTAGGAGAGCGCGAAGGCCGGCGCGTTGGTGCCGGCGACGGCCAGCACGGTGCGGTTCGACCCGGCCGCCTTGCTGGTCAGCTTGACCCAGGCCGTGGCGGTGAACGCCGCGTCACTGCGCACCACCGGAATCGTGGTGGCGCAGCCCGTACCGGTCAGGTCGAGCGCGGTGCTGCCGTGGTTCAGCCGGTCCGCCGAGTACGTCGGCGTGCCGGAGACCGTCCACCGCAGGTCCTTCGCGGTGGACGCCTCACTGGTGTTGCCCTCGTCGTCGATGGTGCCGGAGTCGTCACGCAGGTTGCTGGTCATCCGCCAGACGGCCATCGGCTCGACCGGCGTGACCCGACCGGTGAAGATGTTGTAGATCGCCCGCGACGAAGAGTTGAGGGCGTTGTCCCGGGCCCACACGTAGATCTGTGTCAGCCCGCTGTCCGCGGTGAAGGTGACCTCCGCCTTGCCGGCCGACGCCGTGACGTTCGACGACTTCACGTCGACGCCGATGCCGTAGTCGAAGCGCTCGACGCCGGAGAGCGCGTCGGTCGACGAGAAGGTGAGGGTCACCGGCTTGCCCAGCTCGGGCGTCGGGGTGCCGGCCTTGCGGGCGATCACCGGCAGGGTGGGCGGCGTGTGATCCTGCCGGAAGTAGCAGGTCTTGCTCCAGCCGGTCTTGTCCGTGCCGTCGGTGGCGTAGACCCTCCAGTTGTAGCTGCCGTCCGCGAGCACCGGGGTGGTCCAGGTCGCTTCCTTGCCCGAGGCCACCGCGGCGGAGGTGTAGTCGGCCGGCGCCGTCGGGCCGTTCACGTCGAAGACGAGCCGCACCGAGTTGTCGGCGTCGGTTGCCGTGGCGTACAGGGCCGGGGTGCTGTCGTTGATCCAAGGACCGGGCGAGGCGGCGCAGTTACCGCCCGGCGCGGTGCGCACCGGCACCGGCGAGGTCGGCTTCGACTGGTACTCGACGACCAGCTTGATCTTGCCGCGCTCGGCCTTGACCCAGTGGCCGCCGCTCTCGGTGGGCACCCGCAGGCCGAACGTGATGGTGCTGTAGTTCTCGTCGGCATGCCGCTGCACGTGGGTCTTCACACCGCCCGCGTTGAACTTGACCCAGGCCGGCTTCTGGCCGCTGCAGCCGCTGTTCACCTTGACTGTCTTGGTATGGATCGCCTTGCCGTGCAGCCACTTGCCCTTCATGCCGTTCCAGGTCGGGGTGTTGCCGTCGATGGCGTTGGTCTGCCAGAGCGCCAGCGACTCACCGGCGCACCAGGCGCTGTGCGTCAGGTAGGCGTCGACGCTGGGCGTATTGATGACCCGCTTGCCCCTGAGCGCGCTGATGTCGAACTGCATGTGCGCGCGCCACACGTCGCCGTAGTTGTCGTAGTTGGACCCGATCCGGATGACCTCACGCGGCCAGGCGTCGCCGGAGACCCACTTGGTGTCCGGCCGGGAGTCGTTGACCGGAATCCACTTCGCGTAGTACTTCGAATAGGTCGGGTCGATGTAGACAGGGAACGTCGACTGCGCGGACAGCAGATCCTCGTCGACGCTCACCGTCAGCCTCTTGCCGGCAACCCGTACGTCCAGGTCGGACCGGCGGGCGAACTCGCTCGGAGCCTCGGCGGTGGACGGCTCGGCCACCCGCGGTGGGGCGAGGCCCTCGGGATCCTCCCGGCGCAGCGCGGCGGTCTGCGGGTCACGGACCTGCCGGGTCGAATCCCAGGCCATCGCCTTGGGAGCGCCGGCGATCACACCGGCCGGGCCCTTGATGACGATCTCGTCGTTGGTCTCGGTCACGGTCGCCGAGCCGCCGATGACGTAGGCCGTCTCGCGCACCTCGGGGTTCGCGGCAGCCTCGGCGTTCTTCACTACGAGCACGTGCGAGAAGCCGCCGGGCACGGCACGCACCACCAGGTCCACGCCCGGGTGAACCTCCGGGTACGTGACCGAGTCCTCGCGCACGACGCCGGCCGGCAGCGGCGCGGGCCAGGTCAGCGTGAAGTCGGCGCCACCCTCGCGGTAGGTCGCCAGCGGGCCGGTGCCACCGGTCGAGAACGACACGTCGGCCGCAGCCCTGGGCCGGAATCGGCCGTCCGCGCCGCGCTCGAGGTTCGTGTCCAGCGCGATCCAGCGGTCGTTTCGCTCGACGCGCTGCGGCTCGAGGTAGGTCTCCATAGAGAAGTCGCCGCTGGGCAGGGCGACGACCTTGGTGGTCTCATCGGCTTCGGCGAGGACCTCGACGGGCTTGTCACAGAGCTCCGCGAGGCGCTGTGCCGCCGCCTCGGTCTCGGCAGCCGGCTCACTCTCGGCGACCACTCCGGACGGACAATCCGCAGCATGAGCGGCGGTAGGTGGTGATGTAACGACTGAGAGTAACGTCGCCAGGATCGCCAAAGTGGCGCCCTGCGCGATGCGGGCGTGCGCCATCGTCATTTGTGTTGCTCCCCCGTGAACCATGCGATGAAGTCGTTCTCGCGCAGGGTTCAGCGGTTGCCCATCTGCCCCCGTACGGCAAAGCGCGTGGGCAGATGGTAGGAGCCAATGGTGACCTTGGTCAATGAGCTTTCACCTGACTGGCGCTGCCCCTCGGTCAGATCCTCGCCCAGGCAAGTCGTGACAGTGTCTGACGTGTGGGGCTTGAGGTAGAAGCGCCGCTGTTGGTGGCAGCAAGGCCGCGCTGCCATCATCGCTGGTCTCGTCACCGTCCTGCGTACCGGCTCTGCTACCTGCGACACCGACCGCAACACCGACCGCCGCCAACCGGCATCACGCCCGCGACAGCACCCGCCCGCTGGCATTGTTCGGCACCTAACGACTTTGCCGGGGCCGTGGTCCCAAGCCGGGCAACACTCGTGCTCGACGACGTCTTCGACGACTCGCAGCTCCGTCACGGGGCTTCCAACGCCGTACGGGAACTGCACAAACGCAGCAGCGAAGTGACCATGCATGGTCGGCCGTCCGCTGTGCTGGTCTCGGTGGAGGACTTGAAGCGTCTGGAGGAACGGGTCGCGGTTCTCGGGGATGCGGGCACCCTGTGGCGGCCGGCCGACTCGACGCGGAACGTGCCGAGGTGAAGAGGTGTCTGCCCGCCCTCGCGCGGAGATCATTCGCGCCCGTCGCGCCTCGGTCGCGTAAGGCCCCGGCCGCCACTGTGGCCTCGTACGAGTTCATGACCGGGCCGTTGGCGCGAAACCCTGCCGGGTCGGGAAGCGTCTGCTGCCGCCATTGTCAGATCGATTCAGCGCCCGGCGAGGCACCTATCGGATCATCTACCGCATTGACGATGACATTCACACCGTCACTGCTGTGGAAGTGCTTATCGAATTGACGTGTACCGCCCATGACGCCCCTGGCTCCGTGCCCGATCGCGACAGGCATTCAGTGCGGTAGGTGCCGTGTCGATGAGTGTGGCTGACCAGGCTGCGGTCCTTGAGGCTCAGGTGGCGCAGCATCCGGACGAGCCACCGAAAAACTCGATCGACCGCTACCACACGGCAAATCGAAAACGGCACCATGGACGACGCCACCGCCGGACCCCGCATCCGCGAACTCCGCCAACGACTCGCTCAATTCCAAGCCCGTCATCGCCGAAGTCCGATTCACCGACCAGGGAGTCGTACCCGCGTTCAAGATCCCCGCCGACACGACAATGCCCCCGCCCGAAACGGACGGGGGCACCTCAGGAGTACCACCGGTTCGCACAACGGTGCGATCGGTGGAGCCGAGGGGACTCGAACCCCTGACCCCCACACTGCCAGTGTGGTGCGCTACCAGCTGCGCCACGGCCCCTTGCGATCGTCCCCGGTCGCCCGGGCACGGGAAGAACTATACACACGCCGCCCCGCATGGTCATCTCGCGGGGGTCCCCCACCGAGGGGGTCAGTTCAGTGCCACATCCGGCGGGAAGTGGGCCACCGCCGCCATCATGCCGCCCTGCCGGCGCAGCACCATCGGCCAGAGATCATCCGGCCGGTCGACGAAGGCGTCACCGGGCAGCGCGTCGAGCACGAACCAGGAGCCCTCCTCGATCTCGCGCTCGACCTGTCCGGCGCCCCAGCCGGAGTAGCCGGCGAACACCCGGATCCCGCCGACCGCCTCGCGCAGCTTCTCCGGGTCGACCGAGAGGTCGATGGTGCCGACCGCGCCGGAGACGCGGTGGAAGCCCTTGACCGGCCGGACGGGGTGCCGCATCCGGGCCAGGCAGATGGCGGAGTCGGGCTGCACCGGGCCACCCTCGAACAGCACGGCCGGGTCGCGGGCCAGGTCGCTCCAGTCGCCGAGCACGTCGGCCACCGAGACCTCGGTGGCGCGGTTCAGCACCACCCCGAGGGCGCCGCCGGGTTCGTGGGCGACGAGCAGCACGACCGTACGGTCGAAGTTCGGATCCTTGAGCCCTGGTGTCGCGACCAGCAGTCGTCCGGTCATCGACTCCATGGCTCGGCCACCGATCGCCTGCCCCTCACTCTGCATGTCCGACACCCGTCAGCCGTGCGCCCGTACGGGCCCGAGGCCGTCGACCGTCCATCCTGTCAACGCCATGTCACGCACCATAGCCTGCGTCCGGCCCGCTGGTTAAGGTCTGACGGCGGGTGATCACGACGGATCGAGGGAGGGTCGGATGGCGGCGCAGGCCGAACTGGCGGTGATCGGCGGGTCGGGTCTCTACGCCCTGCTCGACGGGGTGGAGCACGTGGTGGACACCCCGTACGGCGAGCCGTCGGGCCCGATCACCGTCGCCGAGGTGGGCGGTCGCCGGGTGGCGTTCCTGCCCCGCCACGGGCGTGATCACCGCTACCCGCCGCACCTGATCCCCTACCGGGCGAACCTGTGGGCGCTGCGGTCGCTGGGCGTACGCCAGGTGCTGGCGCCCTGCGCGGTGGGCGGCCTGCGGCCGGAGCTGGGTCCGGGCACGTTCGTGGTGCCGGACCAGTTGATCGACCGCACCAGCGGGCGCGTGCAGACGTACTACGACCGGGGCGCGGTGCACGTGTCGTTCGCCGATCCGTACTGCCCGGTGGGACGGCGCACGCTGCTCGACACGGCGGCCGGGCGGGGCGTGCCGGCGGTGGACGGCGGGACCGTCGTGGTGGTCGAGGGTCCGCGCTTCTCGACCCGGGCGGAGTCGCGCTGGTTCGCCTCGATGGGCGGCACGATCGTCAACATGACCGGCCACCCGGAGGCGGTGCTGGCCCGTGAGCTGGCCCTCTGCTACACGTCGATCGCGCTGGTCACGGACCTGGACGCGGGCGTCGAGGCGGGCGAGTCGGTCACCCACGAGGAGGTGTTCCGGGTCTTCGCGGAGAACACCGACCGGCTGCGCGGGCTGCTGCTGGACGCCGTCGCGGCGCTGCCCGCCGAGCGGGAGTGCGGGTGCGGGCACGCGCTGGACGGGATCAAGCTGCCGTTCCCGCTGCCCTGAGCGCGGGAAGCGCCCGAAAAGTCGGCCTCGGCCCGATAGATTCGGCTGGTCGGGGGACCGGGCACCGGGCCGTCTCCGGCATCCGCGTGGAGGACGGAGGCAGCCGGCGATGGCGACGGTGCGGGAGGCGACCTACGACCTGCTGCGCGCGCTCGGGCTGACCACGGTCTTCGGCAACCCGGGCTCGACCGAGGAGCCGTTCCTGCAGGAGTTCCCGGCCGACTTCCACTACGTGCACGCGCTGCAGGAGGCGTCGGCGGTCGCGATGGCCGACGGCTACGCCCAGGGCACCGGCCGGCCCGCGCACGTCAACCTGCACACCGCGCCGGGCACCGGCAACGGCATGGGCAACCTGGTCACCGCCTGGCACAACCGGACGCCGCTGATCGTCAGCGCCGGCCAGCAGACCCGCGAGATGCTGCTGATCGAGCCGCGCCTGGCCAGCCCCCGGGCGGTCGAGCTGGCCCAGCCGTACGTCAAGTGGGCCCACGAGCCGGCCCGCGCGCAGGACATCCCGGCGGCCTTCATGCGGGCGTACGCCTCGGCGGTGCAGCCACCGGCCGGGCCGGTCTTCCTCTCCCTGCCGATGGACGACTGGGACCGCCCGGCCGACCCGCCGCCGCAGGTGCGTACCGTCGCCCCCCGGATCGCGCCGGACCCGGACCGGCTGCGGAGCTTCGTCGACGCGCTGGCCGCCGCCCGTGCCCCGGCGCTGGTGCTCGGCGCGGCGGTGGACCGGTCGGACGCCTGGGCGGACGCGGTGGCGCTGGCCGAGCGTCTGGCCGCCCCGGTCTGGGCCGCCCCGGCCCCGGAGCGGGCCGTGTTCCCCGAGCGGCATCCGCACTTCCGGGGCGTGCTGCCGTACGCGATCGGGCCGCTGTCGGAGGCGTTGCGCGGCCACGACGTGGTGCTGGTGGTGGGTGCGCCGGTGTTCCGCTACTACCCGCACGTGCCGGGCGACTACCTGCCCGGCGACGCGCGGCTGCTGCACGTCACAGACGACCCGGACGAGGCGGCCCGCGCCCCGGTCGGGGACAGCCTGCTCGGCGACGCCCGCCTGACCATGGCCGCGCTGTGCGAGCTGCTGCCGGCGACCGACCGTCCCGCGCCGTCACCGCGCCCGCAGCCGGCCCCGCCGGAGCAGGCTGACCCGCCCAGCGCCGACGCGTTGTTCGCCGCGCTGGCCGCCGCGTGGCCGGCGGACGGGGTGCTGGTGCAGGAGTCGCCGTCCAACCTGGCCGCGCTGCGCCGCCGGCTGCCGATCGAGCGGCCGCTCTCGTACCTGACGATGGCCAGCGGCGGGCTCGGCTTCGGGCTGCTGGCGGCGGTCGGCATGGCGCTCGCCGAACGCGACACCGGGCGCGGCCGCCCGGTGGTCGCGGTGGTCGGCGACGGCTCGTTCCACTACTCGGTCCAGGCGTTGTGGACGGCGGCGCGGCTGCGCCTGCCGCTCGCCGTCGTGGTTCCGGTGAACCAGCAGTACGCGATCCTGAAGGCGTTCGCCGAGCTGAAGCACACCCCTGGTGTGCCGGCGCTGGACCTGCCCGGGCTGGACGTGACGGCGGTGGCGCACGGCTACGGCTGCGCCGGTGCGGTGACCACGCTGGACGGGCTCGGCACCGCGCTCGACGCCGCGTCGGCCGCGGACCGGCCGACGGTGCTGCCGGTGCCGATCAGCACCGACGTGCCACGGATCCTCTGAGACTCAGCCGGGCTGGACGATCAGCGGGGCGCCGCTGGCGGCGTCCAGCACGGCCCGGCCGCCGAGCGGCGCGTCGAGCGTGACGCTGACCGGCTTCAGCACGAGCTGCGCGGTGCAGACGCCGGTGGAGGCGATCACGGCGCCGCCGATCACCACCACGTCCGGCCGTTCCAGCACGAGCGGGGTGGGCGGGCCGTCGCAGGCGCCGACGCCGAGCACGTAGTCGATCCGGTTGCCCTCGACCGCCCGCAACTGCTGAGCGGACACCAGGCCGGCCGGGAGCGGCCGGGTGGGCACCGCGCCGCCGGGCGCCCGGCCGGTCACGCGCGGCGCGACGGCGATCCGGGCCACGGGTACGGCCAGCTCGTCCACGGTGAACAGCCAGGCGGGCACGTCGGCGCGGCCCCGGCTGGTCCACACCGGCGCGCTGCCCAGCCGTACCTCGGTCACTGTGAGCGGGACGCACGGCGTCGGCGCCGAGGTCGACACCGGGTCGTTCGGGCCGGGCCGTTCGGTCGGTGCCGGGTCGGGCGCGGCGGGGCGCCCGTCGCAGGGCGGCGGGTCGCCCTGGCGGAGCTGGGCGTACGCGTCGGCGGCGCTGACCAACGGCACCCGCAGCGTGCCGTCGGGGAACCGGATCGTGCCGTCCTTCGGCACGGCGGCCGGGATCGGGATCTGGTCCCGGTACCAGCCCGCCCCGAACGCCACTTTCGTCTCGTCGGTGAAGCCCGGGTCGCCGGTGAGCACAGTGGCGTCCTGGAGCGGCACGTACCCGTCGCGCCAGCCCGGCCCGGGCCGCCAGCCGGCGGCGACCAGCTCGGCCCGCTCGGTGAACGCGGGCCGCTGGTCCGGGCCGGTGGGCGGCGTCCGGACGGGAGCGGCGCCGGGCGTGGCGCAGGCGGAGAGGGTCAGCAACGAGATCCCGAGCAGGGCGAGCACGCGACGCATACCGGTTGGACGCCGGCCCGTCCCGGCCGGTTCCCCCGGGCTCAGTCCTCGCCGCCGAGGTCGGCCTGGTACGCCTCCCAGAGCAGGTCGGCACCGTGGCGCCGGTGCCGGTCGAGCGCGCGCAGCAGGTCCACGGTGCGGGCCCGCACCTGGGCGGCGGACGCCCCGGGCAGCCGGACCGTGTGCTGGAGCGCGGCCAGCGCCGCCAGGATCGCGGCGTGCTCGGCGACCAGCAGGCGTACGCCCCGGTGCAGCCGCGGCGCGGCGCGCACCAGGTCGGCGTAGTGGCCTCCCGGCCCTTCGGTGACGCGGACGTGTTCGGTGAAGCCCCGCCGGACCGGGTCGAGGTCGGTGAGCAGGCGCTCCCGCCAGCGCGGACCGCCGGTGGCCCGGGCGAGGGCGCGCAGGTCACCGGGAGCGGTGGGGAGCACGGAGATCGGCTGCTGGATCGGACTGGTGACCATGGGACACCTCCCGCTGCTGGGCGAACCCGTATGGCGATGGTGGACCCGGTACGCGGCGCTGTCCAGCGCTGCGACGCGCCTCATCTGCCGCATTGGCACCATCTGCCCCGGCTGGCTCAGAGGCCTCAGACGACTGTGCGCCCCGGTCCTCGTGGACCGGGGCGCACAGGCCGTGTGGTGGAGGTGCCGGGAATCGAACCCGGGTCCTTCGCCGGTTTGTCAGGGCTTCTCCGAGCGCAGCTCGCTGTGCCTCTACTCGGCCCCACCGCTCACGCGAGCAAGTTGGTGTGACGGGCCCAGTCGCTGATTGATCTCGCCGCACGGACCCCGCGACCGGGTCCGATTGGCCAGCCTTCTAGCTGATGCCGGCTAACTGGGTCGAAGGCGCTCCCAGGCCGACAGACTTGCTACTCGCCTCAGGCGGCGAGAGCGAAGTCAGCGCGATTGTTCTTGGCGCTTATTGGTTTCCGACGACCGATTCTCGAGACGACGTCGGCTTCCTCGGCTCGCTTCCCCTGTCGCTGCGTACGAAGTCGAAACCAGTCACCCCCTCGAAGCGCTGCCCCTGTCGGCAGCACACCAAGCCTAACGCCTGGCGCAACCGGATTCATCCCGAGGCCCGCCCGACGCGGGCAGCCGGACGAACCGGACGTATCACTCAGCCATGCCCTTGCCGCGCCGGCCGACCGCCCGGGCGATCTCCTTGGCGGCGTCCCGCTTGGCCAGGTCCTGGCGCTTGTCGTACGACTTCTTACCCCGGGCCAGGCCGATCTCCACCTTGGCCCAGCCGTCGGAGAAGTAGACCTGCAACGGCACCAGCGTCAGGCCGCTCTCCTTGAGCTTGCCCAGCAGCCGGTCGATCTCGATCCGGTTGAGCAGCAGCTTGCGGGTACGCCGGGGCTCGTGGTTGGTCCAGGTGCCCTGGGCGTACTCCGGAATGTGCATGGCGTGCAGGTAGATCTCGCCGTCACGCTCCTGGGCGAACGCGTCGACCAGCGACGCCCGCCCGGCCCGCAGCGACTTCACCTCGGTGCCGGTCAGCGCCATGCCCGCCTCGTACGTGTCGAGGATGGCGTAGTCGTGGCGCGCCTTCTTGTTGGAGGCGACCACCTTGCGACCCTTTTCCCGTGGCATCGGCGCCACCTCCCTCCCGGTCCGTCGCCGGCCACCGGCCGGCGAGCGAAGATCATGCTACCGGAACCACAAGGGCCCTCCCGCGCGGTTTATTCCGCGCGGGAGGGCCCTTGCCGGAGCCGGACGGGTGACTAGACCCGCAGGTAGAAGCGGAGCGTGACCCAGGCGGTGACCGCGCTGACCACGCCACCGACGGCGGCCATCAGCGGGAAGGTCAGGAAGATGTCGGACCAGGAGATCGGGGTGATCAGACCCTCCAGGGCCGCCATCGAACTGCCGGCCGCGAGCACCTTCACCGCGATCAACGCCAGCAGGCCGAGGATGGAGCCGAACAGACCGGCCACCACCGCCTCCAGCACGAACGGCGCCTGGATGAACCAGTTCGACGCGCCGACCAGCTTCATGACCGCCACTTCACGCCGCTTGCTGTACGCGGCCACCTGGATGGTGTTCGCGACGAGCAGCAGGGCGGCGACGGCCATCACCATAGCGATCGCGAGCGCGCCGTTCTGGAAGCCGCTGAGCACGCCGAAGACCTTGTCGAGCAGCTTGCTCTGGTCGACGATCGTGTCGATGCCCTCGGCGGTCTTGTACTTGTCGTAGATCGCCTTGTACTGCTCGGGATCGTTGAGCTTCACCCGGTACGACTCGGGAAGCTGGTCCGGCTTGACCGCGCTGACCAGGTCCGGGGCGTCGGCGTACATCTGCTGGAAGCGCTCGTACGCCTGGTCCTTGTTGACGTACGTCGAGTCCTTGACCAGCGGGTCCTGGTCGAGTTGCTGACCCAGCGCGTCGACCTGTTCCTTGGTGGCGTCGGTCTTCAGGAAGATCGAGACCTCGACGTTCTCGTAGTAGAGGTCCTTCATGTCGCCGACCTTCTGGTACAGAAGGCCGCTGCCGCCCAGCATGAACAGCGACACCGCCATTGTGATGATCATGGCGATGGTCATGGTGACGTTGCGCCACAGCCCGACCAGTACTTCGGACAGGACGTACTTCATCCGCATCGGGATATTCCTCCGGCTCTCCGGCGTGAGGGTTCGTCGTCAGGGTCTACGGAACGTCGTACGGCTCAGCCGTAGACGCCGCGGGCCTGGTCGCGCACGATGCGGCCGCTCTCGATCTCGATCACCCGGCGCCGCATCTGGTTCACGATGTTGGAGTCGTGCGTGACCATCACGACGGTCGTGCCGGTGCGGTTGATCCGGTCCAGCAGGCGCATGATCTCGATCGAGGTGTCCGGGTCCAGGTTTCCGGTGGGCTCGTCGGCCAGCAGGATCAGTGGCCGGTTGACGAACGCCCGGGCCACCGCCACACGCTGCTGCTCACCACCGGAGAGCTCGTGCGGGTAGCGGTGCTCCTTGCCACCGAGACCGACCAGCTCCAGCACCTCCGGCACGACCCGGCGGGCGACCGCCTTCGTCTTGCCGATCACCTCCAGCGCGAACGCCACGTTCTCGTACGCGGTGCGGTTCGGCAGCAGCCGGAAGTCCTGGAAGACGCAGCCGATGGAACGCCGGAAGTGTGGTCGCTTCCAGGAACGCATCGACGTCACGTCCTTGCCGTTGACGACGACGCGACCCTTGTTGGGCGTGACCTCGTGCAGCAGCAACTTGATGATGGTGGACTTGCCGGAGCCGGATGGACCGATGAAGAAGACGAACTCGCCCTTCTCGATCGAGACGGACACGTTGTCGAGCGAAGGCCGGGACGCCTTCGGGTACGTCTTCGTCACTTGCTCAAGCTGAATCACGGGTCGGTAGTCTACGCGGTGTAACCGCAGAGCCAAGCCCCCAGGCCCGCCGAAGCGGTGCGCGTCATCGATTTACCCGGTCAGAACGGGATCGATGACGCGCTCAGTCCGAACGTGATCACGCACCGTCAGCGCTGAGCTGCTGCTGCTTCCGCCAGCGGATTCCCGCCTCGATGAAGCTGTCCAGGTCACCGTCGAAGACCGAGGACGGATTGCCCGTCTCCTGTTCGGTACGCAGATCCTTCACCATCTGATACGGGTGCAGGACGTACGAGCGCATCTGGTCGCCCCAGGAGCTGGTGCCGCCGCTCTTCAGGCCGGCCATCTTCTCCTCCTCCTCCTGCCGCTTGCGCTCCAGCAGCCGGGCCTGGAGCACCCGCATCGCGGAGGCCTTGTTCTGCAGCTGGGACTTCTCGTTCTGGCAGGTCACCACGATGCCGGTGGGGATGTGGGTCAGCCGCACCGCCGAGTCGGTGGTGTTGACGCTCTGCCCACCCGGCCCGGACGACCGGTAGACGTCCACCCGGACCTCGTTCTCCGGGATGTCGATGTGGTCGGTCTGCTCGGTGACCGGCAGCACCTCGACGCCGGCGAAGCTGGTCTGCCGGCGGCCCTGGTTGTCGAACGGGCTGATCCGCACCAGCCGGTGCGTGCCGGACTCCACGCTGAGCGTGCCGTAGGCGTACGGCACCTTCACCGTGAAGGTGGCCGACTTCAGGCCCGCCTCCTCGGCGTACGAGGTCTCGTAGACCTCGGTCGGGTAGCCGTGCCGCTCGGCCCAGCGCAGGTACATCCGCAGCAGCATCTCGGCGAAGTCCGCGGCGTCCACGCCGCCGGCCCCGGCCCGGATCGCCACCAGCGCCTCCCGCGAGTCGTACTCGCCGGAGAGCAGCGTGCGGACCTCCATCTCCTGGATGGCCTTGGTCAGCCCGGCGATCTCCGACTCGACCTCGGTCAGCGCGCCCGGGTCGTCCTCCGCCTGGGCCAGCTCCAGCAGCACCCCGGCGTCGTCGAGCCGGGAGCGCAGGTCGCCGAGCTTGGTGATCTCGCCGTTGACGTACGACAGCTGCGACGTCACCTGCTGCGCCTTGGCCTGGTCGTCCCAGAGGTCGGGCGCGGAGGCCTCCTGCTCCAGCCGTGCCTTCTGCTCGCGCAGCTTGTCGAGGTCGAGCACGGCCTCGATGTTGCGCAGCGTGGCGTCGAGTTCCTTGAGCTGTTCGGCGTAATCGGCAGCGGTCACGACAGACAAGACTACTGCGTCGTTCCCTCAACCTGCTGCAGGTGGTCAGCCGACCGGCGCGGTCTTGAGCCAGGACAGCGCCGCTTTGTGGTAGGCGACGGCGAACTCCAGCGCGCTGGCGTCGTAGCTCTCGCCTTCCTTCTTGGCGTTCTTGACCTGCTCCCGCACCGCCGCCAGCGCCTCGGTGTGGTACTCGTTCGCCGTCGCGTAGAGGTTCTTGAGCTGGCTCGCCGAGTGCAGGTTGCCGAACGCCATCCGTAGCGCTATCGGGTTACGGATGGTGTCCTTGCCGGGATTCTCCGCCAGCCAGCGGGAGAATGTCCGTTTACCGGCAGCTGTCAGCGCGTACGGCTGACTCATGCGCGGCCCGGGCTTGCCGAGACGCACCAGACCCTTCTCGGCCAGGACCGGTAGCTCCCGGTAGACCTGACTGCGGGTCATCGACCAGTACGGCGCCAGCCGGCGCTCAGCCGCGGCCATCAACTGGCCGCCAGTCATCGGGCCGTCGTGCAGCAGGCCGAGCAAAGCTGCCGCCGTCGGGTTGACTCCGGAATCCGCCATGCCCTCTAAGCTGCCACTTTGTCGGCTCTGGCGTCCAGGATTTGCCTATTTCGGCACCCGCGGACCGGTCCGATGTGCACTGTCGGATGAGGAAGAGGGCCCGTCCCGGCCGGGACGGGCCCTCTTCGAGCGTCTCAGCCCATGTGCGGGTAGGTGTGATCGGTCGGCGGAACGAACGTCTCCTTGATCGTCCGAGGCGACATCCAGCGGACCAGGTTGTGCCAGGAGCCCGCCTTGTCGTTGGTGCCGCTGGCCCGGGCGCCGCCGAACGGCTGCTGCCCGACCACCGCGCCGGTCGGCTTGTCGTTGATGTAGAAGTTGCCGGCCGCGTACCGCATCTTCTCCGCCACCTGGTCGACCACCCGGCGGTCGGTCGCGAAGATCGACCCGGTCAGCGCGTACGGCGCGATCGACTCGGCCTGGGTGACCACCTCGTCGAAGCGGGCGTCGTCGAAGACGTGCACGCCGAGGATCGGCCCGAAGTACTCGGTGGTGAACGTCTCGTGCGCCGCGTCGGAGCACTCGAACAGCGTCGGCCGGACGAAGTAGCCGACCGAGTCGTCGGCGGTGCCGCCGGCCAGGATGCGGCAGGAGTCGTCACCCTTGATCAGCTCCAGCGCGGCGGTGTGCCGGCCGAACGCCTTGTCGTCGATCACCGCGCCGCCGAAGTTGCTGAAGTCGGTCACGTCGCCGTAGGTCAGCGAGTCCGCGGTGGCGGCGAGCCGGTCGCGCAGCCCGCCCTCCCAGATCGACCGTGGGACGTACGCGCGGGAGGCAGCCGAGCACTTCTGCCCCTGGTACTCGTAGGCGCCCCGGATCAGCGCGGTGTGCAGCGCGTCCACGTCGGCGCTGGTGTGCGCGACCACGAAGTCCTTGCCGCCGGTCTCGCCGACCAGGCGGGGGTAACCGCGGTAGCGGGCGATGTTGTCGCCGACGGTCTTCCACAGGTGCTGGAACACCTTGGTCGAGCCGGTGAAGTGGATGCCGGCCAGGTCCGGGTCGGCGAGCACCACCTCGGAGACCTCCTCGCCGCGGCCGGTGACCATGTTGATCACGCCGGGCGGCAGGCCGGCGGCCTCGAACAGGCGCATCGTGAAGTGCGCCGCGAACTGCTGCGTCGGGGACGGCTTCCAGACCACCGTGTTGCCGAGCATGGCCGGCGCGGACGGCAGGTTGCCGGCGATCGCGGTGAAGTTGAACGGGGTGATCGCGTAGACGAAGCCCTCCAGCGGCCGGTGGTCGAGGCGGTTCCAGACCCCGGGCGAGGACAGCGGCTGCTCGGCCAGGAGCCGCCGGGCGAAGTGCACGTTGAAGCGCAGGAAGTCGATCAGCTCGCACGCCGAGTCGATCTCGGCCTGCACGGCGGTCTTGGACTGGCCGAGCATGGTGGCCGCGTTGAGCGTGTCCCGCCAGGGGCCGGCCAGCAGCGCGGCGGCGCGCAGGAAGATCGCGGCCCGCTCCTCGAACGGCAGCGCGCGCCACATCGGCGCGGCGTCCTTGGCGGCCTGCACCGCGGCGCGGGCGTCGTCGTGGGTGGCGTGCCCGGTGACGCCGAGAACGTGCGCGTGGTTGTGCGGCTGCACCACGTCGATCGACGCGCCGCCGGCCATCCGCCGCTCGCCGGCGATCGTCATGGGCAGCTCGATCCGCTCGGCGGCCAGTTCGGCCAGCCGCCGCTGGAGCCGTTCCCGGTCGGCGCTGCCGGGCTCGTAGGAGTGGACCGGCTCGTTGAGCGGCTCGGGTACGGAGAACACGGCGTCCATCAACAGGCTCCTGGCGATCTCGACGGCGACGGCGAAACCGGACCCGCGGGCGCCGGCCGGGCGGCCGGACACCGGGGCGCCGCGGGGTGGGCGGCGGCGGGACCTGGCCCGATTCTGTCACGACAAGCCCTCGCCGGACGCGCCTCCCTGGCACACCGGACGGCCGGTTCATCTCCGGACCGTCGGCCCCAACCCACCCGGATCCGACGAAACATCGGATCGCGCCCCCAGTTCGTCGACGATTCGTCGGCGCTTACTCGACCTTTGATCCAGCCCACCTCGGGGTGGCGGTGTTCCGGGCCTCCGGGCGGCACCTCCCCGAGCTGGAGTCGACCAACGGCATCACACGGCCCGCCCGGCTGGCGGTTATCGGCCATTGATCCACTCCACCTCGGGGAAATGGCGGTATCCGGGCCCTCGGGATGCCACCACATCGCCGTACTGCAGTCGATCAACGCGCACACGGCACACGGCCCGCCCGAGGAGTGGTGATGCGCCGCGTACGCTGGATGACCGGTGACCTGCCCGGCCCGGCTCGGGGATCCGGCGACCGTCGAAGGGAAGACGATGAGCAACCAGCCCGGCAGCTCCACGGCCGCGGAGACGGATCAGCCCGAGACCGTCGGGCCGACCACGGGCGACGGGGCCGCCGTCGAGACGTCCTCCGTCAAGGCGTCCTCGGGAGAGGCACCGTTGGCCGAGGCACCGGCGGGAGAGGCAACGCCGGCCGAGGACGCAGCCGGACACGCTCGTGCGGACGAGGGGACTGTCACCGGCGGGCGGGCGGAGTTCGCCCCGGGCGCGCTCGTGCTCGCCCTGCTCTCGCTCGGATGGCTGGCCGCCATGCTCTGGTCGACCCGCGAGGCGATCCACTCGACCGCGGCCGGCGTCACCGCGATCAGCCTCTCCGCGTACGCGCTGCCCGGCGTCATCACCGCGGCGCCGGCCACCGGCGCCACCGTCGCCCTGGCCGCGACCAACCGGCTCGGCCGGGCCACGCTGCGGTTCCTGGCCGCCGTCGGGACCGGCCTGGTGGTCGGGCTGCTCGCCGCGGTGGCGATCAACCTGACGTACGCCGACAACGCCACCACGAACACGATCGCCGGAACCACGGCGGCAGCCGCGATCATCGGCGGCGCGATGGCGGGCGCGCGTCAGGCCCGGGTGGTGGGTGCGATCACCGCTGCGACGCTCGCCGCGCAGATCTTCGTGGTGCTGTTCAGCCGCGCCCGGGACCCGCTGTCCGACCTGTTCGGCGCCGGGGAGACCCAGCAGTCGGTGCTCGACGCCGCCAAGTGGGTCTCGCGTACCGAATCGCTGCTCGCCGGCCTGCTCGCCGGCCTCGCCGCGTACCTCTATCTGACCTGGTCCCGTCGCCGGGCGGAGCGCCGTGACGGCGTGGCGTCGCCGCTGCGCTGGCCGGCGTACCTGGTGGCCGGCGCGGGCGCGGGCCTGCTCCTGCTGCTCACCGAGGTGATCATCCGGATCGGCGGCCGCGGGCTGCTCGACCTGGCCGCCGCGCTCAGCGAGGCCGACGAGGTCGCGCAGACCGCGCTCTGCACCTCGCGGGTGGACAACGGGATCTGGGTGCTCTTCGTGGGCGCGCTGACCACGCTCATCGTGTTCGGCCGCACGCTCGGCCCCCGCCCGGTCGAGGACGAGACGGACGAGCCGGCGGCGTCCTGAGCCGCCGGCTCAGCCGGCCTCGCGCAGCAGCAGGTCCAGCTCGGTCACGTCGTACCACTCCAGTTCGTGGTCCTCGGCGCCGTCGACGGTGAACTGGGCGTCCGGGTCCCCGGCCTGGGCCTCGGCCACCACCTCGACGGCAGCGGCCACGTCCTCGACCGCCTCCGCGCCGTCGACGTGCAGCGCGGCGACCGACTTCACCGGCACCGGTCCGGCCGGCCGGACCACGCTGGACCCCAGCTCGCCGCCGACCCGTCCGACCGCCCGGGCGGGCAGGTCGGCCGAGACGACAACCCGTCGCCGGGGCGCGGCGGGGTCGCTCCGGAGCAGGAACAGCGCGTCCTGGGCGGCCCGGGTGAAGGCCACGTACTCCAGTTCCTCCTCGTCGCCCTCGGCGTACCACTCGCGCAGTTCCGGGGTGACCGCGTGCGCCGCCTCGGCGGTCAGCCCCTCCTCGCGCAGCCGGGCGAGCATGGGTACGGTCGCCGGCAGGTACACCCGGACAAGCTCGTCGGTCACCGGTCACTCCCGCATTCAGGCCACTCACCGGCGGACGCCGGCTCCGGGCGCCGATCATGCCGTACGCCAGGACCGTCATACACCCGGCATCCGCGCGGGTGAAGTCTCCCGCCGGTGTGTCAGGCGAACGGGCATGGGGCGATGTCAGCCGGTGATGGCAAACTAAGGCAAACGAAGCCAACCCCGGGAGTCACCGTGGAGTCGAGGTTCCTGCTGCTGTCCGACGTCGCCGCCGAGCTGAACGTCTCGGACTCGCAGGTCTACCACATGGTTCGCAGTGGCGAGCTGCCGGCGATCAAGATCGGCGGTCGGGGGCAGTGGCGGGTCGAGCGCTCCCGGCTGGAGGAATACATCGAGCGGAAGTACGCCGAGACGGCGGAGTGGGTACGCGGGAACCCGCTCGGTGAGCGCGACGAGGAGTGACCACCCGAGGACCGTCGGCCATTGACGCCGGTGACGCCATTCCGGGAAGATGAAGCTCTGTCGGAGGCAAACGAAGGCAAACGCAAGGATTCGAGATGGTCGACACCCGCCGTCCCCGCGCACCCCGCCCGCCGGTCCGTCTCCGGCCCGCCCCGCCACTCGACCCGCCGTGCGTCGACGAGGAGCCGCTGTGGAGTCCCGTCGGGCAGCTCACCCTCGACCTGAGCGATCCGCGCCGCGGTGCCGCCGCACGCCCCGCCGGCCGCGCCCCGGACCCGGCACCCGCCTGGCCACGCTGGACCGGCACCCCCGCGTCAGCCCTCGCGTCCGCCGCACCCGAGGGAACGCGGGCCGCACACCGGTTCGTCCGCACCTTCCTGGAGATCGTCAACGGCTTCCGGCCGCCCGGCCAGCTCCGGCCGCTCTGCGTGCCCGAGTCGGCCGGCCCGGTCGCGGCCGAGCTGACCCGAGCAGCCCGCCGGGTGACCCCGGTCCGCCGCCGTACCGCCCGGCCGACTCTGCTCCTGCGGCGTCTGCGGGTCTGCGAGCCCCGCGCGGGCGCGGTCGAGGCCACCGCCGTGTTCGCCGGCGTCGGAGGCACGAGCTGGGCCGTTGCGATACGCCTGGAACGCCGCCGAGGCACCTGGCTGTGCCTCGTCCTGGACGTCCTCTGAGCCCGGTCGTGGCCCCCCGACCTGGCTCGACCGCGCCGCGGCCACCCGCGCCTCCACCGGCGCCGATCTTGCACTTCCGTCCCGTAGACAACGGCATGAATCGGGCATGATGGGGGCCGAAACTGCAAGATCGCGGGAGAGAGCGATGGCCCTGGGGGAACCCAGGGACGGCGACGGGCCCCGGCCGGGAGGCCGGGGCCCGTCGTGGCGTTCGGGGTCAGTTGCCGCCGTTGGGCGAGCCGTGGCAGCGCTTGTACTTGCGGCCCGAGCCGCACGGGCAGGGCGCGTTACGGGACGGGCCCTCGCCGCGGTCGACCTGGCCCGGGGCGGCCCGCCGGGCGGTGCTCGCCGCGACCGCCTGGCCGCTCGCACCGGCCGGAGCCCGGCGCGGCCCGGCGGCGGCAGGGCGCTCCGACTGCTGGCCGATGCCGAGCGCCGGCGCCTGCTGCTCGGGCCGCTCGATCACCGGAGCGCCGCGACCGGCCTCGCCGTCCACGGCGGGAGCGGAGTACTGCAGGCCCTGCTGCTGTGGCGCGCGGTTGAGACCCTTCGCCCGGATCTCCACCGGCTTCTCCAGCAGCTGCACCTCCTCGGCCTCCGGCTCGGCCTCCTCGACCTGCACGTCCAGGTTGTAGAGGAAGCCGACCGTCTCCTCCTTGATGCCGTCCATCATGGTGGCGAACATGTCGAAGCCCTCGCGCTGGTACTCGATGACCGGGTCGCGCTGGGCGTACGCCCGCAGGCTGATGCCCTCCTGCAGGTAGTCCATCTCGTAGAGGTGCTCGCGCCACTTGCGGTCGATCACCTGGAGCAGGACCATCCGCTCGAGCTGGCGGACCGCCTCCTCGCCGAGGCTCTCCTCGCGCCTGTCGTACGCGGCGTGCGCGTCCTCCTTCAGGCGGGCGAGCAGGAAGTCCTGGTCGATGCCCGAGCGGGAACCGACCTCCTCCTCCAGCTCGTCGACTGTGACGCCGACCGGGTACAGCTGCTTGAGGCTGGACCACAGCTGATCGAGGTCCCAGTCCTCGGCGTAGCCGTCGCTTGTCGCGCCGACCACGTACGCGGTCACCACGTCGTCGATCATGTTGCGGACCTGGTCGGACAGGTCCTCGCCGTTGAGCACCCGCAGACGCTCGGCGTAGATCACCTGGCGCTGCTTGTTCAGCACCTCGTCGTACTTGAGGACGTTCTTGCGGATCTCGGCGTTCTGGCCCTCGATCTGGGCCTGGGCGCTCTTGATCTGCCGGGTGACCATCTTCGACTCGATGGGCACGTCCTCGGGGATGTTGAAGCGGTCCATCACGGCCTCGACCGCGCCGGCCCGGAAGCGCTTCATCAGCTCGTCCTGCAGCGACAGGTAGAAGCGGGACTCGCCCGGGTCACCCTGCCGGCCGGCGCGACCGCGCAGCTGGTTGTCGATCCGGCGGGACTCGTGCCGCTCGGTGCCCAGCACGTAGAGGCCACCGGCGGCGGCGACCTCCTCCGCCTCGACGTCGCACGCCTGCTTCCAGGTCGGGAGGATCTCCTCCATCGCCTTGGCGTACTCCTCCGGCTGCTCGACCGGGTCGAGCCCGCGCTGGCGCAGCTCGTTCGCGGCGAGGAACTCGGGGTTGCCGCCGAGCAGGATGTCCGTACCGCGGCCGGCCATGTTGGTCGCGACGGTGACCGCGCCCTTGCGCCCGGCCTGGGCGACGATCTCCGCCTCCTTGGCGTGGAACTTCGCGTTCAGCACGGAGTGCGGGATGCCGCGGCGGCGCAGCATGTGCGACAGGATCTCGGAGTTCTCCACCGAGACGGTGCCGACGAGCACCGGCTGGCCCTGCTCGTGCCGCTCGGCGATGTCCTCGACGACGGCGTTGAACTTGGCCTTCTCGGTCTTGTAGATGACGTCGGGCCGGTCGAGCCGGACCATCGGCCGGTGCGTCGGGATGGTCACGACGCCGACCTTGTAGACCTTGTTGAACTCGCCCGCCTCGGTCTGGGCGGTACCGGTCATGCCGGAGAGCTTGTCGTAGAGGCGGAAGTAGTTCTGGAGGGTGATGGTGGCCAGGGTCTGGTTCTCCTGCTTGATCTCCACCCCCTCCTTGGCCTCGATCGCCTGGTGCATGCCCTCGTTGTAGCGGCGGCCGTGCAGGATGCGGCCGGTGAACTCGTCGACGATCAGGACCTCGCCGTCGTTGACGATGTAGTCCTTGTCGCGCTTGTAGAGTTCCTTGGCCTTGATGGCGTTGTTCAGGTAGCCCACGAGCGGGGTGTTCACCGACTCGTACAGGTTGTCGATGCCGAGGCGGTCCTCCACCTTGGCCACGCCGCGCTCGGTGATCGCGATGGTGCGCTTGGCGTAGTCGACCTCGTAGTCGCCCTCGCCGTCGGTGCCGGGCTGGAGCCGGGCCACCACGGTGGCGAACTCCTGGTACCACCGGGCGGAGTGCTCGGCCGGACCGGAGATGATCAGCGGGGTACGCGCCTCGTCGATGAGGATCGAGTCGACCTCGTCGACCACGGCGAAGAAGTGGCCGCGCTGGACCAGTTCGTCCTTCGACCAGGCCATGTTGTCGCGCAGGTAGTCGAAGCCGAACTCGTTGTTGGTGCCGTAGGTGATGTCGCACTCGTAGGCCGCGCGGTGCTCGGTGGCGGGCCGGTTGGGCAGCACCACGCCGACGCGCAGGCCGAGGAACTCGTGCACCCGGCCCATCCAGGCGGCGTCGCGTTCGGCCAGGTAGTCGTTCACGGTGACCACGTGCACGCCCTTGCCGGCGAGCGCGTTCAGGTAGACCGGCATGACCGAGGTGAGCGTCTTGCCCTCACCGGTCTTCATCTCGGCGATGTTGCCGAAGTGCAGTGCCGCGCCACCCATGACCTGGACGTCGTAGGGACGCTGGCCGAGCACCCGGGAGGCCGCCTCACGGCACACCGCGAACGCCTCGGGCAGCAGGTCGTCGAGGGTCTCGCCGTCAGCGAGCCGCTCCTTGAACTGGTCGGTCATGCCGCGTAGCTCGTCGTCGCTGAGGTTGACGTAGTCGTCCTCGATCGAGTTGACGGCGGCCGCGATGGCCTTGAGCCGACGCACCATGCGCCCCTCGCCGGCGCGAAGGACCTTTTCCAGAATCGACACGGATCAACGCTCCCCTAGACGGTCTCGAACCATCGTAGGCGCTCGGAGGCGACGATGGTCACTGGTGGCGGCGGTCCGGGCTCCGGAACCCGACATAACGCCGCGACCGTGCGCCACCGGCCGCTAATCGGGTTACGCCGTGCGCGAACGATCCGGCACGATGGCTCGGATGGAGCCTGTGGAGATCATCGAGGACGGCCTGCTGCTGCGCCCCTGGCGTGCGGAGGACGCCGACGCGGTGCACCGTGCCTGCCAGGATCCGGACATCCAGCGCTGGACCACCGTACCTCGCCCGTACCTGCCGGAGCACGCCGCCGAGTTCGTGACCACGTTCAGCGCGACCGCCTGGGCCGAGGGCGCGGGCGCACCGTTCGCGGTCTGCGACGCCGGCACCGGGGAGCTGCTCGCCTCGTGCGGCCTGGTCTCCGTGGACCGCGAGCTGGACTCGGCCGAGGTCGGCTACTGGACCGCGCCGTGGGCCCGGGGCCGGGGCGTCGCGGTCCGCGCCACCCGCGCGGTCGCCCGCTGGGCGTTCGACGCGCTCAAGCTGCGCCGGCTCACCTGGCAGGCCGAGATCGGCAACCACGCCTCCCGGCTGGTCGCGCTGCGCGCCGGCTTCCGCGTCGAGGGTGAACTGCGGCTGGCCCACCCCAGCCCCGGCGGCCGTCCGGAGGGCTGGATCGGCTCCCTGTTCCCGGCCGAGCTGGCCGCGCCCGGCGACCCGGTCCCCTACGGGCCGGACACGCTGCAGGCCCGCCGCGCGGCGGTCTTCGGCCGCCCGCAGCCGGTCCTGTTCGCCACCGCCGGGGACACCGAGCTGCGGCTGCGCGCGCTGGAGGAGCGCGACCTGCCCGCGGTGACCCGCACCTGCCAGGACGAGCAGACGATCCGCTGGACCACGGTGCCGCACCCGTACCGGCCGGAGCACGCCGAGGGCTTCCTGCGCGACCTGGTCCGCCCGGCCTGGGCCCGGGGCACCGCCGCGACGTTCGCCGTGGCCGACCCGGACGACAGCTACGTCGCCTCGATCGACCTGCGCATCCTCCCCAACGACCCGCTGGTGGCCGACGTGGGCTACATGACCGCGCCGCACGCACGCGGCCGGGGTTACCTGCCGGCCGCGCTCACCGCCGTGTGCGCCTGGGGCTTCACCACGCTCGGCCTGGCCCGGATCGAGTGGCGGGCCAACGTGGGCAACACCGCCTCGCGGCGGGCCGCCGAGAAGGCCGGCTTCACCGTCGAGGGCACGCTGCGCGGCGGCGTCCAGCACCGCGGCGAGCGCCAGGACGCGTGGATCGGCGCGCTGCTGCCGGAGGACCTGGTGTGACGCCGGAGACGATCGAGGGGTACGGCCTACGGCTGCGGCCGTGCCACCTCGCGGACGTGCCGGACATGGTGGCCGGGTGCGCCGACCCGGAGACCCGCCGGTTCATGCCCCTGCTGCCCGATCCCTACGACTCCGACGCCGCCCGCTGGTGGATCACCGAGGGCTCGCCGGCGGCGTGGGCGGCGGGTGGGGCCGCGTACACGATCGCCGACCCGGCCACCGACCGGCTCCTCGGCAGCATCGGTCTGAGCCGGCTCAGCGCGGAGCGGGCGAGCTACGAGATCGGTTACTGGGTGGGTCCCGCGGCGCGCGGCCGGGGCGTGGCGAGCGCCGCCACCCGGCTGCTGACCGAGCGTGCGTTCACCGCCGGGGCGGCCCGGCTGGAACTGCTCACCCGCGTCGACAACGTGCCGAGCCAGCGCATCGCCCTGGCCTGCGGCTACCGGCACGAGGGCGTACGCCGGGCGGCG
The DNA here is from genome assembly GCF_002926165.1 of Micromonospora chalcea. Taxonomy (GTDB): domain Bacteria; phylum Actinomycetota; class Actinomycetes; order Mycobacteriales; family Micromonosporaceae; genus Micromonospora; species Micromonospora chalcea. The sequence continues at coordinate 58,349 of NZ_MAGP01000080.1, read as the reverse complement.
GGCGCGAGCGCGGGCGGCGTACGCGAGGATCTGATCGCCTGGGTGCGGCTGGCCGACGATCCGCCGGGACCGGTCGCCCGTCTGCTGCCGGACCTGCCCGGCGGCCGGCTCACCGACGGCGTGGTGACGCTGCGCCCGGTGGGGCCGGCGGACACCGGCGTGCTGCACCGGCTGCACTCGCTGCCGGAGGTGGTGGCGAACCGGGTGCCGCCGGTGGCGCCGGAGCGGGCCGCGATCGCGCGGCGCTGCCGGCTGGCGGCGAGCCGCTGGCTGGCCGGCGAGGCTGCCGACCTGGCGATCGTCGACGCGGTGACCGGCGCTGTCGTCGGCGGGTGCGCGCTGTTCTACGACGAGCCCGCCACCGGCCAGGCGATGATCGGCTACAGCCTGCTGCCGGAGGCGCGCGGGCGCGGGCTGGCCGCGCGTACGGTCCGGCTGGTCGCCGGGTGGGCGTTCGGCATCGGGGTGGCCCGGCTCTGGGCCGGCACCCGGCCGGACAACGTGGCCTCGCAGCGCGTGCTGGAACGGGCCGGCTTCCGGCGGGAAGGGCTGCTGCGCGGGCGGCTGCCCGGCCCGGACGGTGCCCGGGTCGACTCGGTGGTCTACGGCCGGCTCGCCACCGACGAGAACTGAGACGGGCCCCCGCGCGTGCGGGGGCCCGTCTCACCGGTCAAGGGGTCACGTGTCGAGCTGGATGATCCCGTAGTCGTACGCGTGCCGCCGGTAGACCACGCTCGGGCGGCCGGACTCCTTGTCCTGGAACAGGTAGAAGTCGTGGCCGACCAGTTCCATCTGGAACAGCGCGTCGTCGACGGTCATCGGATCGGCGGGGTGGACCTTCGCCCGGGCGATGTGCCACGGCTGGTCGTCGGGTTCGACGTAACCGTCCTCGTCGGGACGTTCGGCGACGGCGGTGGCGGCGCCGTGGCCGTCGCGCGCCGCCAGGCCGGGCCCGTCGAGTTCGGCCACCGGCAGTCCGGCGGTCGCGGCGGCCACTGAGATCGGCGCGTGCCGCCCCCGGTGCACCCGGCGGCGGTCCGCCGCGCGGCGGAAGCGGGTGTCCAACTTGGCGATTGCGGCGTCGAGCGCGCTGTAGAAGTCGCTCGTGCAGGCCTCGGCCCGGATCACCGGGCCGCGCGTGACACAGGTGATCTCCACTCGCTGGCAGTGGTCCGCCTGGCGTGGATTGCGCTCGTGGAACAACTCGACGTCCACGCGAATGAGCTTCTGGTCGTAGCGTTCGATCTTCGCGAGCTTCTCGGCTACGTGCACCCGGTAATGGTCCGGCACTTCGACGTTACGGCCCTTGACCACGATGTCCACGTGACCTCCCTTGTTCGGACGGTCGTTCGGTCCGGAGAATCCGGTCGACCCGCCCGGGAGGGCCCCGCTCGGCGTCGACCGGTGGTGTTCGGCTACGCCTCCTTCCAGCGCCGGGGGAAGGTTGGCATCCTCTCTACCCCCGACACCGAAACGCTAACTCCTGTACCGCCAACCGTCACCCCTGGTTGCCGAAAGGGGTTGCGGAATTTAACACCTCATACACCATGGGGTGAAACGGATACACGAAGCGTCACCGAACGTGCCGCTTTTGCGTTGCGGCGAGCACGGCCGCGGCCTTTGGCGTCATTCCCGCGCGGTGCAACATCCGGCTCACCGCCGCGAGCGTCGCGCCGGTGGTGACGATGTCGTCCAGCAGCACCACGGTCCCGGCCGGGCGGTGTCCGGTCACGGGGCGGCGCAACCGGAACGCCGCCTCGGCCGCGGTGGCCCGTCCGGCGCTGTCCAGCGTCACCGAGTCGGGCCGGGACAGTGCCCGCAGCGGTCGCAGCACGCGTACCGGCCAGCCGGCCGCGCGCAGCCGGGACGCCGCCGGGCGGACCAGCCGGTCCAGGTGGTCGCCGTAGCGGGCCCGGGCGGCGCGGGCCGTGTCCGGCACCGCCACCAGCGTCACCGGGCCGGGCGGCCCCACCGCCTCGGCGACCACCTCCGCCAACAGCGCGCCGAGCGGCCGGGCCAGCCCGTGCCGGCCCCGTTCCTTGTACGCGAGCAGCGCCTCGCGCAGCGCCCCGCCGTACGGGCCGAGCGCGACACAGGGCGGCAGGCCGGGCGGGGCCGGATCGGGCCGGGTGGGCGCGGGGCGCAGCGACTCCAGTTCGCGTACGCAGCCGGGGCAGAAGCCCTGCCGCAGCCGCGCCGCGCCCCCGCCGCAGCCGGCGCACCCGGCGGGCAGCACCAGGTCGGTCAGGTCCGACCAGAGCCCGCCCAGGTCACGCACGGCGGCTCAGTAGAGGAAGAACGGGGCGGTCGGGTTGGTCGCCCGGCTGCTGGCCGGCACGTCGAGCACCTGCTCCCGCTTGACGAAGTCGAACGGGTTGTTCCGCCAGGCCGCCCCGTCCGTCTCGAACATGAACGAGAACGCGGCCAGGCCCCGGTCGCTGCCGCCCGGATACCCGGCGAGCTGGGTGACCGGGGCGCCGATCTCCACCGCCAGCGGGGTCTCCCACACGCCGTCGACGCTGAGCTGGTGGATCGCCGAACGCCGGTCCGCCTCGTTGCCGGCCAGCACGAGTTCGTTCTCCGCCACCCAGTCCACCACCGTCACGCCGGTGAGCAGGGTGGCCACCCGGCGCGGCTGTCCCAGGTTGACCACGCCGCCGTCGACGCTGACCGCGGCGACGTAGAGCGCGCCGCCGCTGACCAGTGCGACCCGGTGGCCTTCGAGGGAACCGGCGACCGCCGTCACCGGGCCGGACACGGACAGCGCGATCTCGCTCATCCGGCCCGACCCGTCGAACCGGTAGAGCTTGCCGTCTGCCGCCACCAGGCCACCCGGCCGGGCCTTGGTCAGCGACCGCAGCCAGGTCGGGCGGCTCATCGCGCGGAACGTGCGGTCGCTCGCGTTGAGCGTGGCCACCGGCTCCGCGCCGGAGCCCACCTTGAGCCGCTTGCGGTTGTCGGCGCCGGCGCCGCCGCGCGCGGCCAGCACCTGTTCCTCGGCACGGGCGAGCGCGGCGGAGACCACGTTGCGGTTCTCCTCCGGCGGCAGCGGCACGGCGGCCCGCGGCTCGTTGCCGAACGCCAGTGGGCGTACGGCACCGTCGTAGACGCCCAACCGCATCGGGTTCGCCCCGCGCGGGTACGCGACGACCGAGACGCGCTCCCGCCGGAGGTCGACGGTCAGCCGCTTCTGGTTCTGAATCTTGAGGTCGACCACGCCGTCCAGGTCCGACAGGGACCAGGCCAACTGGGTACCGAGCCGGTTCAGCCGCTGCTCGTTGGCCCCCGGCATGTTCAGGTTGATCTCCCAGTGCCCGTCCGTCCCGGTCGCGTTGTTGATCAGCTGGGTGCCGTCGGGCAACCCGGTCACGCCGGCGGCCAGCCAGTCCGAGGGGCGGTCCGCCAGCCACTTCACCACCTCGGTGATCCGCCGCTCGGTCGGCGCCGAGGAGAGCAGGTAGCGCTGGTCCGGCACCAGGCGGGTCTGGTCCGAGTTCCAGAAGTAGACGGTGCGGGGGCGGTAGTACTCACGCATCGCCGAGTCGCTGGCCAGCAGCACGTTCGGCGCCTCGGTGATCAGCAGCCCGGTCCCGGCCGGCTCGGCGCGGCGCAGCTCGAAGACGTACTGCGTGTCGCTGGCCACCGGCGGCCCGAGCGTGCCGTCCGCCCGCAGCACGCCGACCTGCTGCACCTTGAGCGTCACCGTGCTGGTGCCCTGGTTGTTCGGCGGCGTGCTCTCCGGCTTCTCCCGCAGCCGCACCACGGTCAGCTCGACCTCGCTGGTCTGCGGCTTGCCCGGGAGCAGGTCGCGGGACTCCTCGGCGAGGAACTTCCGGGCCCGGGCGTACGCCTGGTCGCGTTCCCCGGCCGCCGCCGCCCGCAGGTAGTTCTCGATGAACGGCACCGGCTCGCTGCTGTCGGCCGGTTCGGGCGGCCGGGCCGGACTGCCGTTGAGCGCCCCGCCCTGCGCGGCCGGCACCGAGCCGTCGATCTGGACGTCTGTCTCACCCGGGATGCCGCAGCCGACGAGCGCGGCCGGAAGCAGGGCGCCGGCCAGCAGCAGGGCCAGGGCGCGGCGGCTCACGGCCGGGCCTCCGCCCGGTCGCCGTCGGCGGCGGGCTCCACGGTCAGCGTTCCGGCGTCGGTGCCCGGGCCGATGGCGAGCAGGCCGCCGTCGCGGGGACCGCCGAACGGCACCGTGGCGTCGGCCGGCACCAGCCGCAGCGGGGAGGTGGTGAGCCGGTCCCCGGCCCGGGCCGGCAGCGTGAGCCGGAACTGGGCGCCCTGGCCGGGCGCGCCCCACGCCTCCAGCCAGCCGCCGTGCAGGCGGGCGTCCTCCAGGCTGATCGACAGGCCGAGCCCGGTGCCGCCGGTCTGCCGGGCCCGCGACGGGTCGGCCCGCCAGAAGCGGTTGAACACCAGCTTCTCCTCCCCCGGCTTGAGGCCGACGCCGTGGTCCCGCACGGTGATCGCCACCGCGCTGCGGTCCTGGCCCAGGGTGATCCGTACCGGTTTGGCCTCGCCGTGCTCGACCGCGTTGCCGACCAGGTTGCGCAGCACCCGCTCGACGCGGCGCGGGTCGACCTCGGCGATCACCGGAGTGTCCGGCAGGTCCAGCTCGATCGTGACCCCGACCCGCTCGGCCAGCCCGGCCAGCCGCTCGGTGACCCGGTGCACCACCGGCACCAGGTCGGTCGGCTCGCTGTCCAGCACCGCGAAGCCGGCGTCGAACCGGCTGATCTCCAGCAGGTCGGTGAGCAGCTCCTCGAACCGGTCCAGCTCGGCCTGGAGCAGCTCGGCGCTGCGGGCCACCGCCGGGTCGAACTCGTCCCGCTCGGCGAAGATCAGGTCGGCGGCCATCCGGACCGTGGTCAACGGCGTCCGCAGCTCGTGCGAGACGTCCGAGGTGAACCGGCGTTGCAGCCGGGACATCTCCTCCAGCCGGAGGATCTGCCGTTGCAGGTTCGTCGCCATCTGGTTGAACGAGGCGGCCAGCAGGGCGAGGTCGTCCTCGCCGTTCACCACCATGCGCTGGTCGAGCAGGCCGGCGGAGAGCCGCTGCGCGGTGCGCGCGGCCACCCGTACCGGCGTCACCACCAGGCGGGTGACCAGGGCGGCCAGCAGGCCGAGCAGGAGGACGAGCGCGACGCCGGTGGCGACCACCGTGGCCCGGGCGTCGGCCGCCGTCGCGTCCTGCCGGGCCAGGGGTACGAGGTAGTAGAGCTCGACCTGCCCGAACTTGGTGGGCACCGGGGAGCCGTAGACCAGGTATTTGGTGCGTTCGCCGCCGAGCGACCCGGTGCGGATCTGGTGGGCGACCTTGCCGGAGGCCACGGCGGCCCGCAGCTCGTCGCCGATCACCGTGCCCACCGGCACCTCGGGCGTGGTGCGCGGCTCGATGAACTCGGCGAAGTTGTCGGCGGTGATCGCCACCACGACGCCGCTGGTCTGCGTCGGGTCACCGCCGGCCAGGTAGTTCACCGTGCCGTCGATGGTGTTCTGGAGCTGCGCCTCCTGCGGCTGGCTGTAGAGGTTGAACTGCTTCGCCGCGTACTCGCTGCCGTTGCTCAGCCGCAGCCGCACGTCGGTCTCGGCGTTCTCCAGCAGGATGCTGGTGATCTTGTCGGCGATCAGGTAGGCGAAACCGCCCACCAGCAGACTCGACGCCACCAGCGTGATGGTGACCACACGCACCTGGAGCGACCGCCGCCAGGCCTGGTGCACCGCGGCGACCAGCCGGGCGACCCGGCCACTCAGGGCGAGCCAGAGCGCCCGCACGGCGTGGAGCCGGCGGGGCTCGGCGGTCGGCGTGTCCGGCAGCGGGGTGGTCACCACAGTGCTGACCAGGCTATCCGGTACCCGCCTTGTAACCCACGCCCCGCACGGTCAGGATGATTTCGGGTCGCTCCGGATCCGGCTCGATCTTGGCGCGCAGCCGCTGCACGTGCACGTTCACCAGGCGGGTGTCGGCGGCGTGGCGGTAGCCCCAGACCTGTTCCAGCAGCACCTCGCGGGTGAAGACCTGGCGCGGCTTGCGGGCGAGCGCGACCAGCAGGTCGAACTCCAGCGGGGTCAGCTTCACCTCGTCGCCGTCGCGGCTGACCGTGTGCGCCGGCACGTCGATGGTGATCTGGTTGCCGGGCGGCCCGATCGTCAGCATCTCCGGGGCCACGTCCTCGCCCCGGCGCAGCCGGGCCCGCATCCGGGCCACCAGCTCCTTGGGCTTGAACGGCTTCACCACGTAGTCGTCGGCGCCGGACTCCAGGCCGAGCACCACGTCCACGGTGTCGCTCTTGGCGGTCAGCATCACGATCGGCACGCCGGACTCGCCCCGGATGGCGCGGGCCACGTCGATGCCGCTCATGCCGGGGAGCATCAGGTCGAGCAGGACGATGTCGGGTCGGTTGTCGCGGAAGGCGGCCAGCGCCCGTTCGCCGTCCGCGACGAAGGACGGCACGAAGCCCTCGCTGCGCAGCACGATGCCGAGCATCTCGGCGAGGGCGGGGTCGTCGTCGACCACGAGTACCCGGGCTCTCATGGGGTTTATCGTTCCATCCCCGTTCGTCTGGAGGGGTTCGGCGTCTCCACGGCACGGTAGCGCCGAGCGGGCCCGCGCACCACAGCAAGCGGCGTGGCCGCACAGCGTGGCGCGTCAGGGCGGACGGGTCCACCGGATGCGGACCCGCCGTGCAACCATGATCCCTCGGGCGCCGCGCCGCCCGCCACCTCCGCCCTGCCCGCCAGGAGTACGCGTGCCCGACGCCGGCCCGACCGCGGTGCTGCCGCGCCGTCCGCTGACCGTCGGCGAACTGCTCGACGCGGCAGTGCTGCTGCTGCGCGACCACGCCCGGGTGCTCGTCCCGCTCGCCCTCGTGCTGGCCCTCGCCGAGCAGGCGGTGCTCCACCCGCTGCGGCTGCTGGTCGAGGCCGACCCGCCGCAGTGGTGGCCGGCGGACCTCGGTGACTCGCTGCCCTGGTACTGGCTGCTGCTGGCGACCGGCGCCGGCACCGAGGCGGCGATCATCGCGCTGCTGGGCGGCCCGGCCGCGCGCGGCGCCGGCGCGGCCCTGCTGGGGCGCCGTCCCGGGCCGGCCGAGCTGCTGCGCGGCTCCCGCCCTGGCGCCGCGCTGCTGGCCGCCGTCGCGATCGGCCCCGTCGTCGCGCTCGCCGCACTGACCGGGCCGGGCTGGTTCCTGGCGTACGGGCTGCTCGGCCTGGTGGTGCCGGTGCTGGTGCTGGACGGGGTGCCCGGACACCGGGCCCCGTGGCGGGCGATCCGCCTGGCGGGCCGGGTGAGCGCGCGGGCCGCCGCCGTCCGGCTGCTGGGCTACCTGGGCTGGTGGCTGATCCGGCTCGGCATCGGGCTGGGCGTCTATCACGGTCTCGGCATGCTGGGCCTGTTCGACGTGTCCGCCTGGGCGCTGCCGGTGACCGTCGCCGCCTTCGCCGCGGTGAACGCGCTGGCGTACCCGGCGCTGGCTTGCCTGGACGCGGTGCTGCACCTGGAGACCCGGATCCGCACCGAAGGGCTGGACATCCGGCTCTCCCGCGCGCCGGCGGGCGTACCGGAACCGGTCCTGCTGGCGGCGCAGCGGTGAGCCGCTGGTGGACCGAGACGGTCGCGGCCCTCGGTGACCTGCTGCCGCTGCCGCTGGCCGCGCTGATCCTGCTGGCGGTCGCGCTGCTGGCCGCCCTGGGCTGGTACTTCTTCCCGGCCTGGGTGCCCCGCCGGCTGCCCCGGTTCTCACTGCCCCGGCTGCGCCTGCCGCGCCTGCCCCGGCTGCGGCTGCCCCGCCTGCGCCGGCCCGCGCGCCGCCGCCGCTCCGATCCGCCGCCGGTACGCGTGCCCGAGCCCCGGACCCCGGAGGCCGTGCCGGCCGGCGCGCCCGGGCTGGCCGACCGGCTCGCGGCCGAGGGCCGGTACGCCGAGGCGGTCCGGGAACGGCTGCGCGAGATTGTCCGGCTCCTGGTCACGCGGCACGTCGTGGAGCCCCGCCCCGGGCTCACGGTGGTCGAGCTGACCGAGGCGGCGGCCCGTGCCCGGCCCCAGGTGCGGCCGACGCTGCACACCGCCGGGGCGATCTTCTCCGACCTCTGGTACGCCCAGCGTCCCGCCACCGCCGCGCACGACCACCGGATGCGTGAACTCGCCGCCGACCTGCGTCGCGAGCTGACCGGGGAGGAGCCGCGATGACCGCCACCGTGACGCCGGCGGAAACGGCCACCGCCGCGACGCCGCGCCGTCGGCGGCACCGGCTGCTCGTCCCGCTCGGGCTGGCCGTGCTGCTGATCGTGACCACGCTCGTGCTGCACGCCGTCGACCGGCCCGACACCGACGAGCCCGGCTTCCTCTCCCCGGTCGCCACCGACGACGACGGGGGCAGCCGGCTCGCCGAGGCGCTGCGCGCGCAGGGTGTGCCGGTGCGCCGGGAGACGGCGTTCGACGGGGTGCTGCAGACCGCCGGCATCGCGCCGAGCACCGTCTTCGTGCCCGCGCCCGGACTGGTGCACCCGGACCTGCTCGACCGCCTGACCGCCCTGCCCCCGGGCACCCGCGTGGTGTTCGTCGAGCCCTCCCCGCGGGTGCTCGCCGAACTGGACACGCCGGTCGAGGCGGCCGCCCGGCGCTGGGCCGCGCGGGCCGTGCCGCCGGACGCGGACGGCACGCCGTGCCCGCTGCCCGAGGCGGTCCGGGCCGGCACCGCCGCGATCGACCTGCAGCGCTACGCCGGGCCGGCCGAGGTCGGCCACTGCTACGGCGGCGCGCTGCTGCGCGTCCCCGGCCGGGTCGAGGTGGTGCTGGCCGGCGCCAGCGACCCGTTCCGCAACGACCGGATCGGCGAGTGGGGCAACGAGGCCCTCGCCACCGGTCTGCTCGGCGGGAATCGCCCGCTCGTCTGGCTCGACCTGCCCGAGCCGGTACCGGCCCCGACCCGCCCGAGCTGGTCCCCGGAGCCCTTCACCGAGGAGCCCGCCCAGGGCGGCGACGGCGGACGGTCGGAACGGCCCGACCCGCCCGACCGCGCCGACCCGCCGTGGGAGAACCCGCTCTGGGGCGCCTTCCCGCAGTGGTTCTGGGCGCTGCTGGCGCAGCTCGCCCTAGCCGGGCTGCTCGTCGTGCTCTGGCGGGCCCGCCGGCTCGGGCCGCCGGTGTCGGAGCCGCTGCCGGTGACCGTGCGGTCCGCCGAGACGGTACGCGGCCGGGCGCGGCTCTACCGCCGGGCGGGCGCCCGGGACACGGTCGCCGAGACGCTGCGCGCCGCCGCGCTGGACCGGCTCCTGCCCCGGCTCAACCTGCCTCCGGACACGCCCGACGACGAGGTGGCCGCCCGGATCGCCGAGCGCGGCGGCGCCGACCCGGAACGGGTGGCCGAACTGTTCTACGGCCCCGCCCCGGAGAAGGACCGCGAGCTGCTGGAGCTGGCCCGCGAACTGGACGCCCTGACCCGTACCCTGGCCCCGCATCCGAGCGAAGGAGACACCCGGTGACCGGACCCGTCACGACCACCGCCCCGTCCGGCGCCCGCGCCGCCCTGCACCGGCTGCGCGCCGAGGTGGCCAAGGCCGTCGTCGGGCAGGACGCCGTGGTCACCGGGCTGGTGATCGCGCTGCTCTGCCGGGGGCACGTGCTGCTGGAGGGCGTACCGGGGGTGGCCAAGACGCTGCTGGTGCGGACGCTTGCCGCCGCGCTCGACCTGGACGCCAAGCGGGTGCAGTTCACCCCCGACCTGATGCCCGGCGACGTCACCGGCTCGCTGATCTTCGACCAGCGCACCGCCGCGTTCACGTTCCGGGAGGGGCCGGTCTTCACCAACCTGCTCCTCGCCGACGAGATCAACCGGACCCCGCCGAAGACGCAGTCGGCGCTGCTGGAGGTGATGGAGGAGCGGCAGGTCTCGGTCGAGGGCGAGCGCCGTCCGCTGCCCGACCCGTTCATCGTCGCGGCCACCCAGAACCCGGTCGAGTACGAGGGCACCTACCCGCTGCCCGAGGCGCAGCTCGACCGCTTCCTGCTCAAGCTGACGGTGCCGCTGCCGGAGCGGGAGGAGGAGCTGGGTGTGCTCCGCGCGCACCACGCCGGTTTCGACCCGCGTGACCTGCGTGCCGCCGGCGTACGCCCGGTGGCCGGTGCGGCGGACCTGGCCGCGGCCCGGGCCGAGGTGCAGCGGGTGCACGTGGCCGAGCCGGTGCTCGGCTACATCGTGGACGTGTGCCGGGGCACCCGTTCCGCCCCGGCGCTGGAGCTGGGCGCGTCGCCCCGGGGCGCCACCGCGCTGCTGAACACCGCCAAGGCGTGGTCCTGGCTGGCCGGCCGGGACCATGTCACGCCGGACGACGTGAAGGCGGTGGCCCGGCCCACGCTGCGGCACCGGCTGCGGCCGCGCCCGGAGGCGGAGCTGGAGGGCGTGACCGTGGACGCGGTGCTGGACTCGGTGCTGGCCACCGTGCCGACGCCGCGATGACCTGGCGGGCGGGTCTGCTGCTCGGCGTGGGCGCGCTGACGCTGCCGTTCTGGCCGGCGCCGTTCGTCGGGGTGGCCGTGCTGACCGTCGTGGTGCTGCTGCTGGTGGCGCTCGACCGGGCGATGGCCGCCCCGCCGCACGCGCTCACGGTGACCCGCTCCGGCGACCGTACGGTGCGGCTCGGCGGCACCGCCACCGTCACGCTGCACCTGACCAACCCGACCCACCACACGCTGTACGCCCAGGTGCGCGACGCCTGGGTGCCGTCGGCCGGGGCCCGCCCGGACGTGCCGCCGCAGCGCCTGCTCACCGTGCCGCCCGGTGGCGTCGCCACGCTGCCGGTCCGGCTCACCCCGACCCGGCGCGGCGACCGGCCCGCGGTGGCGCTGACCGTACGCTCGCTCGGGCCGATGCGCCTGGGCCCGGGGCAGCGCGCCGGGCAGCCCGCCACCCCGCCGTGGACGCTGCGGGTGCTGCCCCGGTTCGACTCCCGCCGGCACCTGCCGGAGAAACTGGCCCGGCTGCGGGTCATCGACGGTGTGCAGGTGACCCGGGGGCGCGGCCACGGCACCGAGTTCGACACGCTGCGCGAGTACGCGGTGGGCGACGACGTCCGTTCGATCGACTGGCGGGGCAGCGCCCGGCGCGCCGACATCCTGGTCCGCACCTGGCGCCCGGAACGGGACCGGCGCCTGGTCTGCGTTCTGGACACCGGCCGCACCTCGGCGGTCCGGCTGGGCGACGAGCCCCGGCTGGACACCGCCATCGACGCGGCGCTGCTGCTCACCGCGCTCGCGGCCCGCGCCGGTGACCGGGTGGACCTGCTGGCGGCGGACACCGAGATCCGGGCGCGGGTGACCGGCAGCGGCCGTCCGGCCCTGCTCGCCCGGCTGGTCGAGGCGGTGGCGCCGCTGGAGCCGACGCTCGCCGAGACCGACTTCGAGCTGATCGCCGGCGAGGTGCTGCGCCGGGAGCGGCAGCGCAGCCTGGTGGTGCTGTTCACCGCGCTGGAGGCGGGCGCGATCGGCGAAGGGCTGCTGCCGGTGCTGCCCCGGCTGGCGACCCGGCACCGGGTGGTGCTGGCCGCCGGCAGCGACCCGGTGCTGAGCAGGCTCGCCACTGCCACCCCGACCGGCCCGGACGACCCGTACGCGGCCGCGTCGGCGTGGCGGGCGCTGGCCGAGCGGGACCGGGTACGCGCCGCGCTGTCCCGCTACGGGGTGACGGTGGTGGACGTGCCGGCGCACCGGCTCGCCCCGGCCGTCGCGGACACCTACCTGCGGCTCAAGTCCCTCGGTCAGCTCTGACCGCGCGCCGGCCGAGCACCAGCGCGTACGCGAGGAAGGCCAGCCACACCGCGGCGCCGGCGGCCACCCGGAGCGCGACCGGCAGCGGCGCCGGGGTGACGAACGCCTCGACCAGCGCGGAGACCGCGAACAGGCCGACCAGCCCGGCCGCGACCACGACGGCGAGCCGGCCCGCCTCGGCGACCGCCCGGCCGCGCCCGAGGTCCGCGGGCGGGGCGATCCAGGCCCAGGCGGTACGCAGTCCGACCCCGGCGGCGACGTAGATGCCGGTCAGTTCCAGCAGGCCGTGCGGTGTGATCAGGCCGAAGAAGACGTCCCCCCGGCCGTAGGCGACCATCACGCCGCCGACCACGCCGATGTTCAGCGCGTTCTGCCACAGCAGCCAGAGCACCGGCACCACGAGCACGCCGGCGGCCAGGCACTGGGCGGCCAGCCAGGCGTTGTGCGTCCACAGGTGGAACGCGAAGGTGGGCGCGGCGAACTCGGTGTAGTAGCCGGCGAAACCGGAGTCGACGAGTTCCCGGGCGGCTTCGTCGCCGACGAACGCGGCGGCGGTGTCCGGGTTGCCGGCGACGAACCAGATCAGGAACGCGGTGAGCAGGCTGAACCCGGTGGCCACGCCGCACCACCACGGCCAGGCCCGGTAGAGGGCGGCGGGCAGGTCGGCGGCCAGGAACCGGCCCACCGCCGCCCAGGAGAACCGCTGACGGCCGGTGATCCGGGCGCGGGCCGCGAGGACCAGGTGGGACAGGCGGTTGACCAGCGCCGGCTCGGGCGCCCGGGCGCGCAGGGCGGACAGGTGCGTGGCGCTGCGCTGGTAGAGCGCCACCAGCTCGTCGACCTCTGCCGCGTCGAGGCGACGCCGCCCGGTCAGGTACTCCAGCCGCCGCCATTCGGCGTTGTGTTCGGCCACGTACGCATCGAGATCCACTCGCCCTCCCCCGTTCGGCGTCCATGGTGTTCACTGTCGGGGTGCGCGCGCAACCTCCCCCACCGCCCCGGTGGGCCGACGCCGGTCTGGTCAGCGGCGAGGCGGTGGAGCTGGACGTCCGGGCGGCCCGGCTGGGCTCCCGGGTGCTGGCCCTGCTGATCGACGCGGTGATCCAGCTCGCGCTGGCGCTCGTGCTCGGCGCGGTGCTGGGGATGGTGGCGCTCGCCCTGCTCGGGGACTACCTCGACGCCGCCCTGGCGGGGGCGCTGCAGATCGTGCTGCTGGTGCTGGTGCTGATCGGCTATCCGGTGGTGATGGAACGTTTCGCCGGTGGCCGGACGGTGGGCAAGCTGGCCGTCGGGCTGCGGGTGGTCCGGGCCGACGGCGGCCCGGTGGGGGTGGGCCAGCCGCTGACGCGGGCGCTCGTCGGCGTCGCGGTGGAGTGGCCCGGGCTGGTGCTGCCGCTGCTGAGCTGGGCGGCGAGCGTCACGGTGATGCTCACCGACCCGCGCGGACGCCGGCTGGGTGACCTGGTCGCCGGCACGCTCGTGGTGCACACCCGGGGGGCGACGCTGTGGCGGCCGCTGCCGCCGGCCGCGCCGCCGCTGCTGGCCTGGGCCGGCACGCTCGACCTGACCCGCCTCGACGACGGGCTGGCGCTGGCCGTGCGGCAGTACCTGGACCGGCTGCCCCAGCTCGCCGAACCGGACCGGTTCCGGCTGGGCCGGGGGCTGTGGACGGAGGTCGCGGCGGTCACCTCGCCGCCTCCGCCGTGGGCCGCGCCGGACTGGGCGTACCTGTCGGCGGTGCTCGCCGAGCGGGGGCGGCGGGCGGCGCACCGGCTGGGCCGCAGCCGGGCGGTCGCCGCCACGCTCTGGCCGGAGCTGGTCCCGGCGCCCGCCGTGGTGCCGGGCTCCACCGGGCCGGGCGCCGTCCTGCCAGGCCCCGCCGGGCCGGGCGCGGGCCGGTTGCGGCCCGCCGCGCCGCAGGTCGATCCCGATCCGGTACGCCGCTGAGCCGCCTCGGGTGAGCTGAGCCGGCTTCAGGAGAACAGCACGCGCCCCCACCAGTCGGCTGCGTCGCGCAGGCCGGGCGGGCAGGCGAACAGGCCGCTGGAGACATGCCGCAGGTATTCGTTCATCGCGTCGTTGCGGGCCAGCCGGGTCTGGATCGGCACGAACTGCCGGCGCGGGTCGCGCTGGTAGGCGATGAAGAACAGCCCGGCGTCGAGCCGGCCCAGCCCGTCCGAGCCGTCCACGAAGTTGTAGCCGCGGCGCAGCAGGCGGGCGCCGTCGTTGGTGTCCGGGTGGGCCAGCCGTACGTGCGCGGTGTCGGCGATGAGCGGCTCGCCGTCGTCGCCCCTGGCGGCGAAGTCCGGCTCGTCGAACTCGTCCCGGCGGCCGATCGGCGCGCCGCTGCCCTTGGTCCGGCCGACGATCATCTCCTGCTCGGCCAGCGGGCTGCGGTCCCACGTCTCGATCAGCATCCGGATCTTCCGGGTGACCAGGTAGGAGCCGCCGGTCATCCAGTCCGGGCCGTCACCGGGCTGCACCCAGAGCTGGTCGCGGAGCAGGGCGGCGTCCTCGGCCTTGAGGTTGGCGGTGCCGTCCTTGAAGCCGAACAGGTTGCGCGGCGTGGCCTGGTCCCGCGACGTCGACGAGGTACGCCCGAAGCCGAGCTGCGACCAGCGGACGCTCACCACGCCCATGCCGATCCGGGCGAGGTTGCGGATGGCGTGCACCGCGACCTGCGGGTCGTTGGCGCACGCCTGGACGCAGATGTCGCCGCCGGACAGTTCCGGCCGCAGCGCGTCCCCGGCGAAGTGCGGCAGGTCGGCCAGGGCGGCCGGACGCCGGGCGGCGATGCCGAAGCGGTCCCGGCCCTGCGCGTCGCGGAACAGCGTCGGTCCGAAGCCCACGGTGAGGGTGAGCTGCGACGGGGGCAGCCCGAGCGCCTCGCCGGTGTCGTCCGGCGGGGCCTCGGGCATGCCGCCGACCGCGCCGATCACCCCGGCGTCCTTCCCGGCGGTCATCCGGGCCGCGGCGGCGGTCCACTCCTGGAGCATGGCGACGAGCCGGTCCCGGTCCTTGGTGACCACGTCGAACGCGACGAAGTGCAGCCGGTCCTGGGCCGGGGTGGTGATGCCGGCCTGGTGCTCGCCGAGGAACGGCACGGAACCGGCGGCCGATCCGGTCGCTGATGCCTCGTTGCCGCCGGCGAGCAGCGCGCCCGCGCCACCCGCCACCCCGGCGACACCGGCCACGCCGACGCCGGCCAGGGTCATCGCCCGGCGCCGGGACAGGCCACGGCCGGTCCGCTCGCGGTTCGGCTCGCTCGTCGCGTCGCCGCCGGCCGGGCCGGTCATCGCGCTACTGCCGCCGCGACCTTGCTGACCGGCTCGGCCAGCGCGTTGACCGCGTCCGACAGCTCCTTCAGCTCGTCCTTGCCGAGCTGGGTGTGCAGCTTCCAGCCGTCGCCGGCGCGGTGCTTGCCGAGCGTGGTCTCCACGTTCGCGAACTCGCTGTCGAGCTGCTTGACGAGGTCGGGCGCGCGCTGCTCCAGCGCCGGACGCAGCGCGGCGATGGCCGCCTTGGAGCCCTCCAGGTTGGCGTTGAAGTCCCAGAGGTCGGTGTGCGAGTAGCGCTCCTCCTCGCCGGTGATCTTCCCGCTGGCGACCTCGTCGAGCAGCGCCTTGGCGCCGTTGGCGAGCTGGAGCGGGGTGAGCTTCTCGGCGTCCGCCTTGGCCACGATCGCCTTGACGTCGGCCAGGAGCCGGTCGGCGATCGGGCCGTCGGAGCTGACGTCGCCGGTGGTCCAGAGGTCCTTCTCGATCCGGTGGAAGCCGGTGAACTCCATGCCCTCCTCGACCACCTCCTCGCGGCCGTCGATCTTCGGGTCGAGATCGCCGAAGCTCTCCGCGACCGGCTCGATCCGCTCCCAGTAGGTGCGGGCCACCGGGTACAGCGCCTTGGCCTTCGCCACGTCGTTCGCCTTGACCGCGGCCACGAACTCCTCGGTCTTCGTCAGCAGCGCGGCGGTCTGGCTGCGCACGTACCGCTGGTAGCTGGCGGTGGCCTGGGTCAGCGCGGCGTCGGGGGCGACAGTCGCGGCGGTGCCGCTCACCTTCAGCGCGCCCCGGATGCCCCGGCCGCTCATTCCCGGCTTGCAGGCCGTCTCGTACGTGCCGGCGGTCAGCTCGACGCGCAGCTCCCGGCTGAGCCCGGGGGCGATGTTCTCCACCTCGCCCATCACCCGGTCACCCGCGGCGTAGACGTAGAACTCGTTGACCTTGGAACCGTTGTTCGTCACCTTGAACGTGACCTGACCAGCGTCGATCTCGGTGTCGGCGACCTCGCAGACGGTGTCGGTGGCCTTGACGGCGATCGGCCCGCCGTTCTTGGCGTCGGCGTCGTCACCGCCCCCGCAGCCGGTCAGTCCGGCGACGGCGAGCAGCCCGGCGGCGGCGGGCGCGACGAGTCGGGTGGTACGCATCGTGCGGTCTCCTCGGGAACGGGTGGTTCAGGCGCGGGGGGACGGAACAGCGGCGACGTCGGCCGGCGCGGTGGGTGTGGCGGCGGCCGGAACCGGCTTGGCGGACCGGGCGGGCTTGCGCAGGAAGAGCACGAGCACCGGGACCGCGTACGCGACCCAGGCGACCAGCTCCAGCACCGTCGGCGCGGCGGTGACGTTGAACATGCCGGCGAGCAGCGCGCCGTACCAGGCGTTCGGGTCGAGCGTGGTGGAGATGTCGAAGGCCAGGTCGTTCAGGCCGGGCAGCACGCCCGCCTCCTGGAAGTCGTGCACGCCGTACTTGAGGATGCCGGCGGCCACCAGGATGAGCAGCGCCCCGGTCCAGGTGAAGAACCGGCTGAGGTTGATCCGGACGGCGCTGCGGTAGAGCAGGAAGCCGATCACCACGGCGGTGGCGATGCCGCCGGCCAGGGCGAGCAGCGAGCCGGGCCCGGTGCCGCCGGCCGCGCTCTCGGCGGCGGCGTAGAAGATCAGCGCGGTCTCCAGGCCCTCCCGGATGACCGCGAGGAACGCCATGCCGGCGACCGCCAGGGAGCCGACCGCGAGCGCGTCGGTGAGCTTGCCGCGCAGCTCACCCGCGATGGTGCGGGCGGCCCGGCGCATCCAGAAGATCATCCAGGTCACGAACACCACGGCGGCGACCGAGGTGACCGCCTCGAACAGCTCGCGCGACTCCGACGTGCGCAGCAGCGAGGTCGAGGTGTACTGGATGAGCGAGCCGAAGCCGACGGAGAGCGCCACGGCCAGGCCGACGCCGGTCCACACCTGCGGCAGCCGGTCCCGGCGCTGCGACTTCACCAGGAACGCGACGAGGATGCTGACCACAAGTGTCGCTTCCAGGCCCTCGCGCAGGCCGATCAGGTACGTGGCGAACATCAGCTGCTCCGTGGTCGCTAACTTAGGGCAGGCATACCTTCCTCCTGTTCACAGGAAACGTCAAGCTGATCGCGGTAACGTCACCCGGTTCGGCACCCGCCGGCCCACCCCGTACGCGAAAAGGGACCGGGACAGCCGCGCGGCGGCCGACCCCGGTCCCTTCCGGAGTGTGAACTCAGTAGCGGTAGTGGTCGGGCTTGAACGGGCCCTCCGTGGAGACGCCCAGGTAGGCGGCCTGCTCCTTGGTGAGCGTGGTCAGCTTCGCGCCGAGCGCGTCCAGGTGCAGCCGGGCGACCTTCTCGTCCAGGTGCTTGGGCAGCACGTAGACGCCGATCGGGTATTCCTCGGTCTTGGTGAACAGCTCGATCTGCGCGATCGTCTGGTTGGCGAACGAGTTCGACATCACGAAGCTCGGGTGGCCGGTGGCGTTGCCCAGGTTCAGCAGGCGGCCCTCGGAGAGCACGATGATCGCGTGGCCGTCGTCGAAGCGCCACACGTCGACCTGCGGCTTGATGTTCTCCCGGGTCACGTCGCTGCGCTTGGCCAGGCCGGCCATGTCGATCTCGTTGTCGAAGTGGCCGATGTTGCCCACGATGGCCTGGTGCTTCATCCGGGCCATGTGCTCGTTGGTGATGACGTCGAAGCAGCCGGTCGCGGTGATGAAGATGTCCGCCTGCTCGACCACGTCGTCCAGCGTGGCGACCTGGTAGCCGTCCATCGCCGCCTGGAGCGCGCAGATCGGGTCGACCTCGGTCACCACGACCCGGGCGCCCTGGCCGCGCAGCGACTCGGCGCAGCCCTTGCCCACGTCGCCGTAGCCCATGACCACTGCCATCTTGCCGCCGATCAGCACGTCGGTGGCCCGGTTGATGCCGTCGATGAGCGAGTGGCGGCAGCCGTACTTGTTGTCGAACTTGCTCTTGGTCACCGAGTCGTTGACGTTGATGGCCGGGAAGAGCAGCGTGCCGGCGCGGTGCATCTCGTAGAGGCGGTGCACGCCGGTGGTGGTCTCCTCGGTGACGCCCTTGATGCCGGCGGCGATCCGGGTCCAGCGCTGGTTGTCCTCGGCCAGCGAGCGGTGCAGCAGTTCGAGGATGACCGCGTACTCCTCGGAGTCGGCGGACTCGACCGGCGGTACGGCGCCCGCCTTCTCGAACTCGGCGCCCTTGTGGACGAGCAGGGTGGCGTCGCCGCCGTCGTCCAGGATCATGTTCGGGCCCTGCCCGTCCGGCCAGGCGAGCACCTGCTCGGTGCACCACCAGTACTCCGGCAGCGTCTCGCCCTTCCAGGCGTAGACCGGCACGCCGGCCGGGGCCTCCGGGGTGCCCTCGGGGCCGACCACGATCGCCGCGGCGGCGTGGTCCTGGGTGGAGAAGATGTTGCAGGACGCCCAGCGGACCTGCGCGCCGAGCGCGACAAGGGTCTCGATCAGGACGGCGGTCTGGACGGTCATGTGCAGCGAGCCGGTGATGCGGGCGCCGGCCAGCGGCTGGGCCTCGGCGAACTCACGCCGGATCGCCATCAGGCCGGGCATCTCGTGCTCGGCGAGCCGGATCTCCTTGCGACCGAACGCGGCGAGCGACAGATCCGCCACCTTGTAGTCGCCCTCGGCGAGGGTGCTCGGCCGAGCCTGCGACGACGCGCCGCTGGAGGCCGCGGGGAGGGTGCTGGTCATGGAAGCTCCTGTCGAACGATGTGGTGCGCAGCCTTCCACCTTACGCGCGCGACCCACCCGGCCGGTGCCCGGTTGACCGAGCACACAATCGGCCGGTCGGCGGACAGCGCACGGGGCGGTCGGTCGTGGACGGACTTTCCGTCCACGGCCCGGCCGCCCCGTGCATCCCCCCGGTTTGGTTCCCCCGCACGTCATCGGACCTTCGTCGCGACAACGCTGCGTACCCATAGGGTCACACCACGCCAGTGGACCGTCAAGCCATTTCGGGAAAGTCGGACTTGCGGCTTTTGCTGAGCGCTCAGCGCAGGCCACAGGTGGCGACGAACGCCTCGCCGTCCCCGCTCAGCGTCAGCGGGCCTCCCGCCGCCGTGCCCACAGCGGCCTGTCCCGCGCCCAGCGTGACCACGCCCACCCCGTCGTCCACGGTGAGCTTCCCGGTCCGGCAGAGCACCACCCGCGGCCTGGGCAGCGTCAACCGCGCCCCCGGCGACCCGGTGGCGACCTCGACCCGGTGCAGCGCGAAGTCCTCCACCGGCACCGGCCACGTCAGCACCCCGGGCGCCACCGTCTCCGGCCGCAGCACCGGCTCGGTCAGCACCTCGAACCGGAGCACCCGCAGCAGCTCGTCCACGTCCACCCGCTTCGGGGTCAGCCCGCCACGCAGCACGTTGTCGCTGGCCGCCATGATCTCCACGCCGGTGCCGCGCAGGTAGGCGTGCAGGTTCCCGGCCGGCATCCAGATGCCCTCGCCGGGCGCCAGCCGGACGTGGTGCAACAGCAACGCCACCACCACGCCCGGATCCTCCGGATAGCCGGCCGCCAGCGTGCGTACCAGCTCGGCGTCCGCCGACCCGGGACCGGCGTCCGCCGCCGCCAGCACGGCCGCCACCAGCCCGGCGCGCTCCGCCCGCGGCCAGCTCAACAGCAGGCGTACCGCCTCCCGCAGGCCCGCCGGCCCGGCGCGCAACGCCGCCACCACAGGTTCCAGCGCGGGTACGCCGAACGCGGCGATCGCCGCCGCCGACTCCCCCGGATCGCGGAAGCCGCACAGCGCGTCGAACTCCGAGAGCGCCACCAGCAGCTCCGGCTTGTGGTACGGGTCGACGTAGTTGATCCGCTCCACGTCGGCGGCGTGCCCGGCGCGGGCCTGCTCGGCGTCCGGATGGGCCTGGAGGCTCAGCGGGGAGTCGGCGGCCAGCACCTTCAGCAGGAACGGCAGCCGGGTGCCGAACCGGCCGACCAGCCGCTCACCCAGCCAGTGGCCCGGCTCGGCCACCAGCAGCTCGGTGAGGCTGACCGGACGGCCGTCCCGCTGAACGGTGCCCGGGGCGCCCGGGTGGGCGCCCAGCCACAGCTCCGCCTCCGGCCCGTTGCTCGGCACCGGCCGCCCCTGCAACTCGGCGATCGCGGTGCGCGAGCCCCAGGCGTAGTCGCGGATCCGGCCCTGCAACAGCTCCATCGGTCAGCTCCCGGGCCGCCCGGCCACCTCGTCGGCCGCGTGCGCCTCGCCGGTGGTCGCGGCCTCCGGGACGGCGGTCGCCGCCGCCTGCCCGGTGCCCGCCCGCTCCGCCTCCGGCGAGTAGATGTCCGGCTCCAGGTAGATCACCCGGGCGGTCGGCACCTCACGCCGGATCCGGGCCTCGACCGCGTTGATGTCGCGGGCCAGGTCCTCGGCGGTCTCCCAGGCCGGCACCGCGATCTTCGCCGCCACCATCAGCTCCTCCGGGCCCAGGTAGAGCGTCTTCATGTGGATGATCCGCTCGACCTCGGGACCGTTCGTGACGGCCTGCTCGATCTTGGCCAGCTCGCCCTGCTCCGCGCCCTCGCCGAGCAGCAGGCTCTTGGTCTCGATCGCCAGCGTGACCGCGATGACCACGAGCAGCACACCGATCATCGCGGTGCCCGCCGCGTCCCACATGCCGTTTCCGGTGATCAGCGTCATGCCGACGCCGAACAGCGCGAAGACCAGGCCGACGAGCGCGCCGAAGTCCTCCAGCAGCACCACCGGCAGCTCCGGGGCCTTGGCCCGGCGGATGAACCGCACCCAGGTCTGGTTGCCCCGGACCAGGTTGGACTCCTTGATCGCGGTACGGAAGGAGAAGCCCTCCATCACGATCGCGGCCACCAGCACCGCCACCGGCACCCACTGCCAGCTCTCGATCGGGTGCGGATCGGACGCCTTGTGGTACGCCTCGTAGAGCGCGAACAGGCCACCGAGGCTGAACAGCACGATCGCCACGATGAACGCGTAGATGTAGCGCTCCCGGCCGTACCCGAACGGGTGCTGCGGCGTGGCCTGCCGCTTGGCCCGCCGGCCACCGAGCAGCAGCAGGCCCTGGTTGCCCGAGTCGGCCACCGAGTGGATCGACTCGGCCAGCATCGACGACGAGCCGGTGAGGGCGAACGCGACGAACTTGGTGACGGCGATACCGAGGTTCGCCGCCAGGGCGGCGACGATCGCCTTCGTGCCCCCGTTCGCGCTCATTCCCCGCCTCGCTCGATGCCCCGTGTGCTCACTGGTTCGCCAGCTCCTTCATCTCCGTGATGGCCGGTACCGCCATCGGGTCCAGCCCGTGTGCCAGGGCGAGGTAGATCGAGGCGAAGTCGGGGACCGCCACCAGCGACGCGAGCCGCTCCAGCGCGGAGCCGCCCTCGGCGGTCACCACGTCGCAGCGCACCCCACGGCGCTCGGCGAGCGTCTGCACCGCGTCCGCGCGGCGCTCCTCGACCGCCAGCGGCTCGTCGGTGTCGTCGTCGGCGTTGAGCCCGCCGTCGCGCAGCAGCACCAGCCGCAGCCGGGTGCCGTCGGACTCGTCGTCGCCCGGGTCGGCGAAGATGTCCCGCTCGCCCTCGGCCAGGCCGCCGAACACGCCGTCGAGCAGGCCGACACGACCCCGCCCCGCCTCGCCCAGCGCGCCGGCGACCACCGGGTAGCGGGCGTTGGCGGACAACGTGTCGCCGAACCGCCGGGCCGCGACGGTCGCCAGCGGAGACGAGCCCCAGACGATCGGGATCGAGCCGGACAGCCCCAGCGCCAGCGACTTCGCCGGGTTGACGAAGGACTCCGCGGTCGGCCGGCATCGATCGGCGTCCGCGTCGAGCCGGGCCGCCGTCTCCGCCAGGTCGGCCTCGTTGACCTTCACCAGCCCGAGGGTACGGGCGGCGAGCAGAACCGGCACGGTGAGCGCCCAGAGGCTGGCCCTCGCCGGCGCGCGCCGGGGCACCGGGATGAACGGCGCCCGGGCCCGCTCCGCCACCGACTGGAGTTGCGAGTCGGGCGCGCCCACCGCCACCAGCCGGGCGCCACGGCGGTGCGCCGCCTCGGCCGCGCCCAGCGCCTCGGGGCTGCGCCCGGACGCGCTCACCGCGATGACCACGTCCGCCGCACCCACCCAGCCCGGCACGCCGGCGCTGCGGTGCGGGATGACCGGCACCGGGCAGCGCGGCCCGGCGACAGTGGCCAGCACGTCACCGGTACGCCCGGCGGTGCCGATGCCGGCGATGACCACCGCGCGCGGCCGGCCGTCGTCGGCGAGCACTGACAGGTTGGCCTCGGCGGCCAGCGCCGCCGACTCACGCACCTGCGCGCCGGCGGACGCGGTGTGCCGGAGCATGCCGCCCGGGTCCCGCTCGGCCAGCAGCGCCGCGTCGTCGAGCAGGGCCTCATCGGCGTGCCGGTGCCCGCTGACCCCGGCCGTACCCTCCATCACCGCGACGACCCGCCCCGCGCCTCGTCGGCCGCGGGTCCACCGCGCGCCTCGTCCAGCAGGAGCACCGGTACGTCGTCGCGGACCTCGAAGATGCGACCGCACTCGGTGCAGGTGAGCGTCTGCGCCTGCGCGTCGTAGTCGAGCGGGGCGTGATGCGTGTCCGGGCAGGCGAGGATCTCGAGCAACTGCGGGTCCAGGGCCACGGCGCGGCTCCTTCCACGTATGCGGTCTCACCGGTCGGCGGTGCCGATCGGCGCACGCGATCTTATCGGCCAACCGGCCCCGGCACCGGGCCCCGTTCGGCCCCGGTGTCCGGTCCTCCGGCCGGGCAGGTGGCGGCCACCGGGTCACGGCGTGACCACCCACCGTCACGGTAACCCCGGGAGCCGGTCGGGTTCGGCCTCAGTCCGGCAAGCGGGGCAGGAGGCTCGTCGCGTCCCCGCCCGCGGGCGCGGGCGGCGTCGACCCGGAGACGGGCGGGGTCGGCACGGACGAAGGCGCGCCGTACACGCTGCCCGCCGGACGGGGCGCCGGCGTGCCGCCGTACACCGTGGGGGCCGGCCCGGTGGCGCCGGAGCGGTAGGTGGTGGTGCTGCGTGGCAGCGGGACCGGCGGCTGGTCGGCGACCGGCCCGCCGCCGCTGCGGTCGGCGCGACTGCGGCGCAGCAGCAGGACGATGAGCGCGGCGCCGACGAGCACCAGCCCGATACCGAACCACATGATCATGGAACCTCCGAACGACGAGTCGTCGGCCGCGGCGGTGGCCGGGGCGACGGCAGCGGCGACCGGCGACGTGTCAGTCGCCTCGGCCGGTGTGGTCTCGCTCGCGCTGGGCGTCGGCGAGGGCTTACGGGACGGACTCGGGCTCGGCGTACGCGGCGCGCCCACCAGCCGGGCCGACCCACCGGCCCGGCCGAGCACGTCACCGTTCGCGGCGCTCGCCTCGCCCGCCAGTTCCAACCGCCCGCCGACGACGCCGGCCAGGAAGGACACCCGGTAGCGCACGGTGGCGCCCTTGCCCTTGCACAGCGGCCGGTCGACCGGCGCGACCTGGGCGGTGGCGACCGCGCCGTCACCACCGGAGACCGGCACCGGCGTCCAGCCGTCCCCGGCGGCCACCTGCACCCGCACCTGGTCCGCCCGAAGGCCCTCCAACCGGAGCCCGATCGCGGTACGCAGCTGCACGCAGCCGTCGGTGCGCTTGCGCACCTCGACAGTCACGCCACCCGGCGAACCCCCGGCGGTGAAGCTGCCCGCCGAGCGCAGCCCGACCCGGTCGTCCCGGGCCGACGCCGGCGACGCCGGGACGGCGATCAGGCCACCCAGCAGCGCGCCGACAATGGCCCACCGCGCCGCGTGCCTCCCCACCGACATCCCCACCTCACCGTTGCGTCCGGACCGGATCCGCCGGTCAGGTTACTACCGGGCCCGGAGGGCACCTCCGCATCGACCACGCCACATGTGTGCCGCGCCACGCGATCACCGCCGGTCCAGGTCACAGCCGGAGACGACGGCCGAGGCGAGCGCCCGGCGGCACAGTTGGTCGGCCGTCCGGGTCGTCTCCGGCAGCCGGTACCGGGGCGTCAGTGCCAATACCCGTTCGACCGCGTTGTCCAACCCCATCCGGTGCCCGACGCTGACGAAGACCGGCCGGACGCCCTCCCGGGTACGCAGCACCCGCCCGACCACGTCGCCCTCGTCACACAGGTCGGCGCTGTCACCACGCTCGGGGCCCGGCCCGGTCCACGAGCCGACGAGCGGCGTCTTCCCCACGCCGATCGCGGGCAGCCCGGTCACCAGACCCAGATGGCAGGCCAGCCCGAACCGGCGCGGGTGCGCCAGCCCGTGCCCGTCGCACACCAGCAGCTCCGGGCGGACGGTCAGCCGGCCCAACGCGGCCAGCAGCGCCGGCATCTCCCGGAAGGCGAACAGCCCCGGCACGTACGGAAAGGCGGGCCGCCCCACGCACACCGCCTCGTCCACCACGGCGAGGCTGACTGCGTCCAGCACCGTGACAGCGGCGGCGAGCAAATCACCGTCCTGCGCGTACGCCACGTCCAGGCCGGCCACCGTCGCGGGCGCGGCGGGACCGGGCCCCACCAGGTCCACCCGCGACCGCAGCTCCTCCTGTACGCGCCTCGCCTCCGTCGCGTCGGCGGACGGCACGTACGGCACGGCCGGATCTTCGTCGACGGACATGGCGTGTCAGGAGGGGGTGGCGGCGATGGTGGGGTCGGCGGCGGGGTCACCGGCCTGCTGGAGCTGCTCCTCGAACATCACGAAGGTCCGCCGCCTGACTCCCCTGATCAACGCCTGCTCCTGGGGCGTCGGATACCGACGCTCCTCCCGTAGCGTGTCCTGGATTGCCCGAACGGTCTCGTAGAGAGCGAAGATCGGACCGTCACCACTCAGATAACGGCCCCGTTCATGCTCAGTGAGCTGAATGAACTCATCTCGCGATATCTCATTGATCTCGTCGCCGCCGACGAAAAGCACCTTGTCGATGAGATTGTTGGCCTCGCGCCAGCCTCCGGTGTCCTTGAACAGGATCCAGCCCGCTACGCCGCCGTCGGGGGTGGCTACAAGCTTCAGGGGAGAGTGGTAGTAGTCGAAGAACTTCGGCAGCTGCAAGCCCTCCACCTGCCTCATCGCGGTGATTCCTCCCCAAGACTTTCCTGCACCTTGCCCCAGTAGGCACTCTGCGCTCTCCGGAGAAGTCCATCACGTATAGCGCGTTCACCCTGCGTCAACGACCTGCCCTCGATCTCAGCCACCGCTTCCAGATCGCGTCGGATCTCGTACAGCGCATGCTCCCACTCTGCGACGTCGTCGAGCGACACCAGGTGCAGCCGAAGCTCTGCCACATGACCGTTCGGCATTCCGAGATTCAGCAGTATGTCTCGGTAACCGCTGGCCTGCGGCTTAAGGAAGCGGTCCTTTATGTGCAGGATCACGATCTCTGGATCGGCTTCAAGGCGTCCAAGCGCCTGGTAGACCGCGTCGAGGGTATGGAACTGCACTTTGGCCGCAGCCAAGTCCTTGAGCTGCGACGCGTCATACCCGTACTCAGCCTCCAGCTTGTCGAGAACC
This sequence comes from Micromonospora chalcea, assembly GCF_002926165.1. Taxonomy (GTDB): domain Bacteria; phylum Actinomycetota; class Actinomycetes; order Mycobacteriales; family Micromonosporaceae; genus Micromonospora; species Micromonospora chalcea. Next base: position 32,766 of record NZ_MAGP01000080.1, on the reverse strand, counting down.
CGCTCCCGGCTCTTGGGCTCGCTTCTCCAGTCGGGCCTGCCCTCGTCCGCAGCGAGCTTGACGGCGAGTGTGTTCAACTGTTCCTGGGCGACCGCCGCATCTGCATAGAGCCGGTCGATGTATGCGAGGCGATACACCTCATCATGGCGTCGCGTCTCATCGAATCCGAGCTGCAGTGTCGACTGACTGCGCGCTGCTACCGAACTGGTGAGTTGACGCTGGGCTTGGCTGACAGGCGTCGAGTGGGGTTTCAGTGGCTCGGGCGCGATCACCGCCTCGGCCCCGCGGACGGCTATGTCGTTGATGACCTCGCCGAGCACGTCGATGGCCTGCTGGTGGCTGGCCAGGTGATGCAGGGTCAGCGGTCGCGCGGTCAGCGAGTTCGCGAGTTCCGGTGTCGCCAGGATCATCCGGACCAGGTCGGGCCGCTCGGCGAGCTGCCGTACCAGCGTCTCGGCCAGCAACTCCTCCCGTCGCGGCGGCGCCTCCCAGCTCTGGTCGAGCATCCGTTGCACGCGCGGGTCGGCGAACAACCGGCTGAGGTCGGCCGCTGCGGCATCGTCCAGCCCGGGTGCGAGCCGCCGCAGCGTCGGCGCGTCGGCGGCCTGCGCCAGCTCCACGGGTGTCACCCCGGCGGCGAAGGCCGCGTCGAGGCTTCCGCTCTCGGCGAGCACGTCGCGTACGTAGAGCCCGCCGGCGATCCGGTCGGCGTGCGCCTGCCGGTGTTCCTCGCGTACCCGGTCGGGTTGCGGCTCGACGGGCGGCGCGTTGCCCGGCGGGGGTGCGTCCGCTCGGGTGTGGAAAGTGGTGGACTCGCCGAGCAGGTGGACGTGATTGAAGTCCGGCGCGTTCCCGTCGTCGGCCGGCGGCGGCTCGGGCAGGCGTGGCGGCGCCGGGCGGGGCAAGGGCTCGGGCAGGACGTTGAACGTGCCGGGCGGGCGGCCGGTGAGCGGCATCGGCCGTCCGTCAGGGCCGAGCACCAGCGCGTCGACACCGACCACGTTGCCCTCGAACGGGCGACCGCTGTGGTGGTAGAGCGGCCGGTCGGCGACGGCGCCCGACTGCGGGTCGAGGAAGAGGATCGTGCCGTTCTGGTTCAACGCCACCCAGGCGTGCGATCCGCCACCCTCGAAGCTGGTGATGAGGAAGGCATAGCTGCCGTGGCCGCCCGACGCCAACTGCGCGTACAGGTCGCGGTAGCCGCGATCCACCAGCCACTGGCGCTGCGGGCCGGTGATGCCGGGCCGGTCGACCGGGCACAGGTTCTGGAACCGGCCGCCAGTGGTCTGCTCGACCCGCAGCGGTCCGTCCGCCTCGCCGCCCACTGGGCGGAGCACGTCACCGCCGAGGTAGCCGTCGAACGTACGCGGAGCGGCGACCCGCGGCCGTCCGTGGACCCATGTCTCGAACAGCGACAGGGTGCAGTCGAGGCAGTTGATGCCCCGGGTCGCGTCCGCCGCCGGTCCGCCGTCGTTCGCCAGGCGGAACCATCCGCCACGCCGGGGATCGGCGGTACGCGCGACGCTGCCGTCCGGGTTGCGGGGCATCTGCCGTTCCAGGTCGGTCTGATGCAGCGCGAGCGGTGGCCGGAGCCCTCCACGGCGGCCGTAGGGCCGGGACCTGTCGATCGGTTCGGGGTGGCCGTGGCCGGTGAGCGCGGAATGGTCGGCCGTCTCGACCGCGCCGACGGCCAGGTCCGCCACGTCGTCGTTGATCCGGTAGAAGTCGAGGTCGTCCTCGACCATCACCTGCTCCGGCACGAGTCGCCCGGCGAGGACCTGCCGAGCCTCCTCGCGCAGGTCGGCCGCCTCGAGATCCGCCTCGTGCGCTTCGCGGTGCCATCGTTGCGCCGCCAGCGTCCGCCCGGTGCGACGCAGTTCCATCGCCTGCGCGGCCCAGTCGCTGGCCCGTTCCTCGTGATAGGCGGCACGCTCGTGCAGCCAGTCGGCCCTGGTCTGACGTCGGCGATCCTCGAACCACGTCCGCTGGGCCTGCAGGTAACCGTGGTAGCGGCGCCGGTCGAACGACTCCCGGTCGGCCGCGAGGCGCGCGGCGCGCTCCTGGATGGTCCGTAGGTCGGGAGGCGGCGGGTCGACCGGGCCGGGGTTGGATGGCGGCGGATCGATGGCGGGCCGAGGCGGCGCCAGGGACTCCAGCAGCGGAAAGCGCGGGTTCGGCGTCGGGCGGGGGTCCGGCCCGAGCGGCCCCTGGGGTGAGGCGGACTGCGGCTGTGGCGGCGGGGCGCTCAACGGTGCGGGGTGCCCGACGTCGGGGGCAGTCCGGTCCGACAGTGGTGGCGCCGCCGACTGCGGGTGCTCCCCGATCGATGGGGACAGCGTGGCCGGTCCCGCTGCCGCCTGGACCGGAGTCGATGGCGGCGGGGAGTTGCTGCCGGGCACCAGGGGCGGGTAACCCGTGCCGGTTCGCGGGTCGACCTGCTCGGCAGGGGACGCGACGGGCACATCCGTGATCACCGAGGACAACGTGGGGCTGGAAGCGACCGATAGCCGCGTCAGGTCCGGTGGGGTGGCAGCGGCCACCGGCGGCGTCGCCGTCTCCGGCGCCGGACGTGGCGGGTCAACCGCCAGCGGGTGAGCGGCGGCAGCGTGCGGTGGGACGGGTGCGGGTGTCGGGGAGACCTGGCCCGCCACCGCTTCGCCGCCCTGGACCCGCGGCTCGGCGACCCGCTGGGCCGGGATGAGCCCGACGGGGTCGCCGACGGGTGGCACGTCCAGCCCGACCGGCGGAACGGTCAGCCCGCTCAACTGCCCGTCGAGGCGGCGTTGCAGCGCGGAGTCGGTCTGGCCGGTGGCGGAGCCGGTCGCGCCGGACGCCGCGGCGCGCGCGAGATCCTCCAGCGACGGGCCGTGACCGGTGGCCAATCCGGCCGCGGTCTCGGCCAGAGTCTCCCCGGCCATCTCCCGGCCGAACCGCTCGCCGATCTCGGCGAACCGCCCGCTCGCATGACGGCCCAGACCCGCGAGCGGCGCGACCGCCCCACCGGCGAAGCCGCCGAGAGCCGACGTGCTCACGTCGGTCAGGTCCAGGCCGTCACGTCGGCCGGTGGTGTTCTGATACGCCTGCGTCGCGAGGTTGGTACCCGCTTCCTGACCGGCCTCCACCAGGCCGCCGAGCGCCGCCCGTCGGGCCAGTCCACGGGCACCGGCCTTCGCCGCCTCCTTCGCGGCCCGCTCACCCGCCTCCTTGAGCCCCTGCTTGACCGCCTTGCGGGCGAGCTGGGCCACCAGGCGCTTGAAGATCTGCTGGACGACGACCCTCGTCGCGGTGATCGCGGCGGCGGCCGCCGGGGAGGCGGCGCCCAGAGTGAGCACGGCGGCCACCGCCAGGGCCAGCAGTTCCACCACCAGGATGCCCAGCTCGATCCAGGCTTCGAGCTTCGCGCCCTCGATGTCGCAGCCGCAGGAGTCGACCAGCCGGCCCAACTCGTCGGTGGCCGCCACGAGGACGTGCAGCGGCGCATCCTCACCTTCGGCGAGCTTGTGCCAGGCCCTGTCGAACGCGCCGGCGACCAGGCCGACGCCGCCGTATCCGCTCTTCACCTCACCGGCGGCGGCGGTGGCGTCGTCGCGCGGACCGGTCAGGACGCCCGCGACGCCGTACCACTGGTCGGCCAGGTCCCAGACGGAGCGCTCGTTGCCCTCCGGCCACTCGACGCCCACGACCCAGTCGAGCGCTTCGTAGACCCAGCCGGGCACGTCCCACGGGCAGAAGTCGAGCGGGTGCGGGATCGGGCTGGGCAGCATGCTCACGCGCGGATCCTCCGGTGGTCAGCGCCAGGGCCGACGCGGGTTGTGGCCCTGCTGGGGGATCTTTCCGAGGTCACGGGCGTTGCTCAGGTCCGTCTCCACGGTGGCCGCGACCGAGCGGACGACGTCCGACCCGAGGACCTCCAGCGACCGGCCGAGTTGTTCCCACGCCCGCAGCAGCGTCTCGGCGTAGCCCTGGTAGTGCTTGTCGAAGGCGGCGCCGATGTCGTCGCGGCCCCAGGGTCGCTGGTCGCTCGCGGCCACGATCGGGTCGCCAGTCTCCCGCCGGGCCGCGCTCATCGCCTTACCGGACAGGGTCAGGTCGGCGCCGCCGCGCCGGGCCCGGTCCGGGTCCAGCCAGATCTCTCCCCCGGCCACCTGTCACTCGCCGCGTGCCAGCACGGCGTCGGCCCGGCCGAGCAGCGCGCCGAAGTCATTGGTACGCAGGAACTCGACCGACGGTGAACCCGGGGGCAGATAGCCGGAGACCAGCTCACGGGTGGCGGTGACAGCGGCCGTGGAGGCGCGCAGCACGGTCTCGGTGATCTTCCGGCTCAGCCCTCCGGCATCCCGGTCCCGGAAGACGGCAGGGCTCACCTCGACGCTGATCAGCTCGCCTCGCGCGCCGACCACAGCGGTCACCTGACCGTCGTCGGAGCGTTCGGTGACCCGCAGCTCGGCCAGTTTGACCTGAAGTTCGTCCAGACCGGACCGCAACCGCTGGTACTGGCCGTACACCTCGTCGAATCGCGCGCGTAGTGCACGGTTCGCATCCCGGTCCGCACTCTCGGCCACCGCCACACCCCTTCCGTCACCGTGGGTAGGCCCGACCATACCGGGTGCCACGAAATCCGTGGGGTCCGGTAATTTCAAGTGGTGATCGAGCGACAGCAGGCCGAGCAGATCGCCTCGGTATGGGCCCGGCGGGACTCCGACCGCCTCGGTTTTCCCTGCACGCCGGTGGTCGAGGAGTTCGACCTGGGCTACGTGGTGTTGTCCACTGTGTCCGCCGATGCCCGGGCGCTGCCCGGCGACCTGCCGACCACAGTCATCGACAAGGAGACCGGCGAGGTCTCCACCTGGCCGCGGATTCCGGCGCCGGCGGTCGAGGCGTTGTACCGGCAGCAGCGGCCCGATGAACCCCGTGCGCCGCGCGCCGTCGACCCGGCCGCCCAACTGCTGCGCGAGTTGACCCGGCTGCCCACGCCGGGCGCGACGGCGCACCTCACGCTCGACGGCCGCCGGCACGTCGCGCAGGGTGCCAAAGGAGATGTCGAGGTCCGGCACCATCCGCTGGTGCAGTCCTACCTGGACGACCTGACCCCGGGCCATCTGGTGCGGGGCGGCGAGCGGCACGCCGAGATGATCGTGGTCTCCGACGCGCTGTACGAGCACGACCACCGCCGGGCCGCCGAGGGTCTGCCGCCACTGACCATCGAGGACGCCCGCGACCTGCTCGGCACCAGCCGGATCGAGAGCTTCCGGGTGCGCGAGCCCGGTGACCCGGCGGGTGGTCCGGCCGACCTCCGCTGCGAGTCGTGCATCAGATTCCTCGTGCACGTCAACGTGCTTCCCTGGCCGGAACTGGCCTACGCCGAGGAATGGCAGTCCGAGCCACAGACACCCCCCGAGCCCGGCCGGTTTCCCACCGAGGTCGCGAACGCGCTGGTGATCGCCGGTTGGCGCCCGCACTTCGGCGACGAGGTCTCCGCCACCACCTCGGTCCGTAAGGTCACCGAGGTCAGCGGCACCAAGCACACCCATGCCCCCTTCCCCGCCGCGCTGGCGACACTCACCGCCTTTCCCGGCCTGGTGACCGCGCGCCAGGGTCCGGGCGAAGCGGTGTGGATCTCGCGCTTCGAGATACGACCGCGAAAGGTGGCGCACAGCGCCGACTCTCTCGCCGACTTCGGCGCGGTCATCGGCGCGCGCCTCTTCCCGCTCGGCAGCGAACGTCAGGAGAGCATCCTCGCCGTCGACGAGCACGGCCGGATCTTCGCCCTCGACCAGGCCGGCGAGTGGTTCCTCGGCGCCGACATCGACGCCGCCCTCACCACCCTGCTGCTCGGCCGCGCCCCCGCCCGGGTCCGCGACGACGGCACCTGGTGAGGCCGAGCGATCAGAGAGGCACGCCCGTCAGCACCATCACCCGCGGCTCGGTGTAGTCGTCCATCGCGCTGCGCAGCCCTTCCCGCCCGACGCCGGAGCCCTTCATCCCGCCGTACGGCATCTGGTCGGCCCGGTACGACGGCACGTCCCCGACGATCACACCGCCCACTTCGAGCGTGCGGGCGGCGTCGAACGCCACGTCGAGCCGGTGGGTGAAGACGCCGGCCTGCAGGCCGTACGCGGAGTCGTTGACGGCGGCGAACGCGGCCCGGTCGTCCGCGACCGGGGCGACCACCAGCACCGGTCCGAACACCTCCTCGGCGCACACCTTCGCGTCGGCGGGTACGCCGCTGAGCACTGTGGGCGGGTAGGTCGCGCCGTCGCGCCGCCCGCCGGTCTCGACAACGGCGCCGGCGGTGACCGCCTCGTCCACCCAGGTCTCGACGCGCTGCGCCGCCTCGACCGACACCAGCGGGCCGACGTCGGTCAGCTCGGCGCGCGGGTCGCCGGTACGCAGCGCCTGTACCGCCGCGACGAGCCGGGGCAGGAAGCCGTCGTATAGCCGTTCGTGCACGTAGACGCGCTGCACCGCGATGCAGGACTGCCCGGCCTGGTAGTTGGAGAACGTGGCGATGCGCTGTGCGGCGAACGTCAGGTCGTCGTCCGCCGACCAGTCCGCGCAGATGACCGCCGCGGCGTTGCCACCGAGTTCCAGCGTGACGTGCTTGTCCGGGGCGGCCCGGCGGATGGCCGCGCCGACCGGCCCGGAGCCGGTGAACGACACGACCGGCAGGCGCGGGTCGGCGACCAGTTCGGCGGCGCGCTCGTTCGGTAGCGGCAGCACCGAGAACATGCCCTCGGGCAGGTCCGTCTCGGCCACGATCTCGCCGAGCAGCAGCGCGGTGAGCGGGGTGGCCGGGGCCGGCTTGACCACGATCGGCGTGCCGACGGCGAGCGCCGGGGCGACCTTGTGGGCGACCAGGTTGAGCGGGAAGTTGAACGGCGTGATGCCGAGCACCGGCCCGCGCGGCACCCGCCGGACCAGGGCGATCCGGCCGGTGGCGGCGGGGTCGGTGTCGAGCCGTTGCAGGTCGCCGGAGAAGCGGCGGGCCTCCTCGGCGGCCCAGCGGAACGTGGAGACCGCGCGCCCCACCTCGGCCTTGGCCCATTTGACCGGCTTGCCGTTCTCGGCGGTGATCAGCGCGGCGACCTCGTCGGCCCGCTCGGCGAGCCGGCGGGAGACGTGGTCGAGGGCGGCCGCGCGGGCGTGCGCGGGCAGGGCCGCGGCCTCCGCTGCTACCCGGGCGGCCCCCGCGACTGCGGCTTCGACCTGGTCGGCCGTGGCGAGCGTGGTACGCCCCACCGGCTGCCCGTCGTACGGGTGGGTGACTGTCAGCTCGTCCTCGCCGTGGGCGGGGCGACCGGCGACGTAGAAGGCTCTCGGCTCCACGACCGGCAGCCTAGACCACAGGCGCTCACGCGGAAACAGTTGCCCAAACCCTTGTCTGCCTCGGATTTAGTAGCCAAGATGGCAGTCAGATTGCGATAACCTCCGCTGACCCTCTCCCCGGCCACCTTCACGGAGACTTCTGATGAGCGACCAGCAGCAGCTGCGCAACTTCGTCAACGGCGAGTACGTCGACCCGGTGGACGGCGGCTACGCCGACCTGATCGACCCGTGCACCGGCGAGGCCTTCGCCCAGGCCCCGGTCTCCGGCGCGGCGGCCGTGGACGCGGCGATGAAGGCCGCCTCCGCCGCGTTCGAGACCTGGCGCGACACCACCCCGGCCGAGCGGCAGCGGGCGCTGCTGAAGTTCGCCGACGCGGTGGAGGCGCGGGCCGCCGAGCTGGTCGACGCCGAGGTCCGCAACACCGGCAAGCCCCGGCAGCTCACCACCGAGGAGGAGTTGCCGCCGGCAGTGGACGAGCTGCGCTTCTTCGCCGGCGCCGCGCGTCTGCTGGAGGGCCGCTCGGCCGGTGAGTACATGGCCGGGCACACCTCGTACGTGCGGCGCGAGCCGATCGGCGTATGCGCCCAGGTGACGCCGTGGAACTACCCGCTGATGATGGCGGTCTGGAAGATCGCCCCGGCCCTCGCCGCCGGGAACGCGGTGGTGCTGAAGCCGTCGGACACCACGCCGGTGTCGACGCTGCTGCTGGCCGAGATCGCCGCCGAGCACCTGCCCCCGGGTGTCTTCAACGTGGTCTGCGGCGACCGCGACACCGGCCGTACGCTGGTCTCCCACCCGACCCCGCAGCTCGTGTCGATCACCGGCTCGACCCGCGCGGGCATGGAGGTCGCCGCCGCGGCGGCGCCGGACCTGAAGCGGACGCACCTGGAGCTGGGCGGCAAGGCCCCGGTGGTGATCTTCGACGACGCCGACGTGGCGGCGGCGGCCGAGGCGATCGCGATGGGCGGCTACTTCAACGCCGGTCAGGACTGCACGGCGGCCACCCGGGTGCTGACCGGGCCGGGCATCCACGAGGACTTCGTGGCCGCGCTGACCGAGCAGGCCCGCAACACCCGTACCGGCGGGCCGGACGACGCCGACGTGCTCTACGGCCCGCTGAACAACGCCAACCAGCTCGCCCGGGTGAGCGGTTTCGTGGACCGCCTGCCGGACCACGCGAACGTCACCACCGGCGGCGCCCGGGTCGGCGAGCGCGGCTTCTTCTACGCCCCGACCGTGGTCTCCGGCGTACGCCAGGCCGACGAGATCATCCAGGACGAGGTGTTCGGGCCGGTCATCACCGTGCAGCGTTTCTCCGACGAGGACGAGGCGGTGCGCTGGGCCAACGGCGTGGACTACGGCCTGTCCGCCTCGGTGTGGACGCGCGACCACGGCCGGGCCATGCGGATGACGCGGCGGCTGGACTTCGGCTGCGTCTGGGTGAACACGCACATCCCGTTCGTCTCGGAGATGCCGCACGGCGGCTTCAAGCACTCCGGCCACGGCAAGGACCTGTCGGTCTACAGCCTGGAGGACTACACCCGGGTCAAGCACGTCATGCACAACATCGAGGGCTGATCGCGATGGCCACCAGCGAGGAGCTGCACAAGCGCCGGGTCGAGGCGGTGGCGCGGGGCGTCGGCAGCACCATTCCCGCGTACGTGGACCGGGCGGGCGGCGGCACGATCACCGACGTGGACGGGCGGGAGTGGATCGACTTCGCCGCCGGCATCGCCGTCACCAACGTGGGCAACTCCGCGCCGCGTGTGGTCGAGGCGGTACGCGCGCAGGTCGAGCGGTTCACCCACACCTGCTTCATGGTCGCGCCGTACGAGTCGTACGTGGCGGTCTGCGAGCAGCTCAACGCGCTGACCCCGGGTGGTTTCGGGAAGCGCTCGGCGTTGTTCAACTCCGGCGCCGAGGCGGTGGAGAACGCGGTGAAGATCGCCCGGCACGCGACCGGGCGGCCGGCGGTGGTGGTGTTCGACCACGCGTACCACGGCCGGACCAACCTGACCATGGCGCTGACCGCGAAGAACATGCCGTACAAGCACCGGTTCGGGCCGTTCGCCGGTGAGGTCTACCGGGTGCCGATGTCGTACCCGCTGCGCGACGGCGGGCTGGACGGCGCCACCGCTGCGGCCCGGTCGATCGAGATGATCGAGAAGCAGGTGGGCGCGGAGAACGTGGCGGCGCTGCTGATCGAGCCGATCCAGGGCGAGGGCGGTTTCGTCGTACCCGCTGAGGGTTTCCTGCCGGCGCTGCGCGAGTGGGCGACGGCGGCCGGGGTGGTGTTCGTCGCCGACGAGATCCAGACCGGTTTCTGCCGCACCGGCGACTGGTTCGCCTGCGAGCACGAGGGCGTCGAGCCGGACCTGATCACGCTGGCCAAGGGCATCGCGGGCGGGCTGCCGCTGGCGGCGGTGACCGGCCGGGCGGAGCTGATGGACGCGGTGCACGTCGGCGGTCTGGGCGGCACGTACGGCGGCAACCCGATCGCCTGCGCCGCCGCGCTCGCGTCGATCGAGACGATGCGGGAGCTGGACCTGGCCGCCGCCGCGCGCCGGATCGGCGCGGTGATGGGTGAGCGGCTGCGCGCGATCGCCGCCGGTGACCCGCGCGTGGCCGAGGTACGCGGCCGGGGCGCGATGCTCGCCGTGGAGATCGTCGTACCGGGCACGTCGACCCCGGACCCGGCCGCCACGGCGGCGATCTCGGCGGCCTGCCACGCGGCCGGGCTGCTCACGCTGACCTGCGGCACCTACGGCAACGTGCTGCGGTTCCTGCCGCCGCTGGTCATCTCCGACGACGAGCTGGGCCGAGGGCTGGACATCCTGGCGGCCGCCTTCGGCTGACCCCGGACGTGGAACACCATGAGCCCGATCTTCCCCAGGACCGGCTCATGGTGTTCCACCCGGGAATTCAGCGGATCAGCTCGACGGTGTTGCGCCGGACCAGGTTCTTGCCCGGTTCCCGGATGGCGTCCATGGCGGCGGTGTTGAGCAGCACGCAGCTACCGGACGGCCCGGTGACAGTCACGGTCACCGCCTTGTTGTTGTCGAGGTTCGTCACCCGCAGCCGGGTGCCGAGCGGGAACTGGCCGCTGGTGGCGGCCGGCGCCCCACCTTCGGCGAAGAACGTGAGCGCGCCGGAGCAGACGCTGCCGCCGATCGGCTGCGCGGCGCCGGGCCGGGTCTCGCCCGGCTGCGCGCCCGGGGCCGGAGCGGCGGCGCCGTCGAGGCGTTCCACCACGTTGCGGCGGATGACGTTCTTGCCCGGCTCGCGTACCAGGTCCATGGCGGCGGCGTTGAGCAGTACGCAGCTACCGGACGGCCCGGTGACCGTCACCGTGGCCACCTTGCGGTTGTCGAGGTTCGTCACCCGCAGGCGTGTGCCCACCGGGAACCTGTCGCTCGTCGCGGCCGGCGGGCCGCTCTCGGCCGAGAAGGTCACCGACCCGGCGCAGGCCGACCGCCCGACCGGCGCGGTGTCCGCGAATCCCAGTCCGGTTCCCACCGAGACCGCCACCGTGGCGGTCACCGCCACGATTGCCGCCATCGCGTGCTTACGCTGCACCCTCACGTTCTCTCCCGTCGTCGCTGTCGTTCCCCGCGTGGTACGGACGGGAGGGCCGGAACGTTCACCTGAACCGACGGGCTACAACGGACCGTAACGGGTGTGCGGCGCCCCGGTCATCAGCGCCCAGTACCTGTCGCCGTAGGACCAGTGCCACCACTCCGTCGGGTAGTTCACCATCCCCGCGCCGCTCAACGCCGCCACCAGCACGTTCCGGTTGCGCCACGCGCTCACCGGGATGTGCCGGGCGGCGGTGAAGCAGGCGTCGGCGCTCTCCTCGGGGGTGGCGTCGAGCGCCGTGCCCATGTCCAACTCCACCCCGTCGGCGTCACACAGCGTGAGGTCGACTGCTCCGCCGGTGCTGTGCGGGGCCACCTCGACCGGCGACACGAACTTGGTGGTCTCCCGGTGCAGCCGGTCCGCCGGCCAGTCCGGGTGCCGCCGCCGCAGCTCGTCCCGGTAGCCGGTGAAGATGTCGAGCTGCGCCCGGTACGGCCGGTAGCCCTCGACCACGAGCAGGCGCAGCCCGGCCGGCAGCGCGCGCTGCGCGGCCAGCAGGCGGTCCGCGACACCGCGCCGCACCCGCGCGTACGCCCCGGCGGGGTCGGCGGCCCGCGCGTCCACCAGCAGCCCGGGCACCTCGCGCAGGTCAACCAGGGGTTCGCCGTCGTCCCGGCTGGACACGGCGGCGACGCGGGGGTCGGAGAGGAGGATCACGGCGTACCCCCGGGGTGTGCGGTGGACGGCCGGGCCGCGTGCCGGGTGAAGGCGAGCGCGACCAGCCGGTCCACCACCTCGGGGTACGCGACGCCGGACTCGGCCCACACCTTCGGGTACATCGAGTGCGCGGTGAAGCCGGGCAGCGTGTTCAGCTCGTTGACGTAAAGGTCGCCGGCGGTCTCGTCGTAGAGGAAGTCGACCCGGGCCAGGCCCCAGCCGCCGATCGCGGTGAATGCCCGTACCGACAGCTCGCGGATCCGCTCGGTGACCTCGTCCGGCAGCGGGGCCGGGACGATCATCGGGTCGGCGTCGCCGAAGTACTTCTGCCGGTAGTCGAACCAGCCGCCCGCGACCCGGACCTCGCCGACCGCAGACGCCTCGGGCTGCCAGCCGCCGAGCACGCCGCACTCCAGTTCCCGGCCGGTCACGCCCTGCTCGACCAGCACCACGTGGTCGTGCCGGAACGCCTCCTCCACGGCCGCGACCAGGTCGTCGCCGCCTGCGACCCGGGAGATGCCGATCGAGGAGCCCATCCGGGCCGGCTTGACGAACAGCGGCCCGCGCAGCCCGACGACCAGCTTCTCCGGGTCCGCCGCGGCCCGCCAGGTCGGCTCGTCGAACCAGACGTACGGCGTCGTCGGCACGTCCTCGGCGCGCAGCGCCCGCTTCATCGCCACCTTGTCCATGCCGACGGCGGAGGCGAGGATGCCGCACCCGACGTACGGCACGCCGAGTGATTCCAGCAGCCCCTGCACCACGCCGTCCTCGCCGTACGGGCCGTGCAGCACCGGGAACACCACGTCCAGTTCGGCGTGCACAGTGGCCGGGGAGTCGGCGGCGGTGACCGCGACCGTGCCGGCGGCTGCCCCGCGTCGCAGCTCCACCGCCTCGCCGGTGACGGGCAGCCGGTCGTCGATCGCCCGTCCGGCCGCCACCGTTCCGAGGTGCTGCGCGAGCACCGGCTCGGGCAGCAGCCGGAGCCCGCCGGTACGGGTGAGGCCGAGCGCCACCACCCGGTGCCCCTGCCCGGCCAGGGCGCGGGCCACGCCCAGCGCCGAGGCGCAGGAGACCTCGTGTTCCGCCGACGGGCCTCCGAACAGGACACCGATCCGCACTGTCGACCTCATGCCGCGACTCCCGCCGTCATCGGGTCGCCCGCCAGCCGGGCCACCAGGTCCGCTTCCACGTTTCCGCCGGTCAGCACCACGCCGACCGTCCGCCGCGTCCCGGCGCCCGAGCTGCCGGGACCGCTCACCTCGTCCAGCCGCAGCGCGCCGGCCAGCGCGGCCGCGCCGGACGGCTCGACCAGCACCTTCAGGTCCAGCAGGAGCAGCCGGAACGCCTCGACGATCGCGTCGTCGTCGACCCGGACCACGCCCCGCACACCGGTGCGGGCCACCGCGAACGGCAGGTCGCCGACGCACCCGGGGCGCAGCCCGTCGGCGAGGCTCGGCGCCGGGGCGACGGGTGTGGGCCGTCCGGCGGCCAGGCTGCGGGCCAGCGAGTCGCACCCGACCGGCTCCACGCCGTACACCTGGATCGGCGTTCCGGCCACGGCCAGGCAGGCCCCGGCGATGCCGCCGCCCCCGCCCACCGGCACCACCAGCGCGTCCAGCGGTGTGCCGCGCCGCGCCGCCTCCTCGATCAGCTCCAGGCTGGCGCTGCCCTGCCCGGCCACCACGTCCGGGTGGTCGTACGCGTCGACCAGCGGGTGGCCCTCCACCTCGGCGATCCGCCGGGCGACGGCGAGGCGCTCCTCGACCGTGGTGCCGGCCCGGACCACCCGGGCCCCGGCGGCCCGCGCCCGGTCCACCTTGACCGGCGCGGCGTCCACCGGCAGCACGACAGTGGCGGCCAGCCCGTGCCGGCGCGCGGCCAGCGCCACCGCGACGGCGTGGTTGCCGGTGCTCTGCGTGACCACGCCGGTGTGCCCGGCGGCGGCGAGCCGGCCCACCGCCAGCATCGCGCCGCGCATCTTGTACGAGCCCCCGTCCTGGAGGTTCTCCGCCTTGAGCAGGATCCGGGTGCCGGCCAGGCGGTCGATCACCGGGCTGTGCAGCACCGGGGTACGCACCACCCGGCCGGACAGCGCGCGGGCGGCCTCCTCGACGTGTGTGCGGTCCGGCAGCGCCGGCCCGTCGATTCGGGGCATGGTCTCTCCTTCGGGATTCGAGTGGACGCGGCGGCGCGGCAGGTCGAACAGCCAGTGCGCGCCGAGCGCGGTGAGGCCGCGGTGCGCGGCGAGGCTGAGCGCCAGCACGAGCGCGGTGAGCAGGACCGGGTAGACGGTCACCAGCAGCGCCCGGGCGGGTCCGCCCAGACCGGCCACCGGCGCGGCGAGGAGCCGGTCGAGCAGCGCCAGCACCGGCATGTGGATCACGTAGACACCAAGCGTGCGGCGGCCCAGCCGGGCCAGCGCCGGACCGGCCAGGCGGTGCCGGGCCAGCCGGGCGGCGGCGGTCAGCCCGAACGCCACAGCGAGCACGGAGACGAACAGGTACGCGCCGGGCCAGCTCTGCGCGCCGGCCAGGCCCATGGCGGCCAGCCCGATCGCGTACGCCGCGCCGGTGCCGGCGAGCCGCCGGGTGCTCGCGCCGTCCGCCCATCGCGTGAGGTACGGCTTCAGGCGCACCCCGGCCAGGAAGAACACCAGGTTCTGGTAGACCTGCCCCCGGTTGCCGGGGCTGTCCAGCAGCCCGGTGGCCGCCACGGCGGACAGCGCGCCCGCGGCGGTCAGCAGTACCGCCGGGCGGACCCGGCGCAGCGCCTTGGCGAGCACGAAGTAGAGCGCCAGCGCGTACAGGTACCACAGGTTCGAGGGCGTCACGGTGAGCTGGGCCAGCAACTCACCCGGGTCGGTGGCCCGGTCGGTCGGGAAGCCGGGCGCCAGCGCCAGCAGCGCGGTGTGGATCAGCAGCCAGATCGCGTACAGGTAGAGGTTCCGCGCGATCCGGGGCCGTCCGGACACCCGCCACGGGCGGGCCACCGCGTTCGCCGCGAAGATGCCGGAGATCGCGAAGAACAACGGCATCCGCAGCGGCAGCAGCTGCTCGCCGAGCAGCCCCCACGCGCCCGGCACCGGCAGGCCGGCCCGCCAGTCGATGCGCAGGTAGTCCTTGACGACGACGTGCCAGAGCACCACGAGCACGATGCAGGCGCCCTTCGCCACGTCGGCCCAGGCCACCCGGTCACCGGGTGGTGCGCTCCCCTCGGTACGCGTCGGCACTGCGGTCTCCTCTCCGGCCCTCTCCAAGGCAGGCGGCGGTGCCGCCGGTCCGGTCCTCGGGCAGGTGTCATCGCGGGATGCCGCGACGGCGGCTCCCGGAGTCGTATGTGGGGTGGTCAGCCCACGTGGGGCAGGTGGACGTCGACCCGCAGGCCGCCGTCGTCACCTGGGCGGGCAGCGATGATGCCGCCGTGCGCCTGGGTGATGGAGCGGGCGATGGCCAGGCCGAGCCCGGCGCCGCCGCCCTGGTTGGTCCGGTCCCGGGCGAGGCGCCGGAACGGTTCGAACAGCCCGTCGACCGCTTCGGCGGGCACGGCCTGCCCGCTGTTGGTGACGGTCAGCGCGGGGTCCTCGCCGTCGGTGACGACGAGCCGGCCGCCCGGGCGGTTGTACTTGATGCCGTTCTCCACCAGGTTGGTGACCAGGCGTTCCAGCAACACCCGTTCGCCGGTCACGATCCGGGGCGACAGCCGGGTCTCGACCGTCACGCCGGCCTCGGCGGCCCGGTCGGCGTACGCGACCAGCACGCCGCTGACGATCTGTTCGAGGCGTTGCGGGGTGGAGGACCGCAGGCCCTGGTCGCTCTCGCTGAGCGCCAGCAGCCCTTCGATGAGCCGCTCGTTGCGTTCGTTCGTGGCGAGCAGTTGCGCGGTCAGCAGCTCCAGTTGCTCACCGGTGAGCGACTGCGCCATGCCGACCTCGATCAGCGTGCGTTGCACCGCGAGCGGCGTACGCAGCTCGTGGGAGGCGTTCGCGGCGAACCGCCGCTGCCCCTCGTACCCGGCGGTGACCCGGTCCAGCATCGCGTCGATCGCGCGGGCGAGCCCGGCCAGCTCGTCCCGGCCGCGATGCCGGATGCGGTAACCGAGGTTCTGCGGGCCCAGGTTCGCCATCGGGGCGGCCAGGTCGCGCACCGGGCGCAGGCACCAGCGGGCCGCTCCCCACACCGCGAATCCGGCGGCCACCAGCACCAGCAGTTGGACCAGCAGCGGCAACAGCGGGACGAACGGGCGGCCCGGTTCGCACACCGCGCCGATGGTGGCCAGGCCGCAGAACCACTGGGCCTGCCCCCACACCAGTTCGAGCAGCGACTTGACCATGTTGGGCACGAAGAACCCGGCGAGCAGGGCGAGCAGCCCGACCAGCAGGATGCGGCGACGGGGGCTCATTCCGGCTCGCCGATCCGGTAGCCGGCCTTCGGCACGGTGTGGACGACCGACGGCTGGCCGAGCTTCTTGCGCAGGGTCATCACCGTCACCCGGACCGCGTTGGTGAACGGGTCGGCGAACTCGTCCCACGCCTGTTCCAGCAGCTCCTCGGCGCTGACCA
Source organism: Micromonospora chalcea (assembly GCF_002926165.1). Classification (GTDB taxonomy): domain Bacteria; phylum Actinomycetota; class Actinomycetes; order Mycobacteriales; family Micromonosporaceae; genus Micromonospora; species Micromonospora chalcea. Next base: position 16,588 of record NZ_MAGP01000080.1, on the reverse strand, counting down.
CCCGGCCGCCGGCCCGCATCAGCACGTGCAGGACGGCGAACTCCTTCGGGCTCAGCCCGAGCGGGCGGCCGTCCCGGGTAGCGGTGTGCCGGGCCACGTCGAGCACCACGCCGTGCCGTTCCAGCACCGGCGGCAGCGCCGGCGTGGACCGGCGGCCGATCGCCTGGACCCGCGCCACCAGCTCGGCGAACGCGAACGGCTTGGTCAGGTAGTCGTCGGCGCCCAGCCCGAGGCCGGCGACCCGGTCCCGGATGCCGGCGGCTGCGGTCAGCAGCAGCACCCGGGTGCCGGCGTCGGACCCGGCCAGGCTCCGGCACACCTCGTCGCCGGTGGCGCCGGGCATGTCCCGGTCCAGCACCGCCACGTCGTACCGGTTGACCCCGATCCGTTCCAGCGCGCCGTCGCCGTCGTAGCAGACGTCGACAGCCATGGAGAACCGTCGCAGCCCCTCGGCGACCGTGTCCGCCAAGAGCCGCTCGTCGTCCGCCACCAGCACCCGCACCTTGCGCTCCCCGTGTCTTCCCTCGTCGTCCGGCACACCTTCGCAGGCCGGAGTTAAGGGTTCTGTAAGCGTCCGCAGCAGCCATCCTCCACGCGGGCCACGCTGCGACAACCGGCGTACGGCCGTCTGGGCCGTTCGTCCGGTCCGCGGGCGGCGCGAGCACCGCGGAAGTGACCCGGATCACGCATTGGCGCTCGGGCGTGAGGTGGGTCACGATGGGTGGAAGGAGGCGCTGGTGGCTGACCCGTGGCTCGCCCTGGAGTTCGGCGCGGATCCGGCGGAGCGGATCGCGCAGGTCGGTGCCGCCCACGAGGCGTTCCTCACCGCCGGCACCACATCAGGCCGGGTCCGGGAGGTGGTGGCCCGTTCCTGGGAGCGGTCCGCGCTGCTCGACCCGGAGGCCACCGCGCCGGTCGACCTCACCGACGACGCGCTGGAGACGTACCGCGCCGCGCACCCGCTCGCCCGGGTGATGCCGCTCTTCCGCGACCTGCTCGGCGGCATCGCGCAGGACGGCGCGCACCTGATGGCGGTCTGCGACGCCGCCGGGCGGCTGCTCTGGGTGGAGGGCCACCCCGGGGTGCTGCGGCACGCCGAGCGGATGAACTTCGTACCGGGCGCACGCTGGGACGAGGCGCACGCCGGCACGAACGCGCCCGGCACCGCCCTCGCCGTCGACCACGGCGTGCAGATCTTCGCCACCGAGCACTTCGTGCGGCCGGTGCAGCGCTGGACCTGCGCCGCCGCGCCGATCCACGACCCGGTCAGCGGCGCGCTGCTCGGCGCCGTCGACATCACCGGCGGGGACCACCTGGCCAACCCGCAGAGCCTGGCTCTGGTCCGGGCCACCGCCCGGGCCGCCGAGGCGTTCCTGGCCGGCGTCGCGCCCGCCGCGCCGGACGTCGCGTACGTGTCGGCGCTCGGCCGCGACGAGGCGGAGCTGCGCGTCGGCGGCCGGCGCATCCGGCTCGGTCGCCGGCACAGCGAGCTGCTGGTGCTGCTCGTCGACCATCCCGAGGGGCGCACCGGGGAACAGCTCGGCCTCGACCTCTACGGCGACGCCAGGCGGCACCCGGTCACGCTGCGCGCCGAGCTGTCCCGGCTGCGCCGCGTGCTCGGCGAGGAGCTGCTCGACTCCCGCCCGTACCGGCTGCGCCCGACCGTGCGCGCCGACTTCCGTACCGTCACCGAACTGCTGGAACGTGGCGATCCGGCGGCGGCGCTGCGCGCGTACCGTGGGCCCCTGCTGCCCCTGTCGGACGCACCGGGAGTCGCGCGACTGCGCCGCCTGGTCGACGGCCAGTTGCGCGCCGCCGTGCTGGCCGGCGGCGACCCGGGGCTGCTCGCGGCCTGGACCGCGACGGCGGCCGGCGCCGACGATCTGGCCGCTTGGCAGGCCCTGGCGCGGGCGCTGCCGCCGGGCGCGCCCCGCCGGCCGCTCGCGCTCGCGCGGGCCCGCCAGCTCGCCGAGGAGTACGCGCTGCCGCGCGCAACGTTCCTGCAACGTCCTGGAAACTAGCCTGCCCGCCATCCACCCCAGACGGACGGCGGAGGTACCCATGACGCGCTACGACGCCCCCACCCACTGGCAGTCCCGCTACGACCACTACATCGGCGGCGAGTACGTGAAGCCGCACGGTGGCAAGTACTTCGAGAACCCGACCCCGGTGACCGGGCAGACCTTCTGCGAGGTGGCCCGGGGCACCGCCGAGGACGTGGAGAAGGCGCTGGACGCGGCACACGGCGCGGCCGACGCGTGGGGCCGCACGTCGGTCGCCGAACGCTCGCTGATCCTCAACCGGATCGCCGACCGCATGCAGGACAACCTGGAGTCCCTGGCGATCGCCGAGACGTGGGAGAACGGCAAGCCGGTACGCGAGACGCTCGCCGCCGACATCCCGCTCGCGATCGACCACTTCCGCTATTTCGCCGGGGCGATCCGGGCGCAGGAGGGCTCGCTCGGCGAACTCGACGACGACACCGTCGCCTACCACTTCCACGAGCCGCTCGGCGTGGTCGGGCAGATCATCCCGTGGAACTTCCCGATCCTCATGGCGGTGTGGAAGCTCGCCCCGGCGCTGGCCGCCGGCAACGCGGTGGTGCTCAAGCCGGCCGAGCAGACGCCCGCCTCGATCCACTACCTGCTCTCGCTGATCGGCGACCTGCTGCCGCCGGGCGTGATCAACGTGGTGAACGGCTTCGGCGTCGAGGCGGGCAAGCCGCTGGCGTCCTCGCCGCGGGTGGCGAAGGTGGCGTTCACCGGCGAGACCACCACCGGGCGGCTGATCATGCAGTACGCCAGCGAGAACATCAAGCCGGTCACGCTGGAACTCGGTGGCAAGAGCCCGAACATCTTCTTCGACGACGTCAGCGCCGCCTCCGACGACTTCCTGGACAAGGCTCTCGAAGGCTTCACCATGTTCGCCCTCAACCAGGGCGAGGTGTGCACCTGCCCGTCCCGGGCGCTCATCCAGCAGGGCCACTACTCCGACTTCCTCGCCGCCGCCGTCGAGCGGACGAAGGCGGTCAAGCAGGGGCACCCGCTGGACACCGACACGATGGTCGGCGCGCAGGCCTCCAACGACCAGCTGGAGAAGATCCTGTCCTACCTGGACATCGGGCGGCAGGAGGGCGCTCGCGTCCTGGCCGGCGGCGAGCGGGCCGACCTCGGCGGCGGGCTTTCCGGCGGCTACTACGTCCAGCCGACGATCTTCGAGGGCGACAACTCGATGCGGATCTTCCAGGAGGAGATCTTCGGCCCGGTGGTGTCGGTGACCTCCTTCGCCGACCTGGACGACGCCGTGAAGATCGCCAACGACACGCTGTACGGGCTCGGCGCGGGCGTGTGGACCCGGGACCTCAACACCGCGTACCGGGCCGGACGCGCCATCCAGGCCGGCCGGGTCTGGACGAACTGCTACCACGCCTACCCGGCGCACGCGGCGTTCGGCGGCTACAAGCAGTCAGGCATCGGCCGGGAGAACCACAAGATGATGCTGGAGCACTACCAGCAGACCAAGAACCTGCTGGTCAGCTACTCGCCGAAGAAGCTCGGCTTCTTCTGATGGGCGACACCGTGACAGTGACCCCCGCGGCGGCCGACCTGATCCGGTCGCTGCGGGGGCAGCACGGCCCGCTGATGTTCCACCAGTCCGGCGGCTGCTGCGACGGCAGCGCCCCGATGTGCTACCCGGCCGGTGAGTTCCGCACCGGCGGCTCGGACGTGCTGCTCGCCTCGCTGACTGTCGACGGCGTGCCCGAGCCGGTGGAGTTCTGGATGTCGAAGGCCCAGTGGGACCTGTGGAAGCACACCCGGCTCACCGTCGACGTGGTGCCTGGCCGGGGCAGCGGCTTCTCCCTGGAGGCACCGGAGGGCGTCCGGTTCCTCATCCGGTCCCACCTGAACCGCTGATCTGTCCGAGATCTTGCAGCTCGCGGGCATCGCGGCGGTGGGATGCTGACGCCGTCCACTTCGGAGTCGCATCCCACCGCCCGACAGGAGACCGCCCATGCACCCGGTCCGACAGCCAGTGCTCGCCGCCGGCCTCACCGCCCTGGCCACCGCCGCCACGCTCGGGCTCTCACCCGGCGCCGCCGTCGCCGCCCCGGCGGCCTCTCCGAGCATCTCCGTCAACTGGTTCGGCACGGCCGACGTACGGGCGCACACCGCCACCGTCGGCGGCCGGTTCGACTGCGGCGCCGAGCGCGGCCTCGCCTACATCGAGGTGCACCTGGAGCAGCGGGTACGGCGCGGCTCGGTCACCGGCTTCGGGTTCGGCGTGATCGGCGCGTGCACCGACGAGCGCACCGCCGGCACCTGGACCGCGACCATCCCCGCCGACCAGGGCAGGTTCCGCCCCGGCCCGGCCACCACGATCGCCCGCCTGGTGATCGAGCCCAACTCGATCACCGAAACCACCGAGCCCGTACGCCTGCGCCCCCGCTGCGCCCGCCCCTGACCGTGTCGGCGGCCTCCGGTCAGGCGATCTGCCGGAGGTCGTCGCCGTAGTCGAAGATGATCCGCAGCCGGGCTCCGAGGGCATTGGCGTACCGGCTCAGCGTTGCCACCTCGTTGACGTCGAGGTCGCCGTTCTCGATCTGGCTCACCCGGCCGGGCGTGACCCCCATGATCTCGGCGACCTGCCGCTGGGTCAGGCCCAGCCGCTTGCGCTCCTCGGCCAGGTGGAACGCGCTCACCCAGGCGTCGGTCCGGGCGCGCTCCGCCTCGTACGCCTCGTCGTCGCCGCCGAGTTCGGCACGGACCTCGTCCCAGTGATAGAACTCCGTCACGACTCCCCCCTTCGCTCGCGCTCGCTGTCGAGCCAAGCCTTGTAGGCAACCTCCGCCGCCGGGATGTGCTGCCGGTACCAGCGACTCCAGTCGCCCGCCTTGTTGCCGGCGACCAGCAGGACCGCCTGCGACCACGGATCGAAGACGAACAGCACCCGGATAGCCACGTCCCGACCGGAGCGGGGCCGCAACTCCTTGAGATTACGGAGACTGCTTCCGCGCAGCGTGTCCACGAGCGGGCGGCCCAGCCCCGGCCCGACCTCGGCCAACTTGTCCACCGCCACCCGGACGCTCTCGTACGACGCCGGGTCGTGGTCCCGCAGGTCGCGCAGCCAGTGCCGGACCTCTCCGGTGACCCGGACCGACCAGCGCTTCCCGTCCGCACCCATGCCCTGACTATAGCCCGGGCTAAACATCCCGGCCTACCAGTCAGCGGTCATCCAGGAGCGGCTGGGTGGGGTTCCACGGGGTTCCGGTTTCGGCGTCGTGGCGGCGGCGGGCTATCGCTGAGAGCGCCTCCAGCACCACCCGGTTGCCCAGGTACGCGGTGATGTCGGCGTGGTCGTACGGCGGGGCGACCTCGACCACGTCCAACCCGACCACCGGCAGCTCGTAACAGACCCGGCGGACCGCGTCGAGCAGCTGCCGGGAGGTGAACCCGCCCGGCTCGGGCGTGCCGGTGCCGGGGGCCATGCCGGGGTCGACCACGTCCACGTCGACGGAGAGGAACACGCCCTCGCACTCGTCGGTCGCGATCCCGAACGCCTCGGTCAGACAGGTGTCCAGGCCGCGCGCCACGATCTCGGTCATCTCGTACGAGCGCATCCGCTGCTCGGCCATCCACGCCAGCGTGTCCGGGCCGGGCCAGTAGCCGCGCAGCCCGATCTGGAGGAAGCGGTCGCCGCGTACCGCACCGGACTCGATCAGCCGGCGCATCGGCTGGCCGTGGCCGTGCAGCGAACCGAACTCGACGTCCCCGGTGTCGGCGTGCGCGTCGAAGTGCACCAGCGACACCCGGCCGAGGCCGTGGTGCCGGGCCACGCCTGTGGCGTCGGACAGCGCGATGGAGTGGTCGCCGCCGAGGACCACCGGGATCGCCCCGGCGGCGGCGACCGCGTGCACGGCGGTCTCCAGCGCGGCGAGCGAACGCTCGATGTCGCCGCCGAACATCTCCACGTCGCCGGCGTCGTAGACGCACAGGTCCTTCAGCCCGTCCACGCGCAGCGCCAGCGACGGGCGGGAGCCGTCGTGCGGCAGGTAGCAGGCCTGCCGGATGGCGGACGGCCCGAACCGGGTGCCGGGCCGGTGCGAGGTGCCACCGTCGAACGGCGCCCCGATGATCACCACGTCCGCGTCGGCGTACGTGACCGGCTCCTCGACCGCGCACGGCGGCACGCCGAGGAACGTGATGTCGGGGCCGTACATCGGGCCGTACCGGGTCATCGTTCCTCCATCCCCCACGGCGAACCGTAGCCGGTGAGCAGGTCCAGGAAGGGGGTCGGCGGGAACGCCTCGGGACCGAGCACGCCCGTGCCGGACCAGGCGCCGGTGGCGAGCAGCTCCAGCGCGACGACCGGGTTGACGGCGGTCTGCCAGACCACCGCCTGGTGGCCGTACTCGGCCATCGACCACTCGTTGTCGACCACGTGGTACAGGTAGACCCGGCGCGGCTGCCCGTCCGGGCCGGTGCCGGTGACGTACGTGCCGGCGCAGGTCTTGCCGCTCATCCGGTCGCCGAGCGTGGCCGGGTCGGGCAGCGCGGCGGCCACCAGGTCGCGCGGCGACACGTCGACGCCGCGTACGCGCACCGGCTCGGTCGAGTCGAGCCCGAGCTTGTGCAGCGTGCGCAGCACCTCGATGAACTCGGCGCCGAGGCCGTACTTGAAGGTGACCCGCTTCGCCTGGACCCAGCGCGGGATGAGCAGCACCTCCTCGTGCTCGACGTTGACGCACTCGACCGGGCCGATCCCGGCCGGGAAGTCGAAGACCTCCGGCTCGCTGAACGGTTCGGTGGTGAACCAGCCGCGCCCGGCCTCCCAGATCACCGGCGGGTTGAGGCACTCCTCGATGGTGGTCCAGATGGAGAACGACGGCGCGAAGTCGTAGCCGGCGACCGTCAGGTTCGCGCCGTCGCGTACCCCGATCTCGTCGATCTCGGCGAAGAGTTCGTCGGCGGCGTAGCGGGCGAAGACGTCGGACAGGCCCGGTTCGACGCCGATGCCGCAGAGCGCGAGCCGCCCCGCGGCGGCCCATTGCTCCGCGACGGCGAACTGCTCGTCGCCGAGCTTGACCCCGGTCTGGGCGTAGGGACGCTCGGGGTGCGGCCGGGACAGCGACATCGCCATGTCCAGGTAGTCGGCCCCGGCGGCGAACGCGCCGTCGAAGATCGGCATGACGAAACGCGGGTCGACCGCGTTCAGGACGTGCGTGATCCGGTGTTCCCGGCACAGCGCGGCCACCGCGTCGGCGGAGGACGCGTCCACAGTGGCGGCGACGAACCGGTCGCCGTGCCCGGCGACGGCCCGCGCCGCCCGCGCCGGGTCGTGGTCGGCGACCACCATGAGCTCGAAGAAGGTACGGCGGGCGGCGATGGATACGGCTGCGGAGCCGACGCCACCGGCGCCGACGAGGAGGATACGCATCAGGAGTCGAACCCCAGTCCAAGACGGTCGAGAGTACGGAGCCAGAGGTTGCGCCGTCCGTCGCGCGCGTCGGCGCGGGCGAGCGACCAGCGGGTGAGGTTGATGCCCACGGACCGGACCGGTTCCGGCGGGAACGGCAGCGGCTTGCGGCGCACCAGGTCGAGCCGGGTCAGCGGGGTGTCGGTGCCGGAGAGCAGGTCGAGCGTCACGCGGGCGCCGAATCGCGTCGCGCCCACGCCGAGCCCGGTGAACCCGGCCGCGTACGCCAGGCGTCCGGAGTACGCGGTGCCGAAGAACGCGCAGAACCGGGTGCAGGTGTCGATGACGCCACCCCAGCGGTGACTGAAGCGCACATCGGCGAGCTGCGGGAACGTCGTGAAGAAGTGCGAGGCGAGCGTGGTGAAGGTGGCCTCGCGCTGCTCCAGCGCGGGCGCCACCCGGTTGCCGTAGTGGTAGATCGCGTCGTAGCCGCCGAACAGGATCCGGTTGTCGGCGGTGAGCCGGTAGTAGTGGAACTGGTTGCCGGTGTCGGCGAGCCCCTGCCGGTGCCGCCAGCCGATCGCGTCGCGCTGCGCCCTGGTCAGCGGCTCGGTCATCAGCGCGTAGTCGTAGACCGGCACGATCCAGGAGCGCAGCCGGCGCAGCAGCGGCGGGAACGCGTTCGTGGCCAGCACGACCTGCCGCGCCCGTACCGTGCCGGGCGCCGCTTCCGCGCCGCCCGCAGTGGTGGCCCGCAGCGCGGCGCCGCCGTTGGCCAGGCCGGTGACGCGGGTGTGCTCGTGCACGCGTACGCCCAGGTCGAGCGCGGCGCGGCGCAGTCCCCAGGCGAGCTTCGCCGGGTCGAGCAGCGCCACCCGGTCGCGATCCCACATCCCGCCCAGGTACGTCGGCGACGCCACCTCGGCGCGTACCTCGTCGCGGTCGAGCAGCCGCACGTCGTGGCCGTACCGGCGGGCCAGCTCGGCGTCCGCGGCGAGCCCGTCGAGCTGGTACGGCTCGACCGCCACCGCCAGCTCACCGGTGCGTTCGAAGTCGCAGTCGATGTCGTACTTCGCCACGGTGGCGGCGATGGCGTCCAGGTTCTCCCGGCCCAGCCGTTCCAGCTCGCCGATCTCGCCGGGGAACCGCTCGACGCCGTTGACGAGCCCGTGGGTCAGCGAGGCGGCGCAGAACCCGCCGTTGCGCCCGGACGCCGCCCAGCCGCACGTGCCCGCGTCGACCAGCAGCACGTCCCGGTCCGGGTCGGCTTCCTTTGCGAGCAGCGCGGTCCACAGTCCGGCGTACCCGCCGCCGATCACGAGCAGGTCGGCGGTGTGCGAGCCGGACAGCGGCGGCAGCGGGTCGGGCCGCTCCGGGCGGTCCAGCCAGTACGGCACGGGCGCGGCGTCGGCCAGCGCCCGGCCGGTATGCGGGAGTGTCATGGCTTGCCCGCCGGTGTGGCGACCACCGCGAGGGCGGCCCGTCGCGCCCGCCGCCCGCGCAGCGAGGTGGCCCCGACCAGCAGCAACGCGATCACGAACATGGCCGTGCCGATCACGTTCACCTGCGGCGGGATGCCCCGCTGGGAGGCGCCCCAGACGTACATGGGGAACGTGACTGTGGTGCCGGCGTTGAAGTTCGTGATGATGAAGTCGTCGAAGCTGAGCGAGAAGGCCAGCAGCGCGGCGGCCACGATGCCCGGCAGCACCAGCGGCAGCGTGATCCGCCGGAACGTCTGCCACTCGCTGGCGTACAGGTCCATCGCGGCCTCCTCCAGCCGCCGGTCCATGCCGGAGAGCCGGGCCTTCACGGTGACCACGACGAACGACACGCAGAACATGACGTGCGCGATGACGATGGTCCAGAAGCCCTGCGGCACCCCGGCGGCGACGAAGAGGGCGAGCAGCGAGGTGCCCATCACGAGTTCCGGGGTGGCCATCGGCAGGAAGATCAGCCCGTTGAGCCCGGACCGGCCGCGGAAGCTGTGCCGGACCAGCGCGAACGCCATCAGCGTGCCGAGGAGCGTGGAGACGACTGTGGCGATGAGCCCGATCTGCATGCTGCGCACCACTGCGTCGCACATGTCCGAGGTGGCGCAGGGCTGCTTCCAGTTGTCGAGCGTGAACTCGTTGAAGTCGTAGGAGAGCCGGCTGGAGGGCCGGTTGAAGGACAGACCGGCGACCACCATGATCGGCAGCGTCAGGTAGCCGAGGACGAGCAGGGCCACGCCCATCACCCACCGGTCGGCGAGCCAGCGCTTCAGTCTGCTCACAGGACCTCCTCCGTTCCCGCCCGGCGCAGGTAGACGAAGACGATCGCCAGGATCGCGGCCATCAGCAGGAACGACAGCGCCGCGCCCTGCGGATAGTCCAGCCGGACCAGGAACGCCGAGTCGATGACGTTGCCGATCATGTACTCGTTCGGCGTACCGAGCAGCTCGGCGTTGATGTAGTCACCGGTGGCCGGGATGAAGAACAGCAGCGTGCCGGCGATCAGGCCGGGCATCGACAGCGGCAGCGTGACCTTGGCGAACGCGCGCAGCGGGCTCGCGTACAGGTCGCTCGCCGCCTCCAGCAGCCGGGGATCGAGCCGCTCCAGGCTCGCGTACAGCGGCAGCACCAGGAACGGCAGGAAGTTGTACGTCAGGCCGAGCACCACGGCGATCGGGGTGGCCAGCAGCCGGCCGTCCGGTCCGAGCAGGTGCACGTCGCGCAGCAGCCCGACCAGCGCGCCGTTGTCCGACAGGATGGTCTTCCAGGCCAGCGTGCGCACCAGGAAGCTGGTGAACATCGGTGCGACCACGGCCACCAGCAGCAGGTTCTTCCACCGGCCGGCCTTCTGCGCGATCGCGTACGCCAGCGGGTAGCCCATCAGCAGCGCGAGCACCAGCGCGATGGCCGAGTAGAGGAACGACCGGGAGAACTGCGGCCAGTACGCCTGGAGCGCGTCCGGGTAGTTGCCGAACGCCCAGGTCATCGCGTACCCGGTGGAGAGCGAGCCGGCCGGGTCGTAGAGGCTGGCCGAGGCGAGCTGCACCAGCGGCACCGCGAAGAAGACGAGCAGCCAGACCGCGCCGGGCAGCAGCAACAGGTACGGCAGGAGCCGGCTGCGCCCGCGCCGCACCGGCGGCGGCGCCGGTTTCCCGGCGGAGGTCGGTACGTGGGCCAGCGCGCTCATGCCGCCACTCCGCTTCGCTCGCTCATGCCGACGCACCCACCGGCGGCTCGTCGAGCAGCGGCGCGGTCTGGTCGTCCTCACCGGCGGCCCGGGGCAGCAGGAACGCGTGCCGCGGATCCCAGTGCGCGGTCACCGCCGTGCCGACCGCCAACTGACCGCCCAGCCCGCTGTTCGCGGCGAACGCGGTCAGCTCGCTGCCCCACGCGGTGCGCACCAGGTACTGGGTGCTCACCCCGACGTAGGAGGCGTCGCTGACCACGCCACCGACGTGCTGGTGTCCGGCCGGCACCCGGTCCGGGTCGTCGACCAGGTGCAGCTTCTCCGGACGTACGCCGAGGAAGGCCGGCCCGTCGGTGAGCCGGGCCCGGCCGGCGGGCACCGAGAAGCGCGAGCCGTGCGCCGTGACCAGCACGTCGTCGGCGGCGCGCCCGCCGGCTTCGGCGGCGAGCAGGTTGGACTGGCCGAGGAAGTTCGCCACGAACGCGGTGGCCGGGTACTCGTAGATGTCGGCGGGCGCGCCGAGCTGCTCGATCCGGCCGGCGTTCATCACCGCGACCGTGTCGGCCATCGTCATGGCCTCCTCCTGGTCGTGGGTGACGTGCACGAACGTGATGCCGACCTCGGTCTGGATCCGTTTCAGCTCGATCTGCATCTGCCGGCGCAGCTTGAGGTCGAGCGCGCCGAGCGGCTCGTCGAGCAGCAGCACCTGCGGGTGGTTGATGAGCGCCCGCGCCAGCGCGACGCGCTGCTGCTGGCCGCCGGAGAGCTGGGCCGGGCGGCGTCGGCCGTACCCTTCGAGCTGCACCAGCGCGAGCATCTGCTCCACCTGGTCGCTCACCTTGCGGATGCCGCGGCGGCGCAGCCCGAACGCCACGTTCTCGTGGATGTCCAGGTGCGGGAAGAGGGCGTAGCTCTGGAACACCGTGTTGACCGGCCGCTTGTACGGCCGCAGCCCGGCGATGTCCTGCTCGCCGAGCAGCACCTGCCCGCTGGTCGGCTGCTCCAGCCCGGCGATCATCCGCAGTGTGGTGGTCTTGCCGCAGCCGGACGCGCCGAGCAGGGCGAAGAACGAGCCCTGCGGGATGGTGAGGGTGAGGTCGTCGACGGCGGTGAAGACGCCGAACCGCTTGGTCAGGTCGACCAGGCGCAGGTCGCCGGCCGGGGTCTGCTGCCCCTTCACGCGCCGATCACCTGCTGGAACTTGGTCTCGTACTCCTTCTCCTGCGCCTCGTCGAGCGCCATGAAGACCTTGGCTTTGGACAGCATCGTGTCGTCCGGGAAGATCAGCGGGTTGCTCGCCAGGTCCGGGTCGATCTTCTCCATCTCGGCCTGCGCGCCCTGCACCGGGCAGATGTAGTTGACGTACGCGGCCAGCTTCGCCGCCACCGCCGGGTCGTAGTAGTGGTTCATCAACGCCTCGGCGTTGGCCTTGTGGGTGGCCTTGTTCGGCACCAGCATGTTGTCCGACCAGAGCATCACGCCGGACTCGGGCACCACGAACTTGATCTTCTCGTCGTCGAAGCCGAGCTGGACCACGTCGCCGGACCAGCCGATGCACGCGGCGATGTCGCCCTTGGCCAGATCGGGCGCGTAGTCGTTGCCGGTGAACCGCCGGATCTGCTTGCTGTCCACGGCCTTCTTCAGCTTGTTCAGCGCGTCGTCGAACTGGGCCGAGGTGAACTTGGCCGGGTCGTGGCCGAGCGACTGGAGCAGCAGGCCGATGGTGTCGCGCATCTCCGACAGCACAGTCACCTTGCCCTTGAGATCGGGGCGGGTGAGCAGCTCGTCGACGGTGCGGATCTCCTTGGTGACGTTCGCGTTGTACGCGAGCCCGGCGAGACCGGACTGCCACGGGACGGCGAGCTGGGTCTCGGCGTCGAAGGAGCGACCGCGCAGCGACTGCAGCAGGTTCGCCTCGACGTTCGGCATCTTCGACTTGTCCAGCTTCTGGACCCAGCCGAGGCGGATCACCCGGGCAGCCATCCAGTCGGTGAGCACCATGATGTCCCGGCCGGTGCTCTGACACCCGGCGAGCTGGTTGCGCACCTTGCCGAAGAACTCGTTGTTGTCGTTGACGTCCTCGGTGTACGTCACCTGGATGCCGGTGGCGGCGACGAACGCGTCGAGCGTGGGGCGCTTGGACTCGTCCTTCTCGTCGGTGTCCATGTACTGCGGCCAGTTCGAGAAGGCGACCTCCTTCTCGGTGGCGGACAGATCCTCGCTCTTGCAACCGGCTTCGGTCTGCTGGGCGCCCTTGGTCCCGCAGCCGGCCAGGGCGCCCGCGGTGGCGAGCAGTGCGGCCGAGCCGACGGTCCCGGTGAGCAGACCACGCCGGGTGAGGGTCCGAAGGGGACTACGCATGTGACGACTCCTTGGGGGGCATCGTCGGCGGCGGGACGGGGGGCGGCACGCCGGCGGGAGGGTCAGTGGCGATGGACGACTGATCCTGACATGAGAAAACCTCTCTCACAAGGGATTCCGTTGCTGGAATAGCCAGTCGCCACGAAATACGCCAGACTGCGCGGGGCACTACGCTCGATACGAAGAATCGGACACAAGGAGCGTCGATGGTCAACCGGCACCAGGAGAACGGCAACGGCGGCCGTCGGGTCACCGTGCGTGAAGGCGCCAATCACGTTCTGCTCGACGACGTGGCGAAGCAGATCATCGAGCAGCTCCAGGAGGACGGGCGCCGCCCGTACGCGAGCATCGGCAAGGCGGTGGGCCTCTCCGAGGCGGCGGTACGCCAGCGGGTGCAGCGGCTGCTCGACGCGGGCGTCATGCAGATCGTCGCGGTCACCGATCCGCTCCAGCTCGGCTTCCCCCGCCAGGCCATGATCGGGCTGCGCACCGACGGTGACCTGGAGTCGGTGGCCGACCGGCTGGCCGAGTTCGAGGAGATCGACTACGTGGTGATCACCGCCGGCTCGTTCGACCTGCTGGCCGAGGTGGTCTGCCGCAACGACGCGCACCTGCTGGAGATCCTGCAGAAGCTGCGCGGTGTGCCCGGAGTGCTCTCCACCGAGGCGTTCGTCTACCTGAAGCTGCGCAAGCAGACCTACAGCTGGGGCACCGCCTGATGCGGATTCCGTTGACAGCGCAGTGATATGGCGCTGAATCCGTCGCGGTGAAGCTTCTTCGCTTGCCTTATCGGCATCGGCTGTGGGATAACCGTGGGCAGAGCGGCCGGTGTCACCCCTGACCGGCCCGAGACCCGATGGGGCTGACATGGCCAACGCCACCGACCACCTGTGGATGCACTTCACCCGCATGGCGAGCTACCCCGCCGGCGAGGTTCCGACAATCGTCCGGGGCGAGGGCGCGTACGTCTGGGACGCGCAGGGCCGCCGCTACCTGGACGGGCTGGCCGGGCTGTTCGTCGTCAACGCCGGCCACGGCCGCGCCGAGCTGGCCGAGGCCGCCGCCAAGCAGGCCGGCGAGCTGGCCTACTTCCCGCTCTGGTCGTACGCCCACCCGAAGGCCGTCGAGTTGGCCGAGAAGATCGCCACGCTCACGCCCGGCGACCTGAACCGGGTCTTCTTCACCACCGGCGGCTCCGAGGCCGTCGAGGCGGCGTGGAAGCTGGCCCGGGCCTACTTCAAGCGCACCGGCAAGCCCACCAAGCACAAGGTGGTCAGCCGCTACATCGCCTACCACGGCACCTCGATGGGCGCGCTGTCGATCACCGGCCTGCCCGGCATCAAGACCGACTTCGAGCCGCTGGTGCCCGGGGGCATCAAGGTGCCGAACACCAACTTCTACCGCGCCCCCGAACACGGCGACGACCCCGAGGCGTTCGGCCGCTGGGCCGCCGAGGAGATCGGCCGCGCGATCGAGCGGGAAGGGCCGGAGACGGTCGCCGCCGTCTTCCTGGAGCCGGTGCAGAACTCCGGCGGCTGCTTCCCGCCGCCGCCCGGCTACTTCGAGCGGGTACGCGAGATCTGCGACGCGTACGACGTGCTGCTGGTCAGCGACGAGGTGATCTGCTCCTGGGGCCGGCTCGGCGAGTACTTCGGCGCGGTGCGGTACGGCTACCAGCCGGACATCATCACCACCGCCAAGGGCATCACCTCCGGCTACGCCCCGCTCGGCGCGATGATCGCCAGCGAGCGGCTGATGGAGCCGTTCCTCACCGAAACCGGCATGTTCGCGCACGGCGTGACGTTCGGCGGCCACCCGGTCTCCTGCGCGGTCGCGCTGGCCAACCTGGAGGTGTTCGCCCGGGAGGACCTGATCGGGCACGTCCGGGCCAACGAGGGCGCGTTCCGGTCCACCCTGGAGAAGCTGCACGACCTGCCGATCGTCGGCGACGTCCGCGGTGACGGCTACTTCTACGGCATCGAGCTGGTCAAGGACAAGACCACGCGGGAGACGTTCGACGAGGCCGAGTCGGAGCGGCTGCTGCGCGGCTTCCTGTCCACCGCGCTGTTCGACGCCGGGCTCTACTGCCGGGCCGACGACCGTGGCGACCCGGTGGTGCAGCTCGCCCCGCCGCTGATCGCCGACCAGCAGCACTTCGACGAGATCGAGCAGATCCTGCGCGCGGTGCTGACCGAGGCGTGGTCCCGGCTCTGACGCCGATGACCGGCTACCGGCACCTCTCGTACTGGCTGTCCAGCCTGGACGAGCCGCTGACACCGCGACCCGGGTTGCCCGGCGACACGGACGCCGACGTGGCGATCGTGGGCGCCGGGTACACCGGGCTGTGGACGGCGTACTACCTGGCCGAGGCCGACCCCACGTTGCGCGTCGTCGTGCTGGAGCGGGAGATCGCCGGGTACGGCGCATCCGGGCGCAACGGCGGCTGGTGCTCGGCGCTGTTCCCCACCTCGCTGCCGGCGCTGGCCCGACGCCACGGCCGGGACCGCGCGCTCGCCCTGCAACGGGCCATGCACGACACGGTCGGCGAGGTGGGGCGGGTCACCGCCGCCGAGGGCATCGACTGCGACTGGCGGGCCGGCGGCACGGTGACGCTGGCGCGCAGCGAGGTCCAGCTCGACCGGGCCCGCGCCGAGGTCGACCAGGCCCACGCGCACGGGCTCACCGACGACGACCTGACGCTGCTGGACGCCGCCGAGGCCGCCGCGCGGTGCGACGCCGAGGGGGTACGCGGCGGCACGTACACCCCGCACTGCGCCGCCGTGCACCCGGCGAAGCTGGTCCGGGGCCTGGCGCGGGCGGTGGAGCGCCGGGGCGTACGCATCCACGAGCGCACCCCGGTGACCGCGCTGCGGCCGGGCGCGGCGGTGACACCGGCGGGCGTGGTCCGGGCGCCGGTGGTGGTCCGCGCGACCGAGGGCTACACGCCCGGGCTACCAGGCCAGCGGCGCACGGTGGCGCCCGTCTACTCGCTGATGGTGGCCACCCCGCCGCTGCCCGAGGAGACGTGGGCGCGGATCGGGCTGGCGGAGCGGGAGACGTTCTCCGACTACCGGCACGTCATCGTGTACGGCCAGCGCACCGCCGACGGCCGGCTCGCGTTCGGCGGGCGGGGCGCGCCCTACCACTACGCCTCCCGGGTGCGGCCGGGCTTCGACCGGGAGCCGCGGGTGTTCGCGGCGCTGCGCCGGACGCTCGGGGAGCTGTTCCCGGTGCTCGGGCCGGACGTGCCGGTGACGCACGCCTGGGGCGGGCCGCTCGGCGTGGCCCGGGACTGGGCCGCGTCGGTGGGGCTGGACCGCCGCACCGGGCTCGCCTGGGCCGGCGGGTACGTCGGTGACGGAGTGGGCACCAGCAACCTCGCCGGTCGTACGCTGGCCGACCTGATCCGCGGCGTGGAGACCGACCTCACGGCACTTCCCTGGGTGGGCCACCGCTCCCCGCGCTGGGAACCGGAGCCGCTGCGCTGGCTGGCGATGAACGCCGGCCTGAGGATCATGTCCTCAGCCGACCACACCGAGCACCGTACGTCCCGCCCGTCTCGCCGAGCCGACCTCTTCAACCGCTTCCTGGGCCACTGACCCCGGGTTCCCAATCCGTTGATCAAGGAGTTTGTGTC
>NZ_MAGP01000079.1 GCF_002926165.1 Micromonospora chalcea | reverse complement strand
GGGTCTGTCAAACGAACGGTGTAACTCGGGTTGTTGACGGTTACTTACGGCCTGCGGAGAGGCGTCCTTCGAAGGCGATGTCGAAGGCGTTCAGGGCTGGTTTCCAGCGCATGGTCCACCGCCGGCGGCCCTGCCCGGTCGGGTCCAGGCTCATCACCGCGAGGTAGACGCACTTGAGCGCGGCTGCCTCGTTCGGGAAGTGCCCACGGGCGCGGACGGCCCGGCGGATGCGGGCGTTGACGCTTTCGATGGCGTTGGTGGAGCAGACGACGGTGCGGATCTCGGCGTCGAAGGCCAGGAACGGCACGAACTCCGCCCACGCCTGCTCCCACAACCTGACGATCGCCGGATACTTCCCGCCCCAGGCTTCGGTGAACTCGGCGAACCGGGCTCGGGCAGCCGACTCGGTCGGCGCGGTGTAGACGGGCTTGAGAGCCTTGGCGATGGCGTCCCAGTGCTGCCGGCCGGCATACCGGAACGACGCCCGCAGCAGATGAATCACGCAGGTCTGCACCACCGCTTCCGGCCACACCTCACCGATCGCATCCGGCAGGCCCTTGAGCCCGTCGCAGACCACCATGCACGCGTCCGCGACGCCCCGGTTCTTGAGCTCGGTGAGGACCTGCAGCCAGAACTTGGCGCCCTCGCCGCCATCGCCGGCCCACAGACCGAGGATGTCGCGGGTGCCCTCGACGGTGACGGCCAGGGCCAGGTAGATGGGCCGGTTGGCGACCTTCCCGTCGCGGATCTTCACGTGCACTGCATCGAGGAAGATCACCGGGTAGACCGGGTCCAGGGGCCGGTTCTGCCACTCGGTCATCCCCTCGACGACCTTGTCGGTGATCGTTGAGATCGTCTGCCGTGACACGTCGGCGCCATACACCTCCGCCAGGTGGGCCTGGATCTCCCCGGTCGTCAGGCCTTTGGCCGACAGCGAGATAACCATGTCGTCAACGCCGGACAACCGACGCTGGCGCTTGCGCACAATCTGCGGTGTGAACGACCCGTCGCGGTCACGCGGCACCTCAATCTCGACCGGGCCGACGTCCGTCAGCACCGTCTTGGCCCGCACACCGTTGCGGGAGTTCCCGCCGTTCTTGCCCGCCGGGTCGCCCTTGTCATAGCCCAGGTGATCGGTGATCTCACCTTCCAGGGCTGACTCCAGGACACGCTTCGTCAGCTGCTGCAGCAAACCGCCGTCACCGGTCAGCTGCAGACCCGCCGCACGGGCCTGCTCCACCAGCTGGCCGACCAGCTCCGCGTCGAGACCCTCCGCCGGTTGCCCCGGCACGTTCTTCGCCACCGCGGCAGTATCCACGGCGATCGTCGATCCATCAGACATCAGGTGCTGCTCCTTGATCAGGAGTTACACCGTTCGTTTTACAGTCCC
>NZ_MAGP01000078.1 GCF_002926165.1 Micromonospora chalcea | reverse complement strand
TACTCCAACGTCACTTCGCTCGTCTGCGCTGGTAGTGGGATCGACGGGCTCGGGCTTGGGATGTTCGTCGCCAGATCGACCAGTGCAGGGTGTGCGCTGGTGGTGGTGCTGTGGCGAGGACGAACGCGTTGAGGAGGCGGCGGATCTCAGCGAGGGTCAACGCGATGATCTCCGCATCAGTGTTGGGCTGCTGCGCGGTGGCGGCGAGGATGGTCAGGACGGCCAGGGCGAGCATGGCCAGGGTGACGTGGCGGTGCCAGCCGGTCCAGCCGCGGACTTGGTAGTGGTCCAGGCCGACCTGGCCTTTGCCGGTCTGGAACAGCTCTTCGATGCTCCAGCGGGAGCCGGCTACTCGCACAAGTGCGTGCAGCGGGACGGGGCGGGGTGACCAGCACAGGTAGAAGGCCAGCTCATCGGTGGTGCGGTTGCGGCGGATCAGCAGCCATCGGTGCTCACCCGGCCTGGTGGCGGTGGTGATCCAGGCCCACAGGTACTCGCGTGGCCCTTTCGCCCCGGGGCCGCAGCTGTGCGGCTGCCACTCGCGGGTGGGGATCCGGTCGGCGAGGTCGTCGACGCGGATCAGGGTGCGGCCGTCGTTGACGGCCACGCGTCGGTCGCAGCCGACCGCCAGGACGTAGCCAATCTCGCGTTGTTCCAGCTCAGCGCGCAGGCCTGGGTCGGCGCCGTAGACCTCGTCGCCGGTCACCCACCCGAATGGGACACCAGCCTCGATCGCGGCGGCGATCATCTGCCGGGCCAGGGCAGGCTTCGTCGCGAACCCGACCTGGTCGGGAACGCCGGCTTCGGTGAGCCGGTCGGGACGGTCGCACCAGGTCGCCTCCGGCAGGTAGAGCCGACGGTCGATCATCGCTCGTCCCGTCGGTGACACGTAGGCCAGGAACACCCCGACCTGGCTGTTCTCGACACGGCCGGCGGTGCCGGTGTACTGCCGCTGCACCCCGACCGAGCACACCCCTTTCTTGAGGAACCCGGTCTCATCGGTGACCAGCACCGCGTCGGGGTGGCCGAGCTGTTCGATCAGCCAGGAACGCACATCGTCGCGGACGGCGTCGGCGTCCCACACCGCCGTGCGCAGCAGCCGCTGCATCGCCTGCGGATCAGCGTTACCCGCCCGTTCCGCAAGCGACCAGCAGGTCTTCCGTTCGGTGTCCGACAGCAGCCCTTCCACGAACCGCCCGGCCGTCGCCCGCGGCTCGGCCCGCACGAACCGGTCAGAGACACGCGTCACCGCCTCGTCCAGGATGACCCGCCACCGGCTGGGGTCTACGCTGTGGCCCACGGCCATCGCGCGATCTTCGGTTGTCCTCACAAACCATCGATGATCAACGCGGTGGCCGCCCTCATACCCACGCCACGCCCAACGCCGAATCCAAGTGACGTTGGAGTACTA
>NZ_MAGP01000077.1 GCF_002926165.1 Micromonospora chalcea | reverse complement strand
TGGGTCTTGTGACGTGTCTGTGGGTGGTTGGGCGCGTCGTTGATGGCGCACGCCGTTGTCCTGCCTAGGTTCTGGCTTGTCGAAGGTCAGAACTTGATGGGCGGGAGAACGGCGTGCGTTCTGCCAGGGTATGGGCTGGGCTGCTCGGGGTCGAGCAGGCGGTTGTCGAGGGCGTGGAGTTCGATCCGGTCGAGTCGGTGGTGGTGGCTCGGGTGCGGGTGCGTAAGGGCGCGTCGCGGCGGTGTCCGCACTGTCGTCGGCGGTGTGCCCGCTATGACGCTGGGGTTCGTCGTCGGTGGCGGGCGTTGGATCTGGGCGTGGTGCGAGCGGTGATCGAGGCGCACGTGCCGCGGGTGTCGTGTCCGGAGCACGGGGTTGTGGTCGCGGCAGTGCCGTGGGCTCGGCATGGGGCAGGGCACACCCGGGCGTTTGACCAGGTGGTGTCGTGGTTGGCGGTGCATACCGCGAAGTCGGCGGTGTCGCAGCTGATGCGCATCAGTTGGCGCACCGTCGGGGCGATCGTGGCGCGGGTGTGGGCCGACACCGGTGCCGCGGTGGACCGCCTTGAGGGACTGCGCCGTATCGGCATCGATGAGATCAGCTACAAGAAGGGCCACCGCTACCTGACCGTGGTGGTCGATCATGACACCGGCTGGCTGGTCTGGGCCTCGCCCGGCAAGAGCGCGGCGACCCTCAACGCGTTCTTCGACCTGCTCGGCGATGAGCGGGCCGCGAAGATCACGCACGTGTCCGCCGACGGCGCGGACTGGATCACCACCGTTATCCGACGGCGCTGCCCGAACGCCGTGCGCTGCGCCGATGCATTCCACGTCGTGGCCTGGGCCACCGACGCCGTGGACAGGGTTCGCCGCCAAGCCTGGAACGAGGCCACCGGCCGTGGCGCCGGCCGTCGCGGCGTCGCCGTCGGCACGGCCCGCCAGTTGAAGAACACCCGCTGGGCGTTATGGAAGAACCCGGAGAACCTCACCGACGCCCAGCAGGCCAAACTCGCCTGGATCGCCAAGACCCACCCCCGCCTGCACCGGGCCTGGGCGTTGAAAGAAGGACTCCGACTGGTGTTCACCCTGGCCAAGACCAGCCCGACAGCCGCAGTCGAGGCCCTCGACCGATGGATCGGGTGGGCCCGCCGCAGCCGCATCGACATCTTCATCGACCTACAACGACGCGTCACCCGTCACCGCGACCAGATCATCGCCGCCATCACCCATGGCCTGTCCAACGGCCGCATCGAGTCCGTCAACGCCAAGATCCGCCTCATCACCCGCATGGCCTTCGGCTTCCACTCATCCGAAGCCCTCATTGCCATGGCCATGCTCAGCCTCGGCGGCCACCGACCCGAACTACCCCGCCCATGAACACCCGACCCACACATCCGTCACAAGACCCATATTT
>NZ_MAGP01000076.1 GCF_002926165.1 Micromonospora chalcea | reverse complement strand
GTGCCGGGGCGGCCGGTCCTCCTAGCATCGGGCGGTGCACGTGAAGTCGGCTGTCACTCTGCTCGTCCTCGCCCTGGCGACGGCGCCGCTGCCCGCCTGCGGCGGCGACGATCCGGCCCCCGCGCCCGCCGCCGACGCCGGCTCGTCGGCCGGTCCGGCAGCTGACCCCTCGCCCGCCGCGAGCGGGCGGGCAGGGCTGGGCAGCGCCCGGCCGAGCCCCACCCCCGCCACCGTGGCGTTCCGCGCCGGCAACCCCGCCGGCCGGGCGAGCGTGCCGGCCGAGGCGCGTCCGGTGGACACCTCGCGCCCGACCCGTACCGTCGGTAGCGGCACCCCGGCGAGCTGCACCTCCGAGGCGGTGGTGAAGGCCGTCGCGGCCGGCGGCGTCATCACCTTCGACTGCGGGCCCGCGCCGGTCACCATCACCATGAAGGCCACCGCCAAGGTGGTGAACTCGCACGGCCCGCGCATCGTGCTGGACGGCGGCGGCACTGTCACGCTCAGCGGCGGCGGCAAGCGCCGCATCCTCTACATGAACACCTGCGACCAGGCGCAGGGCTTCACCACCTCGCACTGCCAGAATCAGGACCACCCGCAGCTCACCGTGCAGAACCTGACGTTCGCCGACGGCGACTCCACCGGCGAGCGGACCGAGGGCGGCGGGGGCGGCGCGATCTTCGTCCGGGGCGGGCGGTTCAAGGTGGTCAACTCGCGGTTCGTCGGCAACCGCTGCGACCGTACCGGCCCCGACCTGGGCGGCGCGGCGCTGCGCGTGCTCAGCCAGTTCGAGAACAAACCGGTGTACGTGGTGAGCAGCACCTTCACCGGCGGAGTGTGCGCCAACGGCGGGGCGCTGAGCAGCATCGGCGTCTCCTGGACGGTGCTGAACAGCGTCTTCCGCGACAACCGGGCGGTCGGCACCGGCGCGAACCCGGCCCGGGGCGGTACTCCGGGCGGCGGCAGCGGCGGCGCGATCTACTGCGACGGCAACGAGTTCGCGGTGCGGATCGCCGGCACGGTGATCGAGGACAACAGCGCGAACGAGGGCGGCGGCGCGATCTTCTTCGTCAGCAACAACCGCACCGGCTCGCTGCAGATCGACAGTTCAACGCTGCGCCGCAACCCGAGCAGAGGCTTCGAGACAAGGGGCCACCCCGGCATCTTCTTCCTCGGTGCCCAAATCTCCTGACCCCGCCCCGTCCTGCCCCGCCCCGCCCCGCCCTGCCCTGCCCTGCCCTGCCTCGCCTCGCCTCGCCTCGCCTCGCCCCGTCGATCATGAAGTTGGCGGCCTCGCCATCGGCGTGTCGCGCCGCCAACCTCATGATCGCCGCCTGAACAGCTGGCGCATGGACGCTGCCCTCACCCCGCCTCGTCGATCATGAAGTTGACAATCCCGATATCGGCGTGTCGACCCGCCAACTTCATGATCACCGGCCAGTCCTCCGCCCTACGGCCCCCGCCC
>NZ_MAGP01000075.1 GCF_002926165.1 Micromonospora chalcea | reverse complement strand
GTCCCGCCCTCGCGGTCACCCCGCCTCACCCTCGCCGTCGATCTTGCACTTCCGGCCCGCCTAAAGCGGGATTAATCCGGCATCTGCGGGGCGCGAAGTGCAAGATCGACGGCGAGGGTGAGGCGGGGTGACCGCGAGGGCGGGACGGCGGGGAAGTGGGAGAGCGGCGAGCGTGGGGACGGGGTCAGGGGAGGGTTGCGTCTTGCCGGGCTGTTGCGCCGGAACCGACGGCCAGGCCGAGGTGCAGGCCCACCAGGTCCAGGATGCTCGGCTCGGCGGATGCGGCGGACGGGCTCGGCTCGGTTGTCGGATCGGGCTCGCCGGTCGGAACCGGATCAGCCGTCGGGCTCACGCTCGGCGCCGGCGTCGCCGGACCGGCGGCGGGTGGGCCGGACGGTTCGACGATCACGGGCGTACGGCCGCTCACGCGCGTCGACGGGGATCCGGCGGCAGGTGGCGCGGTGGTGGGGACCCGATCACCCGAACCGGCGGCCGGAGGCCGCGGCGCGGGCCGGGGCGGCCGGGACGTGGGGGGAGACGACGGGTTGACCGGGGTCGCCACGTGCGGCACTGACGAAACGGCCGGTGGGGGTGCGGTCGCCGGGTGCGTCGCGGTTCGGGCTGCCGGGTCGGTCTGCCCGGCGGTCGCGGTCCAGGTGCCGGCGGAGGTGACGCCCAGCAGTACGGCCATCGCTGCGACGCCCGCCGCGGCCAGCCGCTGGGGGAGCGCCCGTTCGGCGGGGGCGTCCCACGGCCCGAGTGGCCGGGGTGGGCGGGGCCGGGCGGCCCGGTGGGCGGACCACAGCGCCTCGACGTCCTCCACCACCGCGGTGCGCGTACCGGTGGCGTCGGCGTGGGCCAGGGTGAGGTAGAACCGGGCGTTCGCCGCGCCCGGCGCCGGTACGCGCAGGCCCGCCGGTATGCCGTTGGCGTCGTGCAGCAGGGTGACCGGACGGCCGGGGTGGTGCCCGAGTCCGCGCAGATTCCGCAGGGGCCACTCCCGGCCGACGCCGGGCCCGGTGAAAGCGACCCGCCGGTCGGTCACCACGGCGGCGCCGCTGGCGATCACGCGCAGCCCGGCCGGTAGCGGGCCCTCGGCCGGGTCGAGACATCCGGCGAGCGTGCCGTCCGGCACCGGCAGTCCGGGTAGGTGCCGGGCCGTGGCCTCGACGAGGTCGACGGTGGGCAGGATGCGGTAGACGACCTCACCGTCGTCCAGCGGCACCGGTAGCGCGGTGCCGGCCAGGACGCACCCGTGGAAGCCGGCCGCCTCGATCCGCAGCCGGTCGAGGTGCTCCGCGCGCCGCCGCCAGGCCCGCGCCGCCGTCTCGTACGCCTGGCGCCGGCGCTCGTTCTCGCGCCGCGCCCAGGCCAGCCGCCGCCGGGGATGAGCCCCGATCGCGTCGGGTCGCCTCGCCGTCACACCTGGTACAACGCCCTGCGTAAGCCGCGGATACGTGAGCGCGGCTATCGTCCGGTTTGGCGGTGGTATGCCCGCGATTACACTTCGGGGTATGCCGCGGATCGTCCAGTTGCTGGCCTCGCCCGTGCACCGGTACGTGGGCCGCCCCGCGGACGGGCCCGCCCCCGCGCCGCCCGGTGAACTGGTCGAGCGGGTGGAGGTGCGCGCCGGGCTCGGCATCGTCGGGGACCGCTACTTCGGCCGCCCGGCGCACCGCCGGGCGAGCGTCACGCTGATCGCGCGGGAGTCGCTGCCGCCCGGGGCGGACCTCACCCAGTTGCGGCGCAACGTGCTGACCGACGGCATCCCGGTGGACGAGCTGGTCGGCCGGGTGCTCACGCTCGACTCCGGCGACGGTCCGGTCCGCCTGCGGGTGCACCGGGCCGCGCCGCCGTGCGCCTGGCTCGACGTGGTGGTCGCGTCCGGCACCTGGAAGGCGCTGCGTCGCCGGGGCGGCGTGCGCTGCGCGCCGCTCACCGACGGCGTCCTGCGGGTCGGGCCGGTCACCGTCTCCGTCGACGACGACTGACCCGGTTCGGGAACTTTTCCCGCCCGCCGGCCGACCAACCGGAGGTCGCCGACAGTCAGGCCCGGTGGCAGGAGGGACGCCAGGGATGAACCGAGCGGGCAGCGGATCCGTACCGTCGGGCATGACGATGTCGGGCCCGCGGGCCGGCCGAGGATGAGCCCGGACGCCGACGACGAGCAGGTGACCGGGTGGGCCCGGAGCGCCGCCCGTGGTGACCGGCTGGCCGCTGCCGCGTTCGTCCGTGCCCTCCAGGCGCCGGTGTGGCGGTTCCTCGCCCACCTGGCCGGGCCGGCCGAGGCCGACGACCTGGCCCAGGAGACGTTCCTGCGCGCGCTGCGCAGCCTGCCCGGCTTCGCGGGCCGGTCGTCGGCGCGTACCTGGGTCTTCACCATCGCCCGCCGGGTCGCGGTGGACCACGTCCGGGCGGCGACCGCGCGGCCCCGCACGGCCGCCCTGGCGGACTGGCAGGCCGCCGCCGAGGCGGCCGGGGCGGTGACCCGCGGCGGGGACGACGGGGTGGTGTTGCGCGGGCTCATCGCGGCGCTCGCCCCGGACCGCCGGGAGGCGTTCGTGGCCACCCAGGTGCTGGGCCTGTCCTACGCCGAGGCCGCCGAGGTGTGCGGCTGCCCGGTCGGCACGATCCGGTCCCGGGTCGCCCGCGCCCGGGAGGACCTGGCCGCCGCCTGGTCCGGCGACGTCCGTGACCGCCGGGCCCGCTGACACCCGCGGGCCCCGGCCGTCCGGCGGTTCAGGCCCCGCGCGGCGCCGCGCGTCAGGCCGCGCGCCGGTTGCGGGCCTGGGCGGGGTACGGGCCCGGCTGCACCAGCCGCAGCGGCGCCGGCGCGGCCGGTTCCTCGGTGCGCAGCGCCCACCGCGATCCGCTCGACCGGCCCCGCCCGGGCGGCGTGTCGCCGGGGCGCCAGCCCGGCCGGGACAGCACCAGCATCACGGCCCAGCCGACCAGCAGGAAGCCGTGGCTGACCAGCCGGGTCATCGCGACCTGACCGGTGATCAGGTCGTTCACCGACAGCAGCACCAGCGTGGCGACGAACGCGCTGAGCATCGGCAGCAGGCCGGACGGCGTGGTCCGGCGTGCCGCCACGTAGAGGAACCCGGCGCCGACTGCTACGTTCCACGCCGCCGACTCGTGCCACAGGTGCTGGCCGGAGGTGTGGGCGTGTGCGACGACCGCCTCCCGGCCGATCTGGGCCAGGCCGAGCACGAGCTGCACCGCGCCGAGCAACCCGAGCGCCCCGCGTAGTCCGAGCGCGATCCGCTGGCGGCGGCTCGGCCGGGGCGGCGGCGCGGCGGCGAGCACCGCGTCGACCAGGTCGGGTACGCGCGGGGCGAGCTGCGTACGGGCCCGCCGGGTGACCGCCGCGGCCGAGTCGAACCAGCCCCGGCAGCCGGCGCAGCCGGTCAGGTGCGCCTCGGCCGCCTCGATCTCCGAGCGGGACGCCTCACCGTCCAGCTGTGCCGACAGGATTTCCCGCCACTGCTCACACGCCATACAGGGATAGTCGTCGGGAGGGGCGCGCTGGTTCCCGGCGGGGTGCCGGTCACGCCGCCGCGGCCGCTGACCGTTCCGCCCACGCGTGCAGCGCGTCCCGGTCGCCCGCCGAGTCCAGGTTCAGCGCAGCCTCGATCAGTGCCAGATGGGTGAACGCTTGCAGGAAGTTGCCCAGCGCCGTGCCGTCGGGCGCGCGTTCCTCCGGATGCAGGCCGAGCGGCCCGGCCCGGCCGGCCAGCCGGTCGAAGATGTCCCGCGCCTCGCCGTGCCGGCCGGCCAGTACCAGCGCCGAGACCAGCTCGAAGGAGCAGAGCAGGAACGCCCCCTCGGTGCCGGGCAGCCCGTCGTCGGCCCGGTAGCGCCGGATCAGGTCGGGCGCGACGGCGAGGTCGGCGCGGATCCGTTCGACGGTGGCGACCACCCGGGCGTCGTCGCCGGGCAGGAACCCGACGAGCGGCATCCGCAGCAGCGAGGCGTCCGGCTCGGTCCCGCCGTACGCCATGACGAAACTGCCGGCGCGCTCGTCGTACCCGCGGTCGAGCACCTCGGCGTGCAGCGCGTCACGTTCCCGGCGCCACCGGTCCACCGGCGCGGCGCCGTCGCCGAGCAGCCCGGCGAGGCGGATGCCCCGGTCCAGGCAGACCCAGGTCATCACCTTCGAGTAGACGTAGTGCCGGCACGGGCCGCGGATCTCCCACACCCCGTGGTCCGGTTCCCGCCAGCGCTCCGCCATGGTCTCGACGTGCCGCCGCAGCAGCGCCCACTGCGGGCCGGTCAGCTCGCCGGTGAGCAGCTGGTAGGCAAGCGCCGCGTCGAGGATGTGCCCGTACGTGTCGAACTGGATCTGGTTCGCCGCCTCGTTGCCGACCCGCACCGGCGCCGAGCCGGCGTAGCCGGACAGGTGCGGCAGCTCACGCTCCTCGGTGGCGTGGCCGTGGATGCCGACGAGCGGCGCGAGCGGATGCTGCCGCGCGCAGATGCCGAGCAGGAACCGCAGATAGCGGCGGCCCTCCTCGGCGTGGCCCAGGCGGAGCAGCGCGAGCAGCAGCAGCGCCGCGTCCCGGTGCCAGGTGAAGCGGTAGTCCCAGTTGCGGACCCCGCCGATCTCCTCGGGCAGCGATGTGGTCGGGGCGGCCAGCAGCGCGCCGGTCTCGTCGTAGGACAGGCCGCGCAGCACCAGGGCGCTGTGCCGGACCGCCCCGGCCGCGAAGCCCGTGTAGTCGCCGCGCGCCGACCACGCCCGCCAGCTGTCGGCGGTCCGCTCGGTCAGCTCCTCGGCGTCGGCGAGGGCGGGCACCGGGTCGGCGTACCCGAGAAGCAGCGTCGCGTCCTGCCCGGCGCGCAGCTCCGCCTCGGCGACGAGCGTGCCGTCCTCGACGGTGACCGGCAGGTCGGTGCGCAGCCGCAGCGGCGTGCCGTCGGCGTGCCAGCCGTTACCGTCGCGCCGCCAGCGCACCGGGCGTGCCCCGTACCCGGGCCGGGGCGTCAGCTCGGCGCGGACCCGCAGCACACCGTCGGTGATTCGCAGCCGGCGCACCAGCGCCCGCTCGGCGTGGATCGGCCGGTCGGCGGCGCCGGGCCGGACCGCGAGCAGGTCCTCGCCGGCCGCCGCGCCGGACGGGGCGGCCCAGTCGTTCTCCAGCACCAGCGTGTCCGGCCGGTAGCGGCGCCGCGGCGCCGGGCAGCCGGCGACGGTGAGCGTGAACCGGCCGCCGGTGTCCCGGTCGAGCAGCCGGGCCGCGACCGCGTCGCCCGCCGCGTCCGGTACGCAGAACCACTCGACCGCCCCGTCCGGTGCGACGAGCGCCGTGGTGTGCGTGTCGGACAGGAACGCGTACGCGTCGATCGGCGGGAACGACAGCGGCGGCTCGGACACGGCGGTGACTACCCGGCGCGGGCACGGGTAAGCGGGCCGGGGAGGGGCCGCTGTGACACGCGAGTTCGTGAACTGGTCCGGCAGTCTCCGCTTTACACCGGCGGACCGGGCCGAGCCGGCCGACGAGGCCGAGGTGTGCGACCTGGTGCGCCGTGCCCGGGCCACGCGCGCGACCGTCCGGCCGGTCGGCTCGGGGCACTCGTCCAGCCCGCTGGTGCGTACCGACGGGATCCTGCTGAGCCTGGACCGGATGGCCGGGGTGATCTCCGACGACGGGCGGGTCGCGACCGCGTGGGCCGGCACGAAGCTGCGGGCGCTGGGCGAAGGGCTCTACGACGCCGGGCTGGCCATGGACAACCTGGGCGACGTCGACTACCAGTCGATCGCTGGGGCGACCGCCACCGGCACCCACGGCACCGGCATCGGATTTGGGAACCTGAGCACCCAGGTCACCGGCGTGCGCCTGGTCACCGGCACCGGCGACGTGCTGGACGTCGACGCGCGGCGCAACCCGGAGCTGCTGCCGGCGGTGCGCCTCTCCCTCGGCGCGCTCGGCGTGGTCACCCAGGTCACGCTCGACGTGCAGCCGACCTACCAACTGCACCGCCGCTCCTGGTGCGCGCACCTGGACTGGACCCTGGACCACCTCGCCGTGCTGCAGCACACCAACCGCAACATGGACTTCTACTGGTACCCGCGCAGCGACCAGACGCAGATCCGGGTGATCAACCGCACCGACACGGACGCCGCGCCGGACCGGGCACAGCCCCGGCTGCCGGACGGCGAGCCGCGGCAGAGCCAGGTCGGGCCCACCCACCGCACCATTCCCCGGCACCGGGAGCTGCGCTTCGAGGAGATCGAGTACATGCTGCCGTCGGAGGCGTTCCCGGCCTGCTTCGCCGAGGTGCGCCGCCGGGTGCCCGCCGGGCACCGCCGGGTGGCCGCCTGGCGGGTCCTGGTCCGCACCATCGCCGCCGACGACATCTGGCTCAGCAACGCCTACGGCCGCCCCACCACCACGATCGCCTGCCTGCAGAACACCTCGCTGCCGTACGACGAGTACTTCCGGGACATGGAGGCGGTGTTCCGGCACTACGGCGGACGCCCGCACTGGGGCAAGAAGCACTGGCTCGGCGCGCGGGAGCTGCGTCCCCTCTATCCCCGCTGGGACGACTTCCAGGCGGTGCGCCGCCGGCTCGACCCGGACGGGGTGTTCCTCACCCCGGACCTGGCCCGGCTGCTGGAGGAGTCGTGAGCGCGCCGGTCGGCGCCCGGGTCTGGGTGGTGCCGGGCGGGCACGTGCCGTTCCCCGCGCACGGCCCGGAACCGGCGTTCACCGCCTTCGACCAGCTCTGCGTGCTCAACGCCACCGACGAGGACGCCGAGCTGGAGCTGGACTTCTACTACCAGGACGCCGAACCGGTCGGACCGTACCGGCTACTGGTTGGCGCCCGCCGGATCCGGCACGTACGGGTGAACGACCTGATCGACCCGGAGGCGGTGCGGCTGGACCGCCCGTACGGCTGCGTGCTGCGTTCCCCGGTCCCGGTGGTGGTGCAGTTCCTGCGCCAGGACACCCGGCTGCCCGGAGTGGTGGCGCTGACCGGCACGATGGCGTACCCGGGGTGAGGTTCGGGCGGGCGACCGCGGGTACCCGGGCGCATGCGGGATGCCGTCGACCGGGTGCGCGACGTCGGGCGGTCCAGCCGCCGGAGGCTGCGGACGTACTTCCTGGTGGCGGTCCAGGCCGGCCTGGCCGCCGCGCTGGCCTGGACGGTGGCCCGCGAGGTGCTCGGCAACCCCGACCCGACGTTCGCGCCGGCCGCGGCGGTGAGCGTCATCGCCGCCTCGCTCGGCAACCGCACCCGGCGCACCGTGGAACTGGTGGTCGGTGTCGTCCTCGGCATCGTCGTCGGCGACCTGCTGATCCATCTCTTCGGCACCGGCCCGTGGCAGACCGGCGTGATCGTGTTCCTGGCGGTCTCCGCGGCGGTGCTCGTCCGGGGCACCGGCGCGCTCGTCACCCAGGCCGGCGGTACGGCGGTGCTGGTCGCCACGCTGACCCCGGTGTCGCCCGACCTGGAGCTGCCCCGGACCGTCAACGCGCTCGTCGGCGGCGTGGTCGGCCTGCTCGTGGTGCTGGTGATCGCGCCGCTGAACCCGCTGCGCGCGGTCCGCCGCGTCGCCGATCCGGCGCTCGACACGTTCGCGTGCCAGATGACCGCGTCGGCGGAGGCCCTGGCACACGCCGACGTGCGGGCGGCCGACGAGGTGCTGGCCCGGATGCGCGCCGCCGAGACGGAACTGGACCGGATCGACGAGATGGTCACCGCCGCCGACGAGGTGGTCCGGTTCTCCCCGGTGCGCTGGCGGCGACGGCGGGCCCTGGCCGCGTACCGGCACGGCGCCGAGCACCTGGACCGGGCGTTCCGCAACAGCCGGGGCATGGTGCGCCGGATCGGCACCGCGCTGCGGGACCGGGAGCCGGTGCCGCCGCACCTGCCCGCCGCGCTGGAGCACTTCAGCGCGGCGATCCGGCTGCTGCACCGGGCGTTCCTGGCCGCCGAGGAGCCGGTCGCCGCCCGGGAGCGGGTGCTGCGCGCGGTCCGCGACGCGGGCGAGGCGTGCCGGCAGGACATCGGCTTCTCCGGCACCATCGTGGTCTCGCAGTTGCGGACGGTCGCCAACGACCTGCTGCGTGCCACAGGCGTGCCGGCGGACGAGGCCCGCCGTCAGGTCCGCCGCGCGGCAGCGGCCCGCTGAGAGGGCCACTCACGCCTCGGTCAGCAGGGTCTTCTGCACCTTGCCCATCGCGTTGCGGGGCAGCGCGCCGACCAGCCGCACCTGCCGGGGACGCTTGTGCGCGGACAGGTGCCGCGCCACGAAGTCGATCAGCTCGGCCTCGGCCACGCCGTCGCCGACCACGTACGCGGTCACCTGCTG
Source organism: Micromonospora chalcea (assembly GCF_002926165.1). Lineage (GTDB taxonomy): Bacteria > Actinomycetota > Actinomycetes > Mycobacteriales > Micromonosporaceae > Micromonospora > Micromonospora chalcea. The sequence continues at coordinate 96,721 of NZ_MAGP01000075.1, read as the reverse complement.
CCCCAGGTCGGGGTGGGGCGTGCCGACCACCGCCGCCTCCCGCACACCCGGGTGGGCCAGCAGCTCGTCCTCCACCTCGCCGGCCCCGATCCGGTACCCGCCGCTCTTGATCAGGTCGGTGGCGGCCCGGCCGACGATGCGGTGGACGCCGTCCGGGTCGACCGTGGCGACGTCGCCGGTGCGGAACCAGCCGTCGGCGGTGCGACCGGCTGCGTCGGCGTCCGGCCGGTTCAGGTAACCGTCGAACAGCGTGCCGCCGCGTACCTGCAGCTCACCCATGGCCGCGCCGTCCGCCGGCAGCGGGTCGCCGTGCTCGTCCCGCACCCGCGTGTGCACGCCGGGCAGCGGCACACCCACGGTGCCGGGCCGCCGGGGACCGTCCGCGCGGGCGCTCACCGTCACGAGCGTCTCGGTCATGCCGTACCGCTCCAGCGGCCGGTGCCCGGTCAGCCCGGCCAGCGCCGCGAAGACCGGATCGGGCAGCGCCGCGCTGCCGGACACGAGCAGCCGGGCGCCGCGCAGCGCCCGCGCCGCCGCGGGTTGCGCCGCGATCCGCGACCAGATCGTGGGTACGCCGAAGTACAGCGAGCCGCCCGCCGCCGCGTACCGCTCGGGGTGGGGACGGCCGACGTGGCGCAGGCGGCTGCCGACGCGCAGCGGGCCGAGCACGCCCAGCACCAGCCCGTGCACGTGGAACAGCGGCAGCCCGTGGACCAGCACGTCGTCCGGCGTCCACGCCCAGGCGTCGGCGAGCCCGTCCAGGCAGGCGGCGACCGCGCGGCGGGACAGCATCGCGCCCTTGGGCGCGCCGGTGGTGCCGCTGGTGTAGAGGATCAGCGCGGTGGCCGCCGGGTCGGGCTCGGGATGGCTGGTGTCCGAGCGCCGAGCCAGGTCCAGCGGCACGAGCGGCGGCGAATGGGCTTCCCGTGTGCCCGGCGCCGCCAGCAGCACCTCCGCGCCGGAGTCGCGCAGGATGTGGTCGCGTTCCATCGGCCCGGCGTCGGGCGGCACCGGCACCACCGCCGCGCCGGCGAGCAGCCCGCCGACCACGCCGATCACCGTCTCCAGGCTCGCCGTCGCGGGCACCGCCACCCGGGCCGCGCCGCGCAGGTCGTCGGCGACCGCGGTGGCCGCCCGGCGCAGCTCCACCCAGGACAGCGAGCGGTCCTGCACCCGGATCGCGCCCGGGCGCTCGTCGGTGGCTTCGGCGAGCCGGCTGAGCAGCGGCACGGGCAACCCCTTTCCCGGTACGTCCCCGAGGCGACCGTAGCCGGACGGGCCACCCCGGCCGGCTGGGCCGTCAGGAATGTGTCATCGTGGTCGGCGGCGAGAGAGGGGTCGGCATGTCGGGTCCGTTGCACGGGGTGCTGGTCGCCGACTTCTCCCGCATCCTCGCCGGACCGTACGCGACGATGCTCCTGGCGGACCTCGGCGCGGACGTGGTCAAGGTGGAGTCACCGGGCGGCGACGACACCCGCGGCTGGCGGCCCCCGGTCCGCGACGACGTCTCCACCTACTACCTGGCGGTCAACCGCAACAAGCGCTCACTGGTGCTCGACCTGACCGACCCCGGCGACCTGACGCTGGCGCACCGGCTGGCCGACCGGGCCGACGTGCTGATCCAGAACTTCCGGCCGGGCGCGCTGCGCCGCGTCGGCCTCGACCACGACACGGTCACCGCCCGCAACGCCCGCCTGGTGTACGCCTCGATCAGCGGTTTCGGCGCTGCCGGGGGCGCCGACCTGCCCGGGTACGACCTGATGGTGCAGGCCGCCGCCGGGTTGATGAGCCTCACCGGGGACGCGGACGGCCCGCCCTACAAGGCCGGTGTCGCGGTGTTCGACGTGATCGCCGGGCTGCACGCGGCGGTCGGGATCCTGGCCGCGCTGCGGCACCGCGAGGAGACCGGGCGCGGGCAGCACGTCACGGTGGACCTGCTCTCGTCGGCGCTGTCCGGGCTGGTCAACCACACCAGCGCGCACGTGGCCGGGGCCGCGCAGCCGCACCGGATGGGCAACGCGCACCCGAGCATCGTGCCGTACGAGCCGCTGCCCACCGCCGACGGCGAACTGGTGGTGATCGCCGGCAACGACGGGCAGTTCCGTACCCTCTGCCGGGTGCTGGGCGTGCCGGAGCTGGCCGGCGACGCGCGGTTCCGGCGCAACGCCGACCGCGTCGCGCACCGCGACGAGCTGCGGCCGCTGCTGGTGGCGGCGCTGTCCCAGCGCGGCAGCGCGGAGTGGTTCGGCGAACTGCGCGCGGCGGGCGTGCCGTGCAGCCCGATCAACTCGGTGGCCGAGGGGGTGGCGCTGGCGCAGAGGCTGGGCCTGGAGCCGGTGGCGACGACCGGCGGCGTGCCGGGGATCCGCAACCCGATCGGCCTGTCCGGCACCCCGCCGCGCTACGAGCTGCCGCCCCCGGAGCTGGACGAGCACGGTGCGGCGCTGCGCGCCTGGCTCGCCGCCGAGTGAGCCACGCGGGCCGCCGTCAGAGCGTCTCGACCAGGCGGAAGCGTTCCAGCACGGCCATGGTGTCGTCGTCGACGGTGAACGTGGGGTCGCCGAGCCAGCCGCGGTAGTCCTCGCCGTGCCAGAACCGCTCGTGGCCGGCCCGCCAGGCGGCGACCGACTCGTAGCCCTCGCCCTCGTCCCGCGCGTGGTCGAGATCGACGTCGCCGAGGCGGGCGACGCGGACCTCGACCAGCTCGATCACCGCCACCGGCCGGCTGTCGGAGTCGATGACCGCCGAGCGGCTGCCGACGGCCGGCAGCGGCTCGCCGTCGATCTCGTAGTCCTGGACCAGCGCGGTAGTGGTGGTCTTGCTCCCGTCGAGCACCGCGGCGACGAGCTGGTCGCGCAGCGGGCCGGGGAAGGCGAACTCGAACGTGGGCAGCGCGGCATCCATGCCCGGCAGGCTAGCCGTCGGCGGCGGCGCGGCGCGCGGAGAATTGGAGGCGGAACCGGCAGCCCGCTCAGCCGGCCGGCGGCAGCAGGCGGTCCAGCCAGCCCAACAGCACCCGCTCGTACTGCGGGCTGACACTGTCCAGGTCCTCACCCTCGCCGAGCGTGGGCGCGTGGTCGCAGCCCGCCAGCCGGGCCACCGTCAGCTCGGCGTCGCGGGCCGCCCGCCGCCACACCGCGAGGCTGTCCTCGATCGGGATCCAGGCGTCCGTCTCGCCCCAGCAGAGCAGCACCGGGCAGGTCAGCCGCGCCAGCACCGGCGCCGGGTCGTAGTCCATGTCGGTCCACGTGCCGGGCGTGGCGGGCAGTTCCTCGGGCAGGGACGCCAGTGGGAACCAGGGGTGGCGCACGGCGACGTCCAGCTCCGCCTGCGCCACCGCGCGTGGCACGTCGCCGCGCAGGTAGTCCTCGGCGAGCGCGCGCAGCCGGGTCAGCTCAACCACGTCGGCCGGCCCGTACCCGTGCCGGCGCAACTGCTCAGCGGTGCCGTAGCGCATCTGCCTCGCGGGGCTCACCCCGCTGCAACCGACCAGGACCAGGAAGTCAACCGGGTGCCGGGTGGCGGTCAGCGCCGCCGCCCACGCGCCCTGGCTGAACCCCCACAACCCGACCGGGACCGCCCCGACGTGCCGGCGCAGCTCGGTGAGCGCGGCGGAGGCGTCGTCGGCCTGGTCGGCCAGCGGCACGTCGTGCCCGTCGACGCGGGGGCGGCGGTCGTAGCGCAGCACCGCGATCCCGGCCCTGGGCAGCAGCCGGGCCAGGTGCGCGTACAGGAAATGGGAACGCTGCCCGGCGTGCGAGCCGTGCAGCACCACCAGGCCTCCCCGTACCGGCGCGGCCGGCAGGTCGAGGACCGCGGGCAGGCCCGCCGTGCCGATCGTCGTCTCCATGCCGGGCAGTGAACCACCAGCCGTCCCGCCCCGTGGTCCCGGCCGCCGCCCGCAACGCCCGCGTGCGTACGCTGACCAGGTACGCAGCCGCGACCGTGGAGAACCGCCATGACCAGCCCCGCATCCCGTACCGTCCGGGTCGCCCGCCCCGGCGACGTGGCCGCCCTCGTCGACCTGATCGAGTCGGCGTACCGGGGTGAGCGCAGCCGGCAGGGCTGGACCCACGAGGCGGACCTGCTGGCCGGGCAGCGCACCGACCCGGACATGGTCGCCTCGGCGGTCACCGCCCCGGACGGCGTGGTGCTGGTCGCCGAGCAGGACGGTGACCTGCTCGCCTGCTGCCAGCTGGAACGCCGCGACGACCACGTCTACTTCGGGATGTTCGCGGTGGCCCCCGGCCGGCAGGGCGGCGGCCTGGGCCGGGAGCTGCTGGCCGAGGCCGAGCGGTACGCGACGCAGCAGTGGCACGCCGGTGAGATGCGGATGACCGTGATCGTCCAGCGCGACGACCTGATCGCCTGGTACGAGCGGCGCGGCTACGTCCGCACCGGCGAGCTGAGCCCGTTCCCGTACGGCGACGAGCGCTTCGGCGTGCCGCTGCGGCCGGACCTGGCGTTCGAGACGCTGCGCAAGAAGCTCGGCTGACTCAACCGGGCCGGTCGACCAGCGCCACGAGCTTCTTCGGGGCCAGCACGCAGTAGCTCTCGGTGAGCAGCTCGGCGACCTCGGTCCAGTCCGTGTCCGCGTCGAGTCGCAGGCCGACCACGTCGGCGGCCCAGTCCGGCTTGAAGAAGTGCGGCCCGGCCGCGGGCTGCCCGGCGATCTCGTCGCCGGGGGAGCGGAACGTCATCACGCAGACCGGCTCGTCGGTCGCCGCCGCCCGCGCGTACGCGGCCTGGTGGCCGGGGTCGACGGTGAGCACGTGGGCGAACGTGCGGCCGCGCACCCGCCACCGCACACCCACCCAGGCCGGCTCCTCGTAGGCGTCGGGCAGGCCGAGGCAGACCGGGCGCAGGCGGTCGAGGTGCTCGGGCGGAACGTCTCCGGGACCGGTCATGCCCGCACGCTAGCCGCAGCCCCCGACATTCCCGCCGTACCGGCGTGGCGCCCGGCCGCCGCGCGTCCGGCGGAGAAATGTCAAGCCTGGGAGTACCACGACGATGAGTTTCGGCGAGGCCCGCGGTCAGTGCAGGGAAGACACCTGGATGGAGGACGAGACATGAGCGGCGTACGGGTACTTGTCGGCACGCGCAAGGGCGCGTTCATTCTGACGTCGGACGGCAAGCGCGACGACTGGACCGTCGACGGACCGCACTTCGGCGGATGGGAGATCTACCACCTCACAGGTTCACCCGTCGAACCGGACCGGCTCTACGCGTCCCAGTCCGGCGGCTGGTTCGGGCAGCTGATCCAGCGTTCGGACGACGGCGGCCGGAACTGGACGACAGTCGGCAACGACTTCGCCTACAGCGGCGAGGTCGGGCAGCACCTCTGGTACGACGGCACCCCGCGCCCGTGGGAGTTCAAGCGGATCTGGCACCTGGAGCCGTCCCGCCACGACCCCGACACCGTGTACGCGGGCGGTGAGGACGCCGCGCTCTACCTGTCCACCGACGGCGGCCAGAAGTGGTCCGAGCTGACCGCGCTGCGGCAGCATCCGACCGGCCCGTCCTGGCAGCCCGGTGCGGGCGGGATGTGCCTGCACACGATCATCCTCGACGCGGCCGACCGGGACCGGATCTACGTCGCGATCTCGGCGGCGGGCGCGTTCCGCAGCGACGACGGCGGCGCGAGCTGGCTGCCGATCAACAAGGGACTTCGTTCCGGCGAGATCCCGGACACCGACTCCGAGGTGGGGCACTGCGTGCACCGCCTCGCCCAGCACCCGTCCCGGCCGGACACGCTGTTCATGCAGAAGCACTGGGACGTCATGCGCACCGACGACGCCGGCGGCAACTGGCGGGAGATCAGCGGCGACCTGCCGACGGACTTCGGCTTCCCGATCGCGGTGCACGCGCACGAGCCGGAGACGGTCTACGTGGTGCCGATCACCAGCGACTCGCTGCACTACCCGCCGGAGGGCAAGCTGCGCGTCTACCGCAGCCGTACCGGCGGTGAGCACTGGGAGCCGCTGACCGAAGGGCTGCCGCAGTCGCACTGCTACGTCAACGTGCTGCGCGACGCGATGGCCGTCGACACGCTCGACCCCTGCGGGATCTACTTCGGCACCACCGGCGGTCAGGTCTACCACTCGGCCGACGGCGGCGACACCTGGGCGCCGATCGTGCGGGACCTGCCGGGCGTGCTCTCGGTCGAGGTCCAGGTGCTGCCGTGATCCGGGTGGTGTTACCGGCGCACCTGAAGAACCTGGCGCACGTCACCGGCGAGGTACGCGTCGAGGTGGCCGGGCCGCCCACCCAGCGGGAGGTGCTCGACGCGCTGGAGGCCGCGTACCCGATGCAGCTCGGCACGATCCGCGACCGGCACAGCGGGAAGCGCCGGCCGTTCGTCCGCTTCTACGCCTGCGAGCTGGACCTGTCGAACGAGTCGCCGGACGAGCCGCTGCCCGAGGAGGTCGTCAAGGGCAAGGAGCCGTTCATCGTGCTCGGCGCGATGGCCGGCGGCTGAGCGCGTTCGGCCGGGAACCGTGCTCGCCGCGGCCACGTCTGACGGCCCATGACCTTTCGCAGATTCCGGACGATCGGATGGACGATGGCCGCCGCGCTGGCCCTCGGTGGCTGCACCGCGTCACCCTCGGCCGATCCGCCGCCCACCGGCCGGCCCGTTCCGGCCGGTGGGTTGCGGCTCGTCGCGTTCGACTCCTGCGACGAGGCGCTACGGCAGATCCGGGCGGCCGCTCGGGCGGCGGTGGGACCGTGGGGTCTCGGGCCGGGCCGCGACCTGCTCCGGTTCGGCGCGGAGGCCGGGGCCGACAGCGGCGCCCAGAAGGCGGCCGGGCCGGCGTCCACTCCGGACTTCTCCGGGACGAACGTACACGAGGCCGGCGTGGACGAGCCGGACCTGGTCAAGACCGACGGCCGGCGCATCGTCACGTACGGCCGGGGCGTGCTGACGGTCGTCGACCCGGCGACCCGCCGGCAGACCGGCCGGCTGGCGCTCGATCCGGCCGCCGACCGGTTCTCCGGGCAGGAGGGCAGCCTGCTGCTGCACGGGGACCGCGCGCTCGTGCTGCTGCGCGCCGGAAGGGTCCCCGAGTCCACGGTGCCCGGTCGGCGTCCCGCACCCGGCGTGGTCGGGCAGGCCCGGATGGTCCTGGTCGACCTCGCCGCAGCGCCGCGCGTCGTCGGCGAGTACCGGATCGACGGCCGGATGGTCGACGCACGGCAGGTCGGCGCGACCGCCCGCATCGTGATCAGTTCCGGTCACCGGCTCGAGTTTCCGCAGCAGCCGGGGGAGCGTACCGACGCGCAGCGGATCGCCGCGAACCGCGGGGTCATCGACAAGGCCACGCTCGACGACTGGCTGCCCCGGTACGAGATCCGCGACGGCGTCCGCACTGTCGGCAGCGGTCGGGTCGGCTGCGACCGGGTGAGCCGGCCGGCCGGCTTCTCCGCCGCCTCGACGCTCACCGTGCTCAGCTTCGACCTGGGCGCGCCCGCGCTCGGCACCGGCAACCCGGTCACCGTGTTCGCGGACGGCGACACGGTGTACAGCAACGGTCAACGCCTCTACGTCGCCGCCGACCAGCGCTGGCGGACGTGGCGCGTCGCGTCACCGGAGGCGCGCGACGTCAGCACCGAGATCTACCAGTTCGACACCGCCGCGGGCACGCCGCGCTTCGTCGCCGCCGGGTCGGTGCCCGGCTGGCTGATCAACCAGTACGCGCTGTCCGAGTGGGACGGTCACCTGCGGGTCGCCACCACCACCGGCGACACGTGGAGGCGGGAGAGGTCCTCCCAGTCCGGCGTCTACGTGCTGCGCGCCGACGGGGCCACGCTGAAGCGGGTCGGCGCGGTCACCGGCCTCGGCAAGGGCGAGCGGATCTTCGCGGTGCGGTTCGTCGGCGGCACCGGATACGTGGTCACGTTCCGGCAGACCGACCCGCTGTACGGCGTGGACCTGCGCGACCCGGCCGCGCCCCGGGTGACCGGCGAGCTGAAGATCAACGGGTATTCGGCGTACCTGCACCCGGCCGGCGACGGGCGCCTGATCGGCGTCGGCCAGGACGCCACTGACGAGGGGCAGGTGACCGGCACCCAGGTGTCGCTGTTCGACGTCGCCGACCCGGCCCGGCCCACCCGGATCGCCCAGCACCACGTCGCCCGTGGCTGGTCGGAGGCGGAGCACGACCCGCACGCGTTCCTCTACTGGCCGCCGGAGCGGCTGGTGGTGATCCCGGTGATGCAGTCGGGCGTGGACACCGATGGGCCCGACGGCACGAAGCGCCCGCCGTTCGGTGGTGTGCTGGCGTTGCGGCTCGGCGACAAGGGATTCACAGTGGCCGGCGCGGTGGACCATCCGGGGAGCCTGGCCGACGGCGGCGAGCGGACGCCGATCCGCCGCTCGCTGATGATCGACGGCGTGCTCTGGACGCTCTCCGACGCCGGTCTCAAGGCGACCGCCCTGGCCGGCATGACCACCCTGGCCTGGGTGCCGCTGACCTGACATCGGCCGGGCCTCGCCGCGCGCGTGGGCGCGCGACGAGGCCCGGCACGTCACTGTTCCAGCGCCGCCTCGGCCGCCGCGACCTGCGGGCCGACCCGCAGCGCGTACGCGACGACGCCGCCGAGGAGGAACGTCGTGGCGGTGACCGCGGCGATCCGGTTGCCCGGCTCCTGCGCCATCCACAGCGCCGCCTGCCGCCATTCCGGCCCGCCCGGCGCGGCCATGAAGGACGCCATGGCGGCCCAGGCGGTCGGCGCCTGCCAGGCGGCCCGGGCGCCGGCCAGCGCCGCGCCGAGGCCGACCAGCCCGATCAGCCCGGCCGTGTTGCGGGCCAGCACGTCCAGCGGCCCGAAGTCGGCGCCGAGAACGCGGGCGGCGGCCAGCAGTCCGACCACCGCCGCGGCGTACCCGAGCAGGTGCCCGGCCCGGCGCGGCGCCCACTGCCACGCGGCGGTGCGCTCCAGCGCCGGATCGGTGCCGGCGAGCGTCGGCCCGAGCGGCGCGACCGCCAGCGCGGTGGTGAGCACGGCGAGGCCGGCGGGCACCGCGGGGCGGTCGGTGAAGCCGGACCAGGCGACGGCCATCACGGCGACCGCGATAGCGGATCCGGCCAGGGCGGCGGGTAGCCGGCGGGACCGCACGTACAGCGGCAGCCAGCGGGTCACGGCGCGGCCCGTCCGGTGAGCGCCGGCATCAGGTCCGGCTCGCACCGCGTGGCTGCGTCCCGCAGCGCGGTGATGCGCCGCAGCTGCTCCGGCTCGGGCAGCGCGCGCAGTTGCCGCACCCCGTCCCGGATCTCCTCCTGCTTCTCGTCGGCGTACCGGTAGCCGGTCCAGGAGTCCCACAGCCGCACGGTCTCGACGTCGAGCAGCCAGGCCGCGGCGATCGCCGGGGCGATGTCGTCGCCGCTGCGCCCGCAGCCGTACCACATGGTGCCGCCCCCCAGGGCGATGCGCTCGGCCACGTCGGCGGCCCGGCCGGTCTGCGGGTCGACCTCCAGGAGGAACTGCACGGTGCCGGGTGCCGGCTTGGGCCGGTGCCACTGCTCGCTGTCGTTGCTGCCGACGGTGTCCAGCCGCACTTCCACCGCGCGGGCCGGCGCGTCCGGCAGCTTTGCCAGCGCCTTGAGCCCTCGGCGGGCCTCGGGAGTGATCTCGGGCAGCAGGTGCGCGTTGACGGCGGTGACGCACACCTGCGGCGTGCCGTCGGCGCAGACGAAGCGGCGTGCGTCCGGATCGAGCTGCCAGATCCCGGTCGGGCCGGGCACGCCGATCAGCAGGAGACCCGCCACGCCCCCGGCGAGGCTCGCGAGCGCCCCGGCCCGGACCGGCCACGACCGGCCCGCCGCCAGCAGCAGCCCGGCGAGGACCAGCCCGACGCCCAGCGCGAGGCGGCTGAGCAGCAGCCGGTCGGACAGCGTCTCCCACGGCGTGTCCGGCGGCCAGGAGATCATCAGGGAGGCGTTCGACAGCCGGCTGGTGCTGCCCGGACCGCCGAGCATGGCGGTGCCCTCCTGCGCGACCAGGCCGGCGGCGGCCAGCAGCGGCGGCAGCAGCGGCGAGGACCACAGCCGGCCGACGGCCACCCCCACCCAGGCCGCGCCCACCAGCACCAGCACGTCGGTCAGGGGCCCGGCGAGTCCGCGTACGCCGAGGTAGGCGCCGTCGAAGGCGACCACCGCGCCGGCGCCGGCGAGCACGAGCAGGTGCGCGGCCGCGACGGCGACGCCGAGCGCGGTCATCGCGGGCAGCGCGCGCTGCCAGCGGGGCCGGCCGGTGCTGTTCATCAGCTCGTCGGCGCGGGTACGCCGGTCCCGGCGGCCCAGTACCGCGCCGCCGGCCAGCGACAGGGGCATCAGGAGGAACATGCCGGAGGAGTGGACGTAGCCCAACCGCAGCCACTGTCCCTGCCAGAAGCTGTACATGCTGGCGGCGCCGAGGATCCCGATGATCAGGAGCAGGACCGCCACGGTCGGCGCGTTGGAGCGGCGCAGTTCGACGCGTACCTGTCGGATCATCAGGCGCTCCGGTGCTGCTGGAGAAGGTACGAGTAGCCGCGCTCGGCGGCGCTGTCGCCGACGCCGCCGGTCTCGCCGTGGCGGACCAGGTCGGCGGGCAGGCCCTGGAACACGCGGGTGCCCTGGTCCATCAGGATGACGTCGGAGCAGGCCGCCACCACGTCCTCCACCAGGTGGGTGGAGACCAGCACGCAGGCGTCCGCGCCGAGTTCGCGGATCAGCTCACGGAACTCGACCCGCTGTTCCGGGTCCAGGCCGACTGTCGGTTCGTCGAGCAGCAGCAGGTCCGGTTCGTTCACGATCGCCTGGGCGATGCCGGCCCGGCGCAGCATGCCGCCGGACAGCGACTTGAGCTTGGCGTCGGCCCGGTCGGTGAGGCGTACCCGGTCGATGGCCCGCTGGGTCGCGCCCGGCACCGCCGAGGCCGGCATCTCCCGCAGCCAGGCCACGTACTCGACGTACTCCCGGACGGTGAACCGGGGGTAGTAGCCGAACTGCTGCGGCAGGTAGCCGAGCCGGCGGCGCACCGGCCGCAGCTCGCGGGACGCGGTGGCGTCCGCGCCGGTCAGCCGGAGCACCCCGCCGTGTGGTTTGACCACTGTGGCGAGCGCGCGCATCAGCGTGCTCTTGCCGGCGCCGTTGGGGCCGAGCAGCCCGTGCACGCCGCTGCCCAGCGTCAGGCCGAGGTTGTCGACGGCCAGGTGCCGTCCGGCCTTCACCGACAGTCCCACCGCCTCGATCCGCCAGGCGTGCCGGGTCGGCGCCACCTCGTCGGCGCTCACTGCGCGTACCAATGTCGTCTCCTTCTCGGGGCAGGGTCGTCCGCGGCGCCGGCGGGCGCCGTGGCGTGGTTCCGGAGGGCCGGCGTCAGCCGGCCGCGCGCCGCAGGTGGTCGGCGCGCAGCACGGTCAGCGCGGTGAGCACGGCGGCGGCCGCCGCCCAGGCGGGCATGGTGGCGGGCCGGAGCAGGGCTTCGGTGACGGCGGCGGCGCGGGCCGCGTCGGCGTCGCCGGTGAACGACGCGGCCGCGACCGCGGTGAGCCAGCCGCCGCCGAGGACGGCGGCGGCCAGCGGCACGCCGACGCGGCTGCCGAGCAGCAGCGTCGCCGCGGTGAACGTCAGGCAGGGCAGCAGCCACAGCGCGGGGTTGCGGCCGACCGCCAGCCCGGCCACCGCGAGCACGGGCGCGACCAGGAGCAGAACCGCGAGGGTACGGCGCAGCAGCAGTTCCAGCCCGGCGCGGGCGGTGCCGGCGACCACCTCCCAGTTCGGGTTGGCGCGTCGGGACCAGGCCACCGCGAGCCCGGCCAGCGGCGCGACCGGCGCGAGCAGCAGCACCGTCGAGGGCTGCTCGGGGTAGTTGCGGTCCAGCAGCACCGCGGCGAGGATCGCCGTGCACGTCATCGCCGCCCAGGCCAGCAGCGACCAGTCGGTCCAGCGCAGCCACCACCGTCGCAGCGGTCGCCGGGGCACCGGTCGCGGCCCGGTGCGGGCCTGTGCCAGGATCGCCTCCCGGGCGTCGCCGAGCAGCGCCCGCAGCGGCGGCGCGGCCAGCTCGCCGAGCCGGTCGCGGCACTCGGCGCAGCCCTCCAGGTGCACCTCGATCGTCCAGGCGGCGGCGTCGTCGGGGCTGCCCGCCGCGTACGCGACCAGTGCCGGCGGGGGAACGTGAGCGGTCATGCCAGTGCCTCCCGTAGCGCGTTGCGGGCACGCCGCGCCCGGCTCTTCACTGTGCCCTCCGGCACCCCCAGCAGGACCGATGTCTCCCGGACGGTCAGTCCGTCCAGGACCATCGCGGCGAGCACCGCCCGCAGTTCCGGGGCCAGCGCGTCCAGCGCGGCTCCTACCTCCGAGCCGAACGACCCGGCGAGCGCCTCGTCCTCGGCGGCCGGCGCGCTGCGTACCGGAAGCACGTCGGTGGGCACCTCCTGGACGCGGGCGCGGCGGCGCAGCGCGTCGACCAGGCGCCGGGCCGCGATGGTCCAGATCCAGCCGGCGGCCGAACCGCCCGGCGCGTCCGATCCACCGGAGCGCCGGATGCCGGAGAACGAGCCGGCGGCCCGCCACACCGTCAGGTACGTGTCCTGGAGGACCTCGGCGACGATGCCGTCGTCCGCGCAGCGCCGCCGCAGCCGGATCGCGAGCCACGGCGACGTACGCCGGTACAGCTCGTCGAACGCGTCGAGGTCGCCGCGTGCGACCCGCCGCAGCAGCCGCTCCTCGTCCTGTTTGCTTCCTCCCACGCCTAGATGGTCGTTCACGGCCCCTCCGACGGATCACGGCGCGGCGTGACCTGGGTCACACCGCGCCGTGGGCGGGTGTCCGTCACTGCGCGGCGGCGAACGGTCCCTTCGGTCCGAACGCCAGCGCGGCGAACCGCCCGCCGATGCGGCGGTCGGCGGCCGGGTCGGGGTGCAGCTCGTCGGGCAGCGGCAGCTCGGCGTAGTCGGCCTCGCCGTACAGCTCCAGCCCGTCGAGGTAGTGCAGGTTCGGGTCCGCGCCGGCCCGGGACGCCACGATCCGGGCCAGCTCGGCGCGGATGACGCGCAGCGTGAGCCGGCCGGAAGCCACCTCGGCCGGGTCGCCGGTGGCCCGGAACCGCACCTTCCCGTCGACGAACTCGACAGCGCCCGGGCCGGGCGTGTCCTCCTGGATCGGGCACAGGATCGACGACACGACAAGCAGCGGCGTGTGCGGGTGGCCCTCCCGGATGGTGTCCAGGAAGCCGTGCACGGCCGGGCCGAACGCGCGCAGCCGCATCAGGTCGGCGTTCACCACGTTGATGCCGATCTTGACGCTGATCAGGTCGGCCGGGGTGTCGCGCATCGCGCGGGCGGTGAACGGATCGAGCAGCGCGCTGCCGCTGAACCCCAGGTTGACCAGCTCCACGCCGGCCAGCGTGGCGGCCACCGCCGGCCAGGTGCCGGTGGGGCTCTCCGCGTCCGAGCCGTGGCTGATCGAGCTGCCGTGGTGCAGCCACACCCGGCGGTCACCCGTGTCGACCGGCTCGACCGGCGCATCCGTGCGCAGCGCCACCAGCTCGGTGATCTCCCGCTGCGGCAGCCAGATCACCACCTCCTTGTCGGTGGCGGGCAGGTCGGTGAAGCGCACCGTGCCGACCGGCCCCGGCTCGATGTCGGACGTGCCGGTGGCCAGGTCGATGGTGAGCACCTTGCCGCCACCGGCGGTGGCCTGACCGGCGAGGCGGCCCTCCACGACCAGGTCGTAGCGGCCGTCGGGACGCGGCCCGGTGCCCCGGTAGACCATCTTCATCGGCAGCACGTCCAGCTCGACGGTGGTGGCGCGGGTGCGGAACACCAGCCGTACGCCCGAGGGCATCGCCTCCGCCGTCATGAGCTGCGGGTCGATGTTCTGCGCCCGGGCCCACGCGGGCAGCCGGTGCGGCAGCACCCCGTCGGAGGTCTGTTCCAGGTCGAGCGCGCCGCGCAGCAGGTCGGAGGTGATCGGAGTGGTGAGGTGCGGGGATGCCATGATCCCGATCCTGCCCCCGGATCCGGGGGACCGGCCACCTGATTTATCCGACAGGCCGGACTCGTGACACTGAGTCAGTCGGTGAGCACGAGATCCACGTACCGGGCGGTCATGGTGGCGAGCACCTGGTCCGGGTCGGTGGCCCACACCTCGGCGTTGAAGATCTCCACCTCGACGTCGCCCGAGTATCCGGCGGCCTCCACCGCGCGGCGCAGCGGCGGGAAGTCGATGTGCCCGTCGCCCATCATGCCGCGCCCCAGCAGCACGTCGGCCGGGAGCGGGGTGAGGAAGTCGCAGATCTGGAAACTCGCGATCCGCGTCCCGGCGCGGGCGATCTGCCGCCACACGTCCGGATCCCACCAGACGTGGAACGTGTCCACCACGACGCCGACCTGCTCTGCCGGGAACGCCTCGGCCACATCGAGGGCCTGCCCGAGCGTGGACAGCACCGCCCGGTCGGCGCAGTACATCGGGTGCAGTGGCTCCAGCGCGAGGCGTACCCCGCGCGCAGCCGCGTACGGGGCCAGCTCGGCCAGCGCGTCGGCGACCCGCTGCCGGGCGCCCGCCAGGTCACGGGAGCCGGGCGGCAGCCCGCCGACGACGAGCACCAGGCAGGCGGCGCGCAGCGCGGCGGCCTCGTCGATCGCGCGCCGGTTGTCCGCCAGGGCCGCGGCCCGTCCGGCGTCGTCGGCGGCGGTGAGGAACCCGCCCCGGCACAGCGACGACACCCGCAGCCCGGCGTCGGTGACGAGCCGCGCCGCGGCCGGTACGCCGATCTCGGCCACCGGCTCGCGCCACAGCCCGATCGCCGGGATGCCGGCGCGCACACAGCCGTCGACCGCCTGCGCCACCGACCAGCGTTGCGTGGTGCGCTGGTTGAGCGACAGCCGGGCCAGCCGGGGATCGGCGCTCATCCGGGCACGCCCGCCACGTCCAGGTACGCGCGCATCCGCTGTGCCGCCAGCTCGGGGTCGAGCAGCAGCCCGGCGGCGTCGGCCAGCCGGAACGCCTCGACCAGGTGCGGGACGCCGCGCCCGCCGTGCAGGCCGCCGACCATGGTGAAGCCGGGCTGCCGCCCGTTGAGCCAGGACAGGAACGCGATGCCGGTCTTGTAGTACGGCGTCGGCGGGGCGAACAGGTGCCGGGACAGCGGCACCGTCGGGTCGAGGATCGCCCGGAACCCGGCCCTGTCGTCCGCGTCGAGCCGGGCCAGCGCGGCCGACGCGGCCGGGGCGATCGCCGCGAACGCGCCGAGCAGCGCGTGGCTGAACAGCTTCCCGTCGCCCTCGATCAGCTCCGGGTAGTGGTAGTCGTCGCCGGTGTAGACCTTCACCGTCGGCGGCAGCAGTTCCCGCAGCCGCACCTCCCGCCCGGTGTCGAGCAGCGACACCTTCACGCCGTCGACCAGGTCGGCGTGGGCGTGCACCAGCGCGGCGAACGTGGCGGTGGCCTCGTCCAGGTCGGTCGAGCCCCAGTAGCCGGACAGCGCCGGGTCGAACATGTCGCCGAGCCAGTGCAGCACCACCGGCGCGCCGGCCTCCCGCAGCACCCGCTCGTAGACGCGCAGGTAGTCCTCCGGGCCGGTGGCGAGCGCGGCGAGGTGCCGGCTGGCCATCAGCACCGGCGTGGCGCCGTACCCCTGCACGACCGCGAGCTGCTCGGCGTACGCGGCGACGACCTCGTCGAGCGTGCGCGGGACGCCGGTGAGCTGGTCGGTGCCCACCCCGGCGACGATGCGCCCGCCGCAGGAGGCGGCCTCGGCGGCGCTGCGCCGGATCAGCTCGCGGGTGGCCGTCCAGTCCAGCCCCATCCCGCGCTGCGCGGTGTCCATCGCCTCGGCCACACCGAGCCCCCACGACCACAGGTCGCGCCGCACCGCGAGCGTCGCGTCCCAGTCCAGGCCCGCCGGACGGCCGGGGGAGTTGTCGGCGTACGGGTCGGCGACGACGTGCGCGGCCGCGTACGCGATCCGGCTGGCCGGCGGCCCGGACGGCCGCTGCCAGGCGGCCGGTTCCCGCAACGTGAGCCGCTCGGTGCCGCCGCCCGGCGCCGGCAGCGTGACGAGCGTGCTCACCGGGGGATCTCCTCGATCTGCACCCGCCGCCCCTCCCGCGCCGAGCGCAGCCCGGCCTCGGCCAGTTGCACGCCGCGCGCGCCGGCCAGGAAGTCCCACGGGAACGGCTCGTCGTCGACGACGTGCCGCAGGAACGCCTCCCACTGCACCTTGAACGCGTTGTCGTGCTCGCCGTTGTCCGGCACGGTCTGCCACTGCGCGCGGAACGGCTCGGTGACCGGCAGGTCCGGGTTCCACACCGGCATCGGGGTGGTGCCCCGGTGCTGGATACGGCAGTCGCGCAGCCCGGCGACAGCGCTGCCGTGCGTGCCGTCGACCTGGAACTCGACCAGCTCGTCGCGGTGCACGCGGACCGCCCAGGAGGAGTTGATCTGCGCGACGATGCCGCCGGCGAGTTCGAAGATGCCGTACGCGGCGTCGTCGGCCGTGGCGCGGTAGTGGCCGCCGTTCTCGTCGACGCGCTCGGGGATGTGCGTGGCGGTGACGGCGGTGACGGCGGTGACCGGGGCGATGATCTGCTCCAGCACGTAGTGCCAGTGCGGGAACATGTCCAGCGTGATGCCGCCGCCGTCCTCGGCGCGGTAGTTCCAGCTCGGACGCTGCGCGGCCTGCCAGTCGCCTTCGAACACCCAGTAGCCGAACTCGCCGCGCACGGACAGGATCCGGCCGAAGAAGCCGCCGTCGACCAGCCGCTTGAGTTTGCGCAGGCCGGGCAGGAACAGCTTGTCCTGTACGACGCCGTTGCGGACGCCCTTCGCGGCGGCGAGCCGGGCCAGCTCCAGCGAGGCGAGGAAGTCCTCGGCGAGCGGCTTCTCGGTGTAGACGTGCTTGCCGGCCTCGATCGCCGCCCGGATCGCCTTCTCCCGCGCGGCGGTCACCTGGGCGTCGAAGTAGATCTGGTGGGCGTCGTCGGCGAGCGCCGCGTCCAGGTCGGTCGTGTACGCCGACAGCCCGTGCCGCTCGGCGATCTCGGCCAGGCGGCCCGCGTCGCGGCCCACGAGCGTCAGCTCGGGCCAGATCCGGCTGCCGTCGCGCGCGGGCACGCCGCCCTGGTCGCGGATGGCCAGCAGGGACCGGACGAGGTGCTGCCGGTAGCCCATCCGCCCGGTGACGCCGTTGAGGATGATCCCGACGGGTGTGCGCTCCACTGTGCCCCTCCCAGCGCTGAATGCGCTTTCAGTAAGCGCTTTCAGGGTGCTACCGTAGCCACGCCGGAACACCGGGTCAAGACGTTCCGCAGGGAGACTCATCGATGCCGCACGTGACGCTGGAAGACGTGGCCAGAGCGGCCGACGTCTCACTGGCCACCGCCTCCCGGGCGCTCAACGGGCGGCGGGTCACCCCGCACCTGCACGACCGCGTCCTGGCCGCCGCCGCGCGGCTCGCGTACACCCCGAACGCCCACGCCCGCGCGCTGGCCGGCGCGTCGCACCGCAGCGTCGGCGTGATCTGCCACGACGTCACCGACCCCTACTTCGCCGCCGTCGCCGGCGGCGTGATGCGGGTCGCCGCCGACAACGACCTGCTGGTCATGCTCGCCAGCACGTTCCGCGACCCGGAACGCGAGATCGCGTACGTGTCGATGCTGCGCGCCGAACGCGCCCCGGCCATCCTGCTCATCGGCTCCGGCTTCGAGGACCCGCGCTGGGACCGCGCGCTGGCCGCCGAGCTGACGCCCTACCTCGACGGCGGCGGCCGGGTCGCCGTGGTCAGCCGGCACCGCAACCTGAAGGTCGACAGCGTCCTGCCGGAGAACCGGGCCGGGGCCGCCGCGCTGGCCCGCGCGCTGCTCGGCCTCGGGCACCGCCGCTTCGCCGTGCTCTCCGGCCCGTCCGAGCTCACCACCGTCGCCGACCGGTTCGGCGGGTTCCGCGACGAGCTGGCCGCCGCCGGCGTGACGCTGTCCCCGGCGGCGGTGGCCGAGGCGGAGTTCACCCGTGACGGCGGCTACCAGGCGATGACCGAGCTGCTCGGCCGTGGCCTCGACGCCACCTGCGTGTTCGCGCTCACCGACGTGATGGCCGTCGGCGCGTACGCGGCGCTGCGCGACCACGGGCTGTCCGTGCCCGGCGACATCTCGGTGGCCGGCTTCGACGACATCCCGATCGTCCGCGACCTCACCCCACCGCTGACCACAGTGGCGCTGCCGCTGCGCCAGCTCGGCGAGAAGGCGATGGAGCTGGCGCTCACCGAGAACCCGGGCCGCCGCCGGCGGATCAGCCGCCTGCCCGCGGAGGTGGTGCTGCGGGCCAGCACTTCGCCGGCCCGCGCCTGAACCCGGCCGGTAGGGTGCCGTCATGATCGAGGACGCCCCGTGCCGCTGACGAACCCGTGGCTGACCGGGCCGGCGCCGACGAGGAAGCTGGACCGGGACCGCTTGGCCGAACGCATCCTCAACCTGCTGTCGTCGCAGAACATGTGCGTGCTCGCCACAGTCGGGCCGGACGGCCCGCTGGCGACGCCGGTGCGCTACTACCCGCTGGGCTTCACGCTGATGTTCACCGCCGCGCCGCGCTCGCCGAAGATGCGCAACATCGCCGCCGACCCGCGCGTGTCGGTCGGCGTCTTCGCGCCGCTGGTCGGGCTGGCCAGCAGCCGCGGCGCGCAGGTGTTCGGCACCGCCCGGGTGCTCGGGCCGGAGCATCCGGACCGGGCCCACCACTGGGCCGCGTTCCGCTGGGAGAGCGAACACGCCGAGCGCGGCCGGTCGCTGTCCGAGCCGCCCGAGGACCCGCTCGTCGTGATCGAGGCCGAGCGGATCGTCTACACCGAACACTGGCTGCGCCGCGAGGGCTACGCCCCACGTCAGCACTGGCGTCGCTGACGCCGCCCGCCGGACCGGTCCCGCTACGGACCGACGGGGGAGCGGGTGGCGCGCAGCAGATTGCCGGCCAGCCGCAGGTCCGCGCCCTCGACCCGGGCCAGCACGTCGATCCGCTCCACCGTGACGTGTGACCACAGCGGCTCCGGGAACGCCGCGCGCAGGGCGTCGGCGTCCAGACCCCAGCCCTGGCCCGCCTCCGGCGACACCGCCAGCACGAACACCGCCCCGCCGGGCGCGGTCAGGCGCGGCAGCAGCGCCAGGTAGTCGCGTACGGCGGCGCCCCGCCGGTCCAGCGAGTGCAGCAGCCCGGAGTCGAACACCGAGTCGTACGGCACCGGCGGCACCGGGATCGCCGTGGCGTCGCACACCTCGAAACGCGCCGGCAGTCCCGCCTGGGCGGCCCGGGCCCGCGCCTGATCGATCGCCACCGCCGAGATGTCGACACCCGTCACGTCGAGACCGCGGCGGGCCAGCGCGAGCGCCAACTCCCCGGTGCCGCAGCCGACGTCGAGCACGCGCGGGCCGCGTACCCCGGTGTCGAGAACCTCGGCGAGCGCCGGCTGCGGACCGCCGATCTCCCACGGCGGCCGTTCGGTGTCCCGGTAGAGGCGGTCGTAGTGGACGTCGTCCGGCTCGTCGGTCATCGCGTACCCCCTCGGTCGGCGCGGCCACCCCGAGCGTGTCACGCCCGGCGGCCGTCCGTGCCCCGCTGCGGGTCAGAACCGCAGGCGGCGCAGGTAGCGGTAGCCGACCTCAGCGGTCCGTTGCGGCGTCACGTCCGGCGTGTCGTTCTCCACGATGTACTCCATCACCTGGTGCCCCCGGAAGATCCGCGCGAAGTCGATCATCCCGGTGCCCAGGTCGGCCATGTCGCCGGTGGCCGGGTCGCGGTCCTTGACGTGGTACTGCAGGACCCGCTGCGGCGCCGAGCGGATCACGTCGAGCGTGAAGCCCTCCGGGTCGGCGACGCCCTCGCCGGAGGTGATGCCGCCGGTGACCGCCCAGTAGATGTCGATCTCCAGGTGCACCAGTCGCGGGTCGAGTTCCTCGGTCAGCACGTCCCACGGCCGCCGGCCGTTGCCGAAGTCGATGGTGAACTCGTGCGCGTGGTTGTGGTATCCGTACCGCAGACCCGCCTTGCGCGCGGCGGCGGCCTCGACGTTCATCTGCTCCGCCCAGCGCTTCCAGTCGTCCTCGCGGTCGGAGTTCAGGTACGGCACCACCATGAACCGCTGGCCCAGCGTACGGGCGTCGGCGATCTTCTGGTCCAGCGCGGCGGCGTCGGCGGCGATGCCGTCGTGGCTGGAGCTGGCCTTGATGCCGATGCCGTCCAGGAAGCGGCGCAGCTCCCGGGCGGTACGGCCGAAGTAGCCGAGCGCCAGCTCGACCCGGGGGTAGCCGATGCGGGCCAGGTGCGCCAGCGTCGGGTCGTAGCCGGGGGAGCCGTTGAGCGCGTCGCGGACCGTCCAGAGCTGAAGGCTGATCAGTTCCTTCGGCACCGGGCGCCGGCCGTGGTGGTGTCCGCCGGCCTGGGCGCCCGTCGCGCCGAGCCCGGCGGCGAGCCCGATCCCGGCGAGCGCCGCCAGGGAGCCGCGCAGCAGGCCACGCCGGTCAAGTGACTGTTGCAGCGCGGCGTGTCCGTCATGTCCGTAGCACATGGTCGCACTCCTTCGTCGCCTGTGCGCTGACGCTACAAAAGCCATGTCGATATGTCTATGGCTTCTGGTGCTCTGAATCGAACTTTCGGTCGATGCCGCGGAAAGTGGGGGCTGCGTGTCGCCGGTGCCGCGTGGCAGGCTCAGGACGTGGCCGCATACGACGTCGCCCTCGTCCTGCTCGTCGACCGGACCGGCGCGATCCTCATGCAGCACCGCGACGGCAACGCGCCGGTGTCTCCGTACCAGTGGAGCCTGCCCGGCGGCAGCATCGAACCCGGCGAGCCACCGGAGCAGGCCGCCCGGCGCGAGCTGCTGGAGGAGACCGGGCTGACCGCCGGGGAGCTGCACCTGCTGTGGAGCGGCCCCCGCCCGCACGAGGACGGCTTTGCCCACACGGTCACCGTGTACGTCTTCCGTGGCACCACCGACGCGCGCCAGGAGGACGTGGTGCTCGGCGAGGGACAGGCGATGGTCTTCGTACCCCGCGACGAGGTGCTCGACCGCGACCTGGCGGTGAGCGCGGCGAAGGTGCTGCCGCTGCACCTCGCGGAGACCGCCTAGCCCTCGGTCAGCGCCCCGGCCAACACACCGGCGAACCGGGGCAGCACCTCGTCGTCCGGCAGATGGTGCGGGTTGATCTCGGTGACCGACAACCCGGCGAACTTCGGGCTCGCCACCAGCTCCGCCAGCGTTGCCGCCGCCTCGTCCAGGCTCAGCCCGGACGACTCCGGCACGTCCGCCAGCGGCGCGTCCACGAAACGCAGCACGTCCACGTCGAAGTGCACCACGAACCCGTCGGCCGCGCCCTCGGCCACCGCCCGGGCCCGGCGCGCCGCCGCCCGCGCGTCGGCGTGCACCTCATCGGCGGGCACGTACGCCAGCCCCAGCTCCGCCACCAGCTCCCGCTCGTGGTCACCCCGGGGCAGCGAATCCCCGTACACCACCACCCGCTGCGGGGACAGCAGCGGCACCACCGGCCCGACGCCCGCCACCTCGGGCAGCGTTCCCGGCAGGCCCAGCATGTGCGCCAGCCCCATCGCATCCAGGTTGCCGTTCGCGCGGGTCACCGGCGTGTAGAGATCCGGGCCGCCGTCCACGTACACCAGCGCGGGCGACATCCCGGCCCGCGCGCACCCGGCGACCAGGCCGACGGTGACTGTGCAGTCGCCGCCGAGCACCAGCGGCACGCGGCCCCGGCCCAGCGCGCCCGCGACCCGGTCGGCCACCGCCGACGCGACGGCGGCCACCGCGCCCGCGTTCTGCCCCCTCGGGTACGCCGGATCGGGCCGCCACCGGAAGCCCGGCACGTCACCGCAGTCCTCGACGTCCGCCCCGTCGCGCAGCAGGTCGAGCAGGCCGGCGGCGCGCAGGGCGGCCGGGGCTCGCTCGACACCCGGGGTGTGCGCGCCGGCGCTCGACGGCGCGCCGACGACAGTCCACTGACGATGATCCATCGCCCCACCCTAACCGCGTGTTTCAGCGCAGCACGAGCAGATCGAGGGCGTCGACGACCGGGCTGTCGACCGTCCTTGCTGCCTCGCGTAGCCGCTGGATGCCGGCGGCGTACTCCGCATCGGTGATGAGCTGAAGCGGCGTGTGCGCCTCCCGGCGCAGGCCGGCCGCCGCCTCCCGCAGCGAGGGTGCGGTGACCTGCGGGACCGCCTCGACCGCCGCGGTGGCGAAGCCGGCGGCGGCGAAGGCGGCCCCGACGTCGGCGATGCTCGGGTACGTGTCCAGCACGCGGACCGCCTCCGGGAAGTAGTCGAACAGCGTGATCGCCTCGTGCCTACCGGCGAACGCGGACCGGATGAGCACCGGGGCACCGGGACGCAGCACCCGGCGCAGCTCGCGTGCCGTCGCGGCCAGGTCGGGCACGTGGTGGATGACCGTGGACAGCCAGGCGCCGTCGACACTGCCGCCGGCCAGAGGGAGGTGCCCGGCGTCGCCTGCGACGAGTGGCGCGAACACACAGCGGGCGCGCATCGCCGCCGACGGCTCGACGGCGACCACCTCGACGCCGGGAAACCAGTCGGTGAACGCGCGTGCCCAGCTACCCGTCCCGGCACCCAGGTCGAGCAGTCGCATCCCGGAGCGCGGGGTGAGATGCCGGGCGACGGCGGCCCGCCAGGCCGTGAGACCGTCGTCGGTGAGGTGCCGGGTCGCGGCGAACGCCTCGGCGTCCGCGTCGTGGTACGCGATGCGGGCCATACCCGACAGCCAACTCCCCGGCGGGCCGCCGAGGCAAGACACTGTGGCGGATCGGGCTCGGCTTCGGAGAGGGGCAGGGGTGCGATATTGGATCCACTTCGAGGCCGAGCTGCCGGCGGACGCCCTCCGCCGGTTCCTGCTGACGGAGTACGGCGTGGCGCCGGAGAGCGTGTACGTCGGTCGGGTCGAGGAACGGGCCGTCGACGATCCCCGGCCGGTGGCGATGCTCATCCCGCCCGACGGGGGCGAGGGCTTCGGCTGGATCCTCACCGGCGATACCGAACTGGCCGCCGCCACCGACCACGGCGAGCGTGATCTCGCGGTCACCTTCGCCCGCGAGTTCGGCGTACGGGCGCTCGTCGACGACGGCGGCATCCACCCCGACTGGTGGGTGCTGGTGAGCGTCGGCGGCAGCAGCGGCCGGGTGCTGACCGACTCCGATGCCGCCGCCGACGGGGACCTGCGGATCGTGCACGCGCTCGAACCGATCAGCGGGGAGCCGCAGCTCGCCGTCGTACCGCCGCCGGACTGGGCCCGCGACTGGTGACCCGGCGGGTCCACCGCCCGGTCGCGTAGCCGCTGCCGCCGGCGCGGCGCTTCGGTCTGACGCCGCGTACGGCGACGACGGGCGCGGAGACGGCCGTCCACGGGACGGGCCGATCTGGGCCGCGCGCCGGATCGGGTTGCGGGGGACGGATGGTGCCGTGTTCCTCGGCGAGCCGGACGGCGTTGTCGAGGAGTTGCCCGGCCGAGGTGAGCCGGCCGTAGTGAGCCGCGGCGAGCGCGAGTGTGACCGCGTCGCCGACGCGCCGGCACGGCGGGCACGCGGTGTGGAAGACGCACTGGCGAAGCGGAAGGGCGCGCTGGTGCAGGGGAGCGGGGAGCAGGCTCAGGGCGTGGCGGAACTCGTCCGGTCGCATCGTTCCTCCTGGGTGGTCGATGGCACGGCGGCAGGCAGGGGTGACCGTCCGGCGGGCGTGCGGTCCGCCGGGCGGTCGGATCCGGAAGGGGTGCCGGTCAGGCGGGTGGGATGGCGACGACCTCGACGTCGACGCCCTCCGTGCGCAGCGTCTTCACCGCCTGGTAGAGCGCGACCTGCGCGAATGTGAACAGCGAGTCCACGGTGACGGTGCGGCCGGCACTCAAAGCGATGGCATAGACCACCGTGCGCGGGCGGAAGTCCTCGGGCAGGTCCGGCCCGCCCGGCTGCGCGCGCACCAGGTCGCGGAACCGGTTACGCGCCTGGTTGTCGTAGCGCAACGCGTCGAACGACGTGACACCCTGCGCGAAGAGGTGACTGAGCGGCGAGCTGCCCGACGCCCGTTTGACGTGGATCAGCTCACCGTTCGGCCCGAGCAGGTCGCACGCCTCGATGCCATGCGGGTGCTGCCCGGTGCGGAGGAGCTTCTTGTCCAGCAGCACCAGGCCCGGACGCTTCTTTGCTGCCTCGCGGTTGTAGCAGTCCTCGTTCGCCAGCTCCTTCGTCCACGGCGGCAACACGACGCTGGGCGGCCGGTTCAGGATGCGAGCCACCTCCTGGCGCAGGAACTCGCGGTGGCGGTCGCCGATCTCGTACCACCGGCCCTCGTGCAGCAGCATGTGGCTGCCGCCGACGGCGACCTCGGCGGTGATCCACCGGGACACCGGCGTCGATGCCATCTCCTCGGTACCGGCGGCGTCGGCGTAGAGCGTCAGCGTGCCATTGCGCAGCCCGGGCCACCGGTCACCGTCGAGGGCGTGGACGGTGTGCGACAGGATGGCCGACAGGTCCAGGTCCGTGGTCAGGATCGGGCCTCGCCCGGATCGGGGCACGCGAACCCGGTACGAAGCGACGTGCTCGACGTCGGCCACCAGGCTGCCCGGCACCGCGATGCCGAGATCCGGAGGGTCGGGCAGGCCCAGCCGCCGGTCGAGAACCTCGATCAGCGCCGGGTGCCGGGAGTCGTTGGGGCGCAGCGGCCGGATCTGCTCGATGAACTCCAGGTCGGCGAGCGGCGACTCCTGCCGGCACACCCGGTCGATCTCCCGCAGATCGGCGAGCAGCCGCTCGGGGGAGACGCCGAGAGGGATGCGCAGCGCGTCGCTGCCCTCGACCCTCACCGCAGCGCCCGCACCCTGGCACGCAGTCAGGTTCGGGTTGTCGACGCGGCCGGACACCTGGCCGACGATCTCCCCCCACTTGTCGATGCCGTACCTCCAGATGGGCTGGCCGCCCGGAACCAGGCTCCGGTCCACCCGGCCGCTGGCACCCACCACCCGGCGGCGAACCTGGCGGATCCCGCTGGGGTGAAGCGTCCGCACGGCGAAGGAGACACCGAACGTCGGGTCTGTCTTCTCCAGCTCGATCATGAAACGGCCCAGGGTGCCGAAGGTCAGGGCGTATGCCCGGTCGTCCACCGCCAGCAGCAGGGCGCCGCCGCCGCTGCTGTAGCCGATGGTCACGTCGGTGCCGACCAGGCCTGACAGGACACCGCACCACTCGGCCCGGTCGCGGGGCGCGCTGCCGTGCACCAGCAGCGCCGGTGCGTCGAGGACCCGGTGCGGGGCGGGCTCGAAGCCGTGCCGCCGCAGGTAGTCCAGGTTGAGCGCGGCGCATAGGCCGTCGTCCGTGGCCGGAACGGTGAGCCGGTAGACAGTCGTCGGGTAGGTGCCGGGCGGCGACTGGCGGTCGCGGCCGTCGTCCGGCTTGTTCGCACTGCGCATGTCGATCTCCTCGCGTAGAGAATCGGGCTGGCGGCGGAGTGGCGCCGGGGGGCGGGGTTCGCGGATCCCGCCCTGGCCGGCGCTGGTCAGGTCAGCTCAGGGAGACGGTCACGCCGCCGGAGAACGGCGAGTCGTGCAGCTCAAGCTTGGCGAGCTTGACGTCCTTCGGGATGTCGAAGACGACCACGCCGGTGACCTGGTTGCCGGGGTTGATGTCGTTGAGGAACGTCTCCGCGTTCTTGTTGGCGTAGATGGCGGCCGAACCGTCGGCGGAGTACTCGGTGCCGTTTGCGGCGTACGCCTTCTGGCTGCTGCCGTCAAACATCTGCGATTCCTTGCCGATGTTCTTCACGTTGAGCGTGACCAGGCAGAACTGGCCCTGCGCCTTGGCGCCGAACGTCGACGAGCCGACCTTGCTGACGCCGCACTTCGCGGACTTGACGGTGAACTCGAACTTGCCGTCACGGGCCGGGTGGCCGATCTTCGCGGTCTTCGGCTTGTCGTCGCTCTTGCCCGTGTCGGCCTTGCCGCCGTCGGTGTCGCCGGCGGCCGCCTCGGTGCCGGTCTCCGCCTTGCTGCCGGTGGTGTCGTCGGTGGTGCCGGCACCGCAGCCCAGGGCGACGAGGGCACCGGCGATCAGGGCGAGCGTGGTGGTCTTGCGCATTGTTTTCCTCCTGCTGTGAACGTGGCGGCGTCAATGAGAGCATCATCTGTGAACGCTGTCAACAAGCATCATGCTTGACAGGTGTGACACACTCCGAACGTGCAGGAGACACCGACAATCACCGCAGCGGAGATCGCCCGGCTCGCCGGTGTCGGCCGGGCCGCCGTCAGCAACTGGCGCAAACGGCACGGGGACTTCCCCGAGCCGGTCGGCGGCAGCGCCACCAGTCCCGAGTTCGACCTCGCCCAGGTCGAGCGCTGGCTGCACGCCCAGGGCAAACTCCCGGAACTCGCCACTGCCGACCGGCTCTGGCGGCACCTCGTCGCAGCCGGTCCCTCACCGGCCGCCGGGCTTGCCGCCGTCGGCGCCCGGCTGCTTACCCGGCAACGCGGCCAACGCCCCACCCGCCCGGCAGACCCGCAGCTGAAGGCGCTGGCGCCGGACATCGACGCGCTCGCCGACGAACTCGGCCCACAGGGCGCCTTCGACGCGCTCTGGCAACGCTTCTCCGCCCCCGGACCGGCTCGCCCGCACGCCACCCCCGACGACATCGCCGACCTGATGGCCGGGCTCGCCGCCGTAGCCGGCGGCTCCGTCCTCGACCTCGCCGCCGGCACCGGCGCCACACTGCGCGCCGCCGTCCGCGCCGGCTGCACCTCCGCGTACGGGCAGGAACTCGACCCCGACCTGGCCCGGCTGGCCGGACTGTGGCTGGCACTACGCGACGTACCGGGCGAGGTGACCACCGGCGACTCGCTGCGCGCCGACGACTACTCCGGACGCACGTTCGACGCGGTCGTCTGCCACCCGCCCTTCGGCGCCAGCAACTGGGGCGACGAGGAACTCGGCCACGACCCGCGCTGGATCGTCGGCACCACCCCACGTACCGAACCGGAACTCGCCTGGGTCCAGCACGCGCTGGCCCACCTGCGACCGGGCGGCCACGCCGTACTCCTGATGCCGCCCGCCGTGGCCGGCCGCCGCCCCGGCCGCCGCATTCGCGCCGAACTGCTGCGCCGCGGCGTGCTGCGCGCCGTCATCGCGCTGCCGCCGGGGGCAGCCGCGCCGCACGGCGTACCCCTGCACCTGTGGGTGCTGCGCCGCCCACCGGCCGACGCGCCCCCACCGGCGCGGACGCTGCTCATCGACGCCGCCACCGGCGATCACACCCGGATCCTCGACACCTGGCGGTTCTTCGCCAACGACGGCGAGATCGACGAGCCCGGCTACGCCCGCGCCGTCCCGGTCATCGAACTGCTCGACGAGGAGATCGACCTCACCCCCGCACGTCGCCAGCCCGCCGTCGTGGGCGAGGCGACAGGCGAACATCTGGTACGCACACGCGAGCGCCTCGCCGCCGTCGTCGCCGACCTACCGACGTTGATGCCGCAGGTCACGCCCGCGGCCGACGAAGCCCAGGGAGAGTTCCTTACGGTCGGCGAGCTGGTCCGGGCCGGCGCGTTGCAGCTCCTCGGGCCGATCCGGGGTGCTTCCGGCGATGACGGTGAGCTTGCCGGTGACGGTCGGCCGGTGCTGACCGTGTCGGACGTGTTGGGCGGCGGTGAGCCCTCGGGGCGCGACGACGGGCGGCTCGGGCAGGAGATCGCCCTGGCCGCCGGGGATGTGGTGGTGCCGATGATCGCGCGGCAGCTCACCGCGCGGGTGGTGACGGCGGAGGGTGCCCTGTTGGGGCGCAACCTGTATCTGCTGCGGCCGAATCCCGCGGCGTTGGATTCGTGGTTCCTTGCGGGCCAACTTCGGACGTCGACGAATGAGCGGCAGGCGTCGAGTCTCTCGGGAACGCTGCGGTTCGACGTACGGCGGGCGCAGGTGCGGCGGGTGTCGCGGGAGGAACAGGAGCGGTACGGGGAGGCGTTCCGACGGTTGCACGCCTTCGAGTCGGCACTGCGGCAGGCGGCGACGCTCGGGGCGGAACTGGTGCAGCTCACCGCCGACGGGCTGGCCCGTGGCGCGGTTTGCCCCGCGGACGGGCCAATATGATTCCCCGGCGGACATTCCTTTCGTCAGATATCCGACGCGGAGGCGGCGCTTCGGTGACAGATGCGGAAGCCTGCGGGCCGGTGGCCCGCCGTGCATCCTCCGCCTGAGACGACACGCTGACGCTCGGTTGATCGTTTCGGCCGAGTGGGCGACTACAACGATGCAGGACGGCAGTGATACTGCTTGTCTTAAGGCAATCGAAAGGAAACTGGTGAGCACCAAGCACCAAGAGTTGGCCAACTTCATCTGGTCCGTGGCCGACCTGCTCCGCGGCGACTACAAGCAGTCCGAGTACGGACGGGTAATCCTGCCGTTGACAGTGTTGCGACGGCTGGACTGCGTGCTGGAGCCGACGAAGGACGCGGTGCTGGCCCGGCACCAGCAGCTCAAGGACGCTGGCGTGCAGAACATGGATCCGGTGCTGCGGAGGGTAGCCGGGCTGCCGTTCTACAACACCAGCAAGCTGTCCTTCAAGACGTCGTTCGGCGACCAGGACCATGCGGCCCTCAACCTGCGTGCCTATATCGGCGGGTTTTCGCCAGGTGCGGTCGACGTGCTGGACAAGTACGGCTTCGATACCCAGATCAGCCGCCTCGCCGAAGCCGGGTTGCTCTACCAGGTGCTCACGAAGTTTGCAGAAGTGGATCTACACCCGGACGTGGTGTCCAACCACCAGATGGGCTACGTCTTCGAGGACTTGATCCGTCGCTTCTCGGAAATCAGCAACGAGACCGCCGGTGAGCACTTCACGCCGCGCGAGGTTATCCGGCTGATGGTCAACCTGCTGCTGGCTCCCGACGAGGACGACCTCGTGACCCCCGGCATTGTCCGGAAGATCTACGACCCGGCCTGCGGCACCGGCGGCATGCTCAGCGTCGCGCAGGAGTACATCGAGGAGCACAACGCCCACGCCACCGTTGAGGTGTACGGGCAGGAACTCAACGGCGAGACGTACGCGATCTGCCGCTCCGACATGATGCTCAAGGGCGGTGACCCGACGAAGATCGCTTTCGGGAACTCCTTCAGCCAGGACGGCCACGAGGATGAGCGTTTCGACTACATGCTCGCCAATCCGCCGTTCGGTGTGGAGTGGAAGAAGGTCGAAACGTTCATCAAGGCCGAGCACGCCCGGGGCTTCGCCGGCCGCTTCGGTGCCGGCCTGCCACGGATCAACGACGGCTCACTGCTGTTCCTCCAGCACATGATCTCGAAGATGAAGCGCCCCGATGACGGCGGCAGCCGGCTGGCGATCGTCTTCAACGGCTCGCCGCTCTTCACCGGTGGTGCCGGATCTGGTGAGTCGGAGATCCGCCGCTGGATCCTGGAGAAGGACCTCCTGGAGGGCATCGTCGCGCTGCCTGACCAGCTCTTCTACAACACCGGCATCTCCACCTACTTCTGGATCCTCACCAACCGGAAGGACCCGGCCCGCGAGGGCAAGGTCGTCTTGCTCGACGGACGCGACTACTGGACGAAGATGCGCAAGAGCCTCGGCGACAAGCGCAAGATGCTCACCGACGAGCACATCGACGACCTGACCCGGGCGTACGTGAACGCGCTGGCCATCGCGGACGACCCGGAGCACCCGCAGCACGCAAACGTGAAGGTCTTCAAGACCACCGATTTCGGATACCAGCGGATCACCGTAGAGCGACCGCTGCGGCTGCGGTTCGAGGTCACGGAGAAGACGGTTGCGCTGCTTGCCGAGGCAAAGGCGGTCCTCAGGTACGCCGAGCGCGAATCGCTGCTGACGGCGGTGAAGTCGCTGATCGGTACGTCGTCAGCGACGCGGGCCGAGTTCGCGATGAAGCTGAACGGGCTGGGCAAGCTGCCGGCGGCGGTGGAGAAGGCGGTGTGGGAGGCGTTCTCCGTCAGTGACCCGGAGGGGGAGATGCAGAGCGACCGCAAGGGCAACCCACTGCCGGACCCGGATCTGCGCGATAACGAGAACGTGCCGCTGAACGAGGACATACACGCTTATCTAAGGCGGGAGGTGCTTCCGCACGTCTCCGGTGCCTGGATTGACGAAAGCAAAACCAAGATTGGCTACGAGATTCCATTCACGCGCCACTTCTTCGTCTACAACCCGCCACGCCCACTCGACGAAATCGACTCTGAGTTGATGGCCCTAGAAACCGAAATCCAGGCTCTGCTTGGCGAGGTGAGGCGGTGACTACCGGCCTTGCAGGCGTGGCGATTCCTGCCAAGTGGGAATGGCGGCCACTGAAGCATGTGACCGAATCAATTGGTCGCGGGACCGCCCCTGACTATGTGGAGGATGGCCAAGTCTGGGCCGTCAGCCAGGCAGCGAACCAAGCCTACGGCTTGGACTGGAGACGAGCTCGGCTGCACGCCGTCGCAGGCGATCCAACACAGTTGAAGGGCATCCTTCGAACAGGCGATGTCCTTCTTAACTCCACTGGCCGTGGAACGCTCGGCCGTGTCGGGTTCTTCTCGGGCACTCCGGATTCTCGCCCGGCTATGGCTGATAGTCACGTTACGCGCCTTCGCGCGCAGCCCCAAATCCTTCATCCTCGATTTGCCTATTATTATCTTCTTTCGGAACCATTTCAGCACTATATTTCTTCGGCTCTTGTTGTCGGAGCGACAAACCAAATCGAACTTGTCTGTGAACGACTCGCCGCCGCGCCGATTCCTGTGCCACCCCTAGAAGAGCAGCGCCGAATCGTGGACTTCCTCGACGCCGAGTTAGCTCGGTTCGTCGCGGTAGTAGAGCGGAGGGTGGCCCAGCGAAGGATTCTCGAGGAGCGTGTCCAAGCAGTCATCTCCGAAGAGTTGATGCCAGGAATCCTGGCGAAGGGTCAGCGGGATGACAACTTCCCCTGGCTCCCGGTGCTCCCTGTATCGCTGCCCCTGGTTCGGCTTGGCTACATAAGCCGTCTCCAGTCGGGGCTTACAGTGAACGGAGCCCGGCAAAGGACCGATGGCGATGTTACCTTGCCGTATCTGCGCGTCGCCAATGTGCAAGCGGGTCGCCTTAGCCTGGATTCTGTCACCGAGGTTACAGTCCCTCGCGGTCTAGCGGAACGCAGCAAGTTGCAGGCCGGCGATGTATTGATGACCGAGGGCGGAGACCTTGACAAACTCGGTCGAGGGGCAGTATGGCGCGGTCAGCTTGTCGACTGCCTCCATCAAAATCATGTCTTCGCAATTCGATGCGATAAGGCGAGACTCGATCCGGAATATCTTGCTTTCGTCACTCGGTCCATTCATGGCCGATGCTATTTCGAAAGCACGGGAGTGAGGACAACAAATCTAGCATCAACAAACAGTAGCAAGATCCTTGACTTCCCTATTCCTTTGCCGACCCTCGTCCGTCAACGCGAAATCGTCGTGGCGTTGAAGGAGAAACTTCGGGTCGTTGAACAAATATGCAGTGCCATCGACCGCCAGGTGTTACTACTTCATCTCCGTCGTCAAGCGCTGGTGGCGGCGGCCGTGACCGGAAGGCTCGACGTGCAAACGGCGGAAGCTTCGGAGTTGGCGTAGGGGGCCGGTGAAGTGAGAAGGATCAACCAAGCCAGGTAGCAACAACGGACTTGCAGGCAATCTGCCGCCGGGAGGATTTGGGTGTCCAAGCTGATGGATGCGTCGCGACAGGTGACGGTTATCGCAGACTCGTTGCGCCGAAGGTTCGAGGATCGCATCGATGTTGGCGACTTCACCAACCCGGACCCCGATGAACGGCGCCGCTGCCTGCTCTCGAGAGCGCTTGCTGCTGCAATCACCAACAGTCGGACCGATTGTGGTGATGCGCGAGCTGCGGCTACCGTAACGGACGGCGGTCAAGACTTCGGCATCGATGCCGTCGCGTTCACAGCTGGCGCGCCTCGACTATGGCTGATTCAAACGAAGTGGAACGATCGCGCGGCGGCCAACTTTGGTGAGCTAGATGTAATAACCATGGCGGATGGCCTGCGTATGATTGATCGACGCGAATTCGGACGATTCAACGCAAAAGTTCAGCCTCTCAAAACACAGATCACTACGATCGTCGACGACCCGCAAGCTCGCATTATGCTGACGATTGGTCTAATGAGGCAGGCGCCACTGCATCCCAATGTTTTGCTACGGCTATCGGAGTTGCGGGACGAATTCAACGCTCATGGGCATTACCTCGATTTTGAAGTCCTTTACGTGCGCGACATTTGGGAAATTATTCGAAAGACGGCGCAGCCTGATCCAATAAAGTTGGATTTTGAGATGGACCGCTGGTTTGAATTGAGTACGCCAATGCGGGCGGCTAACGGTGTTACGACGGCAGCCACGGTTGCCTCATGGTATGAAGATAACGGCGACCAGTTGTTTCGGAAGAACATTCGAGAATCCCTCGGCGTTACCCAGGTGAACGCCGATATCGCCCGGAGTCTAGCCGAGGAACCTTACGAGTTTTGGTATCGGAATAATGGTGTCACGATTTTGTGTGACAGTCTTGAACTGACACCCAAGAGTCGAAGCTCTCCCTACGGTACTGCCAAGATAGAGGCGACTAATATCAGCGTCGTGAACGGCGCGCAAACGGTTGCAGCGATCGCGGCAGCGGTGCAAAAGGGCGATGATCGCGTCCGAGGTGCATTGGTGGGCATCCGGGTCATTGCAAGTACAGACGAAGCGACCAGCGCAGAGATAACGAAGGCTACGAACACCCAGAACCACATCGAGCGGCGCGACTTTGTGGCGCTTGATGAGGTGCAGTTGGCGATCCGAGAAGAGTTCTCGTTGGCGCTCGGTCTGACCTACACGATCAGGCGAAGCGAGTTCGAGCCGTCGCCGGAGAGCGGTTGCACTGTCCGGGAGGCTGCAATAGCTCTGGCCTGTGCACATGCCGATCCAAGGCTGGCGCAACGTGTTCGAAATAACGAGGACCTCTTGTGGGAGGAGGGTCCGGAGGGTGCATATGTGAGGATTTTCGGCGAGCGGCCTCCCGCCGTGCAGATCTGGCGCTCTGTTCAGTTGCTGCGTCGGGTTCGTGACTCGCTTCATGCCATGCAGCCTGGGTTGGAGGGCCGTGCGGCCGCCGTCGCCGAGCAGGGCAGCCTGATCGTCGCGCATATCGTATTTCAAGATTTGGGTCGGGATGGCATTGATGATTCCGACTATAATTGGGAAGCTGTGCTTGACCAGGTTCCTCTTCTTGTTGGCAAGACCGTTCGCTGGCTAGTAACTCAGATCGACGAACAGTTTGGTCAGAGTTCATTCATCGGGCCGACGCTCGCTTCTGCCGACCGGATTCGACCACTAGTGCGGTCCGTGCTTACGGCGCTTGAGACGGGCACACCTGCACCCGATTTGCGGCCGGACTATGTGCCTGTGCCGCGGCAGCGAACCACCCGACGTCGTAACTCCGTACACATCTTGGTCGATGCTGCTCGAATCAAGGAAGGCAGCCGCCTTAGCTTCCGTGCGGTAACGGAACCCGAACGGCGAGCTTTGGCCTCCTGGCTATCGGAAGACAGTCGTCGGGGTGCGGCGACTTGGGTGAACAGCCGGTCTCGACCATTGGTGTGGGCCGCGGACGGTAAGCGGTACACGCCGAGTGGCCTTGTCATGCGTATGTATGCGCTCGCCGAGTGGAATGGGGCACCGGTGGCTGTGCAGGGCCCGCGCCGATGGTTCCTCGGCAGTGAGGGATCGCTGGTGTCGCTGGCGAGGTCGGTTGTGCGAGAGGTCGAGGACTCCGACGAGGAGAGTGTCGAGTGAGTGTGTCCTCTCAAGTAGAGAGGCGGTTCGAGGGCCGCATAGAGGGAGATTTGCGAGCAGCGGGCTGGAAGAGGGGTTTGACCGGCAACTTCCGAACGGAGTCTGGCCTCGATACAGCCGAATTGTTCACCTTCATCGGTGAGACCCAGCCGGAGGAGTGGACGAAGCTGCTGGCGTATCACGGGAACGACCCGGACGTGGCGCAGCGGAGCTTCGCCCAGCATCTCGCCAAGCAGATCGATGAGCGCGGGCCCCTCGATGTCCTCCGTCGAGGTGTCAAGGACAAGGGCATTCTGATCCGCCTCGCGTACTTCAAGCCCGCCCACGCCATCACCGACGACGCGCTCAAGCTCTACCGCGCCAACCGCCTCACCGTAACCCGCCAGCTCGCGTACTCGATCAGCAACAACAACACCCTCGACCTGGTTCTCTTCGTCAACGGCATCCCCCTCGCCACCGCCGAGCTGAAGAACCCGCTCACCGGCCAGACCGTCGAGGACGCCAAGGAGCAGTACCGCAAGACCCGCGACCCGAAAGAACTGATCTTCGCCCGGCGTACCCTCGTGCACTTCGCGGTCGACCCCGACCTGGTCTTCGTCACGACGAAGCTCGCGGGGGAGAAGACCCGGTTCCTGCCGTTCAACACCGGATCGAACGGGCCCGGCGTGTCCGGTGGGGCGGGCAACCCGCCGGCCACTGACAAGGGTTACCGCAGCTCCTACCTCTGGGTGCAGATCTGGCACCCGGACGTGTTCATGGACCTGGTGCGGCGGTTCCTGCACTACGACAAGGAATCCAAGGCGCTGATCTTCCCGCGTTACCACCAGTGGCACGCGGTCACCCAGCTCACCGACCACGCGGCCCGGCACGGCTCGGGCCACAACTACCTGGTCATGCACTCGGCCGGGTCGGGCAAGTCGAACACCATCGCGTGGCTGGCGCACCGGCTGTCCAGCCTGCACACCGCGCCGAACGTCGCCAAGGACGGGCTGCGCCCCAACGAGCCGGTCTTCGACAAGGTCATCATCATCACCGACCGGGTCGTCCTCGACCGGCAGTTGCAGGACACTGTGTTCCAGTTCGAGCACGTGCCCGGCGTGGTGCAGCGGATCGACAAGGACTCCGCCCAGCTGGCCGCCGCGCTTCAGGGGGAGACGGCAAAGGTCGTCATCACCACGATGCAGAAGTTCCCCTACGTGCTCAACCAGGTGCAGGGGCTCAAGGGCAAGCGGTTCGCAGTCGTCGTCGACGAGGCGCATTCGTCGCAGTCCGGCGACTCGGCCGCCGCGCTGAAGAAGGTGCTGCTCAAGCTCGGCAGCGACGACGTCGACGAGTCGGGTGACCTGCTCACGGCCTCGGCGCTGGCCCGAGGCCGGCACGAGACGCTGTCGTACTTCGCGTTCACCGCCACCCCGAAGCCGAAGACGCTCGAACTGTTCGGCACGCCGCACCCGGTCACCGGCAATCCGCAGCCGTTCCACACGTACTCGATGCGGCAGGCCATCGACGAGGGGTTCATCCTCGACGTGCTGCGCAACTACCTGACCTACAAGTCGTACTGGAAGCTGGCCAACGCCAACCCCGACGACCCGGAGGTCGACCCGAAGAAGGCCGGCGCCCAGCTCGCCCGCTTCGCCAGCCTGCACCCCACCATGCAGGCCCAGAAGGCGGAGATCATCGTCGAGCACTTCCGCAAGCACACCGCGCCGCGCCTCGGCGGGCGTGCCAAGGCCATGGTGGTCACCGGCTCCCGCGAGGCCGCCGTGCGTCTGCACACCGCCATCAAGAAGTACGTCGAGATGCAGGGCTACGTGGGCTGCGACTCCCTCGTGGCGTTCTCCGGTGACCTGGAGGTCGACGGCGTCGAGCACACCGAGGCACGAATCAACGGGTTCGGCGAGGGTGAGCTACCCGAAAAGTTCGGCTACACCGCCGCCGACGACAAGTACGCCGGCACGCCGAAGGCCAAGCAGGACACCGAGTACAAGATCCTGGTCGTCGCCGAGAAGTACCAGACCGGCTTCGACCAGCCGCTGCTCACCACCATGTACGTCGACAAGCTGCTCAAGAACGTCGCCGCCGTGCAGACCCTGTCCCGGCTCAACCGCACCCACCCGCTCAAGACGCAGGGTGACGTGTTCGTTCTCGACTTCGTCAACGAGGCCGGCGACATCGCCGAGCAGTTCAAGCCGTACTTCGAAACCGCCGCCACCACGCCCACCGACCCGAACCTGCTCTACACCGCGCAGAACGCCGTCACGGGCTACCCGGTCCTCGTCGACTCGGAATTGCAGGCGTACGCCGAAGCGCTGCTGGAGGCGGAGCGGAAGGCGACCACGGAGACCGGTCTCCAGCGGGCCCACGCCGCCCTCTACCGCTTCACCGAGCCGGCCGTCCAGCGCTTCAACGCCCTGGCCGCCGACGACCCGGAGGCTGCGGACGACTTCCGGTCTGCACTGCGCGACTACACCCGGATGTACGCGTTCCTCAGCCAGGTAGTGCCCTACCACGACGAGGAGTTGGAGCGGCTCTACCTGTACGGGCGCGCGCTGCTCAACCGGCTCCCGCGCCGGCAGGACCCGTCCGTTGACATCGGTGAGGTGCAGTTGACCCACCTGCGGGTCAGTAAGACCGGTGAGCATGACGCCTCGCTGTCTCCCGAGGGGGAACAGATGCTGCCCGGTTTCGTCGGCGGTGGTGTCGGCTCGCAACACGACCCGGAGAAGGTCGCGCTCTCGGATCTGATCGACGTGTTCAACGACCGGTTCGGTATCGGCCTGGGCGAGGCGGACAAGGTCTGGGTCGAGCAGCAGATCGTCGCGCTGGCCGAAGACGGCACGCTGGAAGCCGCAGCGCTCGTCAACGACGAGAGCAACTTCGGCGTCGTCTGCGACAAGCGGATCGAGGACGTGATCCTGTCCCGCCACGACGACAACGGCAAGCTGATGCAGCGCTACCTCGACGACGAGAGCCTGCGGTCGCAGCTCAACCAGTTCGCACGCCGGCAGGCGTACCAGATGATCCGCCGCCGCAAGGGCATCGCCTGAGCCTTCGCACCTCGCCGAGAGGAGGACGGTTGTCCCCGTCCGAGCCCACCTTCCACCTCTGGATCGCCGTGGACGAGTCCCGGGTCATGACCGCGCTCACCCCGCTGAAAGTGACCCGCTCGCCACGTCGACACAAGTGGGGCAGCATCACCGACCTGCGGGCGGTCCCGACCGCCCCGGAGCCGTCCAAGGTTCCCGGCGTCGTCGTGCTCTGCACTATCGCGGTGCTCGTCTCCGCGGTGCTCTGCTTCTCAGGTGCGCCACTGCTGGTCATTCTGTTTCTTGTCGCGCTCCTGCTGGGCCTCGGGCTTGCCGGCATCACGGCGACGAAGCCGCCACCTCAGATCGAGGCGCCCGACCAGGCGGCCTTTCCCGCCTTGCACCACACCCTGACCGAGGCCGAGGACCGGGAAGACTTCCTCGACCTGGTGAAGTTGGCGGAGCGGGCCGGACGGGCGCTGCCCGACGTGGACCGTGTGATGGACGCTGCGGAGGGCGGGCAGATCCTGGCGCAGGCGCTCTGGGAGGCGAGCGATGTGCTCAGCCGCCGGCAGCAGTTGCGTACTCAGATGGGGCGCCGGCAGTCCGGCCCGGCGGGGGATTCGACGAGCAGCGTGGGGAAGGCGCTGACCGAACAGCGGCAGCGCGTGACAACGCTGTGGGACGAGACGGAGGCGGAACTGACCCGGGTGCGTAACGCGCTCGAACTCGCTGCCGTGGCTGCCGAGAACGCGGCGCACGATCCCGGTGCGAACGATGCGGTCCGGGAGGCTTACCAGGAACTGCTCGACATCTATGGCGAGCGGTACTAGCCGACGAGTCGTCGGTGTCATCCGACAGGGCTGCCGGGGGAGACGGATGCACGCGCAGGAACGAGTAGCGGATCGATACGAGCTGACGTATCCGATCGGTCACGGCGGCATGGGGGAGGTGTGGGCGGGCTTCGACGAGAAGCTGGACCGGCCCGTCGCCATCAAGTTCCTGCGCAAGCTCGCCGTGCCCGACGGCGACCGCGACACCGCCGTCGACCGGTTCATCCGCGAGGCCCGGGTGACCGCACGCCTGGACCACCCCGGAGTGCCGAGCGTGCACGACGTCGGCCACCACGGCGACGACCTCTACATCGTCATGCAGCTCGTTCCGGGTGTGCTCCTGTCCGACCTGATCGCCGAGCGTGGTTGGCTCGCCGTTCCGTGGGCGGCTGCCATCGGCACCCAGATCTGCTCGGTACTGGCGGTGGCGCATGCCGCCTCACTCGTGCACCGTGACCTGAAGCCGCAGAACGTCATGGTGACCCCCAGCGGCGCCGTCAAGGTCCTGGACTTCGGGGTGGCCGCCCTGCTCGGACCGGACGTGCCCCGGCTGACCGCCACCGGCCACACACTGGGCACGCCCACATACATGGCTCCCGAGCAGGCGCTGAACAGTGCCGTGGGCCCGCGCACCGACCTATACGCACTCGGCTGCGTGTTGTTCGAGCTGCTCACCGGCAAGCCGCCGTACCGGGCCGACAACCCGCTCGGCATGCTGCACCGGCACTTGAACGACCCCGTCCCGTCGGTCTCGGAGCACCGCGCGGGTGTGCCGGACGTCCTGGTGCACCTCCTCGTACGGCTGCTCGCCAAGGACCCGCAACACCGGCCCGAGTCGGCGGTCGAGGTCTACGAGATGCTGGCGCCGTTCGGAGCGGTCGATGCCGAGAAGGCAGCCGACGCCGCCCCGACGGTGGCGGACGGGCAGCGGGTCGACCCGACAATGCCGTACCGGTATCCGTTCGGGCCGCTGCCGCCCCGCTCGCCGCTGCCGCCGACGCGCGTCGACATCGTCCGTCCACGAGCAGCGGCAGAGATTGTCGAGCCGCCGTCGCTCGACCAGCTCGCCGAGGTGGAGGAGCGGGCCTGGGAGCTTGCCGAGGAAGAGCGGTTCACCCAGGCCGCCGAGCTGCTCGAATCGGTGCTGCAGCCGATCAGCGGCGGGCACGCGGCAAGGCAGCCGCGGATCCTGGAGCTGAGGCTCAACCTGGCCAACCTGTACGTCCTGGCCGGCGCGTTCCGGCAGGCGCTTCCGGAGTTCCAGCGGCTCATCGTCGATCTCGCCAAGCGTCCCGTGCCCGACGAGGAACTGATCTGGCAGTGTCGGCAGCAGGCAGCGAGCTGCCAGGCGGAGCTGGGCGAGGCGACCGAGGCGTTGAGAGAACTGCGCGCGCTTCTCGCCGAGGAACAGCAGGTGATGCGGTCGGACTCGCCGGAACTCTTTCCCTTGCGGCAACAGATCGCCATGCTCGTCGCCGGATTGGGCGACGTGCCCGAGGCGCGGCGCCAACTGGAGGGACTACGGCGTGACATCAGCGCGCTGCACGGCTCAGGGTCCGCGCCGGCGGCTGAGATCGAAGCGCTGCTGAGCCACCTGCATCGGTTGAGGGAGGAAGCGCCCGGGTCCGCTGGGCCGAGTTCGTTCAGTGCCGCACCGCGCGAAGGATGAGGAGCATGTTCGAACTGGAAGACGCCGTCAAGCAATGCCTTGACCGGTTGGTGCGCTTCCGGCGCCAACACCAGCGCATCGGCGAGCAGAACACCAAGGCCGGACTCATCGAGCCGATCATCGGAGCACTGGGCTGGGATCTCTTCGACGTCGACGAGGTGCACCGCGAGTACCGGCGCCGCGGTGCCGACAACCCCGTGGACTACGCCCTCCTGCTGCTGCGCACCCCACGCTTGTTCATCGAGGCCAAAGGGCTCGGCGAGAACCTCGACGATCCGCGCTGGGCCAACCAGACCATCAGTTATGCCGCCGTCGCGGGCGTGGAGTGGGTTGCCCTGACGGACGGGGCGGAATGGCGCGTCTACAACGCCCACGCTCCGGTTCCCATCGAGCACAAGCTCTTTCGCGCGGTGCGGCTCGAGGAGGACTTCGAGGGCGCTGTTGAGCTGCTCTCCTTGCTCAGCAAAGAGAACATGCGCGACAACCGCATCGAAGAGTTGTGGAAGGGCTACTTCGTCGACCGGCTGGTACATGCGGAGCTGCGTAAACTGTTCGCGGCGGGAGAGCCTGCACCCGAGATGGTGGCGATGCTCGATCGCCGGCTCGGCCGGCTGACGCGGGACGAGGTGCGATCCAGCCTCGTCAGAGTGCGCGCTAGCTTCGATTTCCCTTCGTCCGTCGCGTCTGCCACCGGCATTGGCACCGGTCCGGCGGTGGTGGCCCGTGCGGCAATGCCGCCAGCAGCCGCGCCACCTGTATTGCCGACCCCGCGGCCTCCTCGATCGCAACCACCTGGGTCCGTGACCCGTCGTACCGTCAAGCGACCGGTTTCGGAGGCGGAGCGCGCGATCAAGCTTGTCGACCTGATCAGGGCTGGCCGACTTCGTCCCGGTACCAAGCTGTATGCGAAATACCTTGGCAAACAGTACGTTGCCGAGCTGCTTGCCGATGGCACCATCCGGTACGGCAACCGGACATATGCGTCCCCCAGCGCCGCCGGCGAGGCGGTGAAGATCGATGTGTACGGACCAGAGATCAGTGCCACACGTAGGGCAACCGATGGACTGGACTTCTGGTCCGCCGAGGATGCACGAGTCGGTGATGTGGTGGCGCTCAAGGAGATTCGGCGGCGCGTGGCGATCGGAAGTGAGGCATGAGACGTCCACTGTCTCTCGTAGAAGTCCTTGCGGTCTTGGACAGCCCTCGCTCGATACCTGAGCTTCAAGCGTACTTCGGGCTCGGAGGTGCGACGCCTTGTACCGGTAGCCAGTTCGAGCGGCTCGGTGGCGGTGGGGACCGCCCGGATTCTTGTAACGTCATCACCGCAGACGACCTGATCGCGATCGAGTTGCTCAGCGTGCGGGTACCCCCTCGGACGGCCCTCGACCTGCTGCAGGGGCGGCTTGGTCGGGAGTTGTCGGCTCACCTGGCCGGGATCCCGACCGAGGTTGACCTGAGCGATGAAGGCGCCCTTGCCTTCGTTGACGATGGAAGCCACGCCGACCGAGCATGGCGTCTTGTCAAAAGGGCCGACGGTATCGGCTGGGTGATTGCAGGAAAGCTGCTGGCGCGAAAGCGACCCGCGCTGGTGCCCGTTTACGACGAAATCGTCTCCTGCGCGTTCGGGACCCGCAGGAAATTCTGGCGCTGGCTGCACGGCCGTCTTCGCGAGGACAGTGGCATGCTCGTTGGGCGCCTCGCGGAACTGCAGGCTCAGGCGAGGTTGCCGCAGGAGGTATCGCGCCTGCGCACCCTCGACGTGGTGTTCTGGATGCGGCACCGAAGCGAGCACACGGCATACCGATGCCCTGGTCTGGGGCCGCAAGATGTCGGCCAGAGCCGGTAGCGCGCTTGTGCCCGAATCTGATGACTACACCCGGACGCCCGCCTCAGACCGACCTGTCGCTTCTCATCGTGGCCACGAATGCGGTCCAGGCAGCCGGCTCGAAGCTCAATAGCGGGCCGCCGGGGTCTTTGGAATCCCGTACCGCGACCATGCCGGCGAGGTTGGTGGCGACCTCGACGCAGTTGCCGCCGTTGTCGCCGCTGCGGGTGCTCTTGCGCCAGGCGGCGCCGGTCAGGTCAGTCATGGCGTATCTCTCCGATGACCCTCTTGATCACGTCTCTCGATTCTGCCTCACTCAACGCCAGCGCATCCAGCCCGGTCCAGGCGTTCTCATAGGCGCGCAATTCGTCTGGCTTGTCCAGGTAGAGCGCTCCGGTGAGGGACTCGCTGTAGACGACGGACGGCTCGGCGGCTCGACCTCCCTTGCTGGTGGGGAAGTCGAGAATGACGAACGAGCCGGCGACTGACCCCGGGTGAGGACCAGCCGCGAAGGGCACGACGCGCAGGGAAACGTTCGGAAGTTCGGAGACTTCGAGCAAACGGGTGAGCTGGCCGGTCATGACCCCTGGTCCATGAACGGTCTTCCGGAGTACCGCCTCGGACAACACTGTGTCCAAGCGTGGGGGCTGCGGCAGCCTGCGGGTTAGGAGACTCTGCCGCTGGAGTCGCACCTCGACCGCGCGCTCGCGTTCGTCAACACTAAGTCGGCTGCCGGGCTGGTAGAGGCCCAGAGCATAGGCGCGAGTCTGAAGC
Organism: Micromonospora chalcea; assembly: GCF_002926165.1. GTDB lineage: Bacteria > Actinomycetota > Actinomycetes > Mycobacteriales > Micromonosporaceae > Micromonospora > Micromonospora chalcea. The sequence continues at coordinate 54,756 of NZ_MAGP01000075.1, read as the reverse complement.
AAGCCGGGGATCAGATTGTCGCCGTATTCCCGGAGGTGGGCAGCGGCGGACTCCAACCCCACGTACAGCTCGAACCAGCTCGGCACCGCGTCCCCGTACGCGTGCCACCACCCCTTCGACTTCGTCTCGGCCGCCAATCCCCGCATTGCGTCGGTCATCTCCGCGGACACGCCGTACAGCTCGCACATCGCCTTGACGTCCAGCACCCGCACCGGCCCGAGGCCGCACTCGATGCGCCAGATCTTCTGCCGGCTGTACTCCAGCGCCTCGGCGGCGGCGTCGAGGGTCACGCCGGCCTCGTTGCGGAACTGGCGTAGCAGCCGGCCGAGCTGTCGGCGTGGCACGGTCGAACCGATGTCTTCCGCCATCCGGGCACTCCCTGGTTCCATCCGGCAACAACGAGTGACGTAGCTCTGCAACGTCTACTCGTTCCCACGAAATAAGTCAATGCACAATCCAGAAATGCGCCTTTGGAACGTTGCGCGTCCACTGCGCACTGTCACAGGATGACTACCGGCACGACGGCCTCGCGATCTCTACAACCCGGCCGCTGTGCCTGTCGATCGGTGATCCGTTGAGCAGCCCTGGTGCCGTACCGCTGAACGGAGCTGCGGTGTCAGGGCGGGGTGGGCCCGCCGGCGCGGGACGGGCAGGCGGGCCCACCCCTTCCACGACAAGGAGGACAGGCTGATGAGCGTCCGTAACGATGGGCCGGGGCGGGGCAGCGGGGCGACCGCGTACCCCTCACTGCTGCCGTGGCAGGTGCGCGAGCGCCGCTTCCCGCCCGCCCGGCTCGGGCGCCGCGCGCTCGACCCCGATGCGGTGTACGCCTACCTCGGCCGGGTCCCCGGCGACATGGCCTCGCTCCACGCCGAGATCACCAGGCACCGCCAGGAGACCCTGCGGATCAAGGTGGCGCTCCGCCGCTGGCAGTCCGAGCAGGCGCGGCAGGGGAACGGCGAGCGCCGGTGACCGGGCGCTGGGTCATCCACCTGCCGGTGACCGCTGCCGACCTGCCCGCCGCGCAGCGCCTGGCCCGCGTCGTGGCACGGTGGACCGGGGTGCTGCCGCACGCCGACCCGGGTGAGACGACCGTGTCGGCCGAGGACGACCAGAACGTACGCCATCGGGTCTTCTGCGACCTGCTCATGCCCGGCGGCCGGCGGTGCCTGCTCCGCGCCGATCACGACGGCCCCTGCTCCCGCCGCGTCCATCGCTGACGCGCTCAGCACGGGAGGTGGTCGCGTTGGTGCGAGGGGCCCGCGCGGACACCGATCATCCTCGATCGAGGGTCAGCATCGCGAGCGTGCGCAACGTAGGGTGGGCTTCGGACGTCTCCCCGTAACCGGAGTGCATCTTGAGCCTCAAGTACTACCTCTACCTGTCGCATCTCAAGATCGGGCTCCTGGCCGCACAGGTCGCCTCCTCCGCGCAGCACGAGACCGAGCTCGCCGTCGACCTGAAGGTCGTCCGCTACAGCCGCAAGGCGGTTCTGCCCGAGCGCCACGACCTCGACAAGCTGGAGAAGGTCATCCGGCACCTGCAGGACGCCGACCAGGTCGGCGCCGCGGACGAGGAGCGCCCCTACGTCCAGGCCTGCCTGGAGATGCGCTGGCAGGTCTTCCCGACCACCGGCATCGTGGTCTTCGCGGGGACGCTCGACGACCAGGTCATCGTCCTCGGCGGCTCGGCGTCGCACGTGGTCGGTGGCGGTGATGCCGAACCGGTCGGATCGGTCCCGCCGTACCTGTTCCGCAAGCTCCAGGAACTGCGAGCCGACCCGGGCGAGTTCGACGACGAGCGCTTCCACGAGTCGCTGGCGCAGATCGGGGCCGCGCTCCCGGGGCCGGCGCAACGGGTCGAGTTCGTCGCGAAGCGACTGGCCGAGAAGCCAGGCCCGGACGGCACGCTGCTGGGTAGCCCGATCTACGTGGCGCTCGTCGACTAGGGCCTCGGCGTGGACGCGGGGCAGGTCATCCGGTGGCGGCCGGGGGAGACCGTCCTCGACACGTTCCGCATCGAGGAGGTCGTCGAGACGGGCGGGATGGGATTCGTCTACCGCGCCCATCACCTCGCCTGGGGCGTCGACCTGGCGGTGAAGACGCCGCGCCCCGACCTTGCAGCGGCGCCCGGGATCCTCGACCTGCTCGCGCAGGAAGCGCAGGCCTGGACCGATCTCGACCCGCACCCGAACGTCGTCGGCTGCAACTACGTGCAGCGCGTCGGGGCGTACCCGGTGGTCTTCGCGGAATGGGTCGCGGGCGGTGACCTGACGGCGGCGGTGCGGGACGGGCGGTGCCGCGATCTCCCGCGGGCCCTGGACGTGGCGATCCAGATGCTGCGCGGCATCGGCCACGCGCACGCGGCAGGTCTGGTGCATCAGGACATCAAGCCCTCCAACGTCATGTACGACGGTGAGACCGCACGGGTGACCGACTTCGGAACGGCCAAGGCGAAAGCGTTCGTGTCGCACAGGACAGCGGGTGGCGTCGAGACCTCGTACGCGACGCTCGGCGGCTTCACACCGCAGTACTGCTCGCCGGAACAGGTCGATCCGGAGGGCCGGATCGGCCGGGCCAGCGACATGTGGTCCTGGGCGCTGACGGTGATCGAGCTGCTGCACGGGCGCCGGCTCTGGAAGTGGGGACACGACGGTGCGGATGCGCTGGCGTCGCTACGCGGCGATCTCCCGCGGCCGCTGCGCGACCTCCTGTCCGGCTGCCTGGTGCGCGACCCCCGGTCGAGGATCGGCGACATCGCCGAGGCGGAGGCCGTCCTGCTCAGCGTCTACGCGGACTGCGCATCTGGTCCCTACCCGCGCCCCGACGAGGTGTCGCCGTCTCTCCAGGCCGACGGCTTGTCCAACAAGGCGCTGTCCCTGTGGGACCTCGGCGACCAACGCCGCGCGATCGAGATGTTCGAGCGGGCCAAGGCGATCGACCCGCACAACGTCCGCGCGGTCTACAACCACGGGCTCCTCAAATGGGCCGACGGCCTGGTCACCGACGAGATCCTCCTGTCGGAACTGCGCGCCACGGGCGACTCCTGGGAGGCGGACTACCTGGCCGCGATGGTGCACATGGAACGCGGTGACGGCGTCCTCGCGGCCCGGCACCTGGCTGAGGCGGACCGCAAGCATCCGGGATCGCCGGAGATCGCGGCCGCGCGGGAGCGCTGTGCCCGACTGGAGCCGAGGGGCACGCTCGAGGTGTTCGGGCAGCTGTCCGGCCAGGTCGTCGCGATGGCCTGCGATCACGACGCGACACACGTGGTGGTGGCCGAGAGGTCAGGGCGGGTGCGGGTCTGGGACGCCTTCGCGGGCCGGGTGGTCGCGGAACTCGCCGCCTCCGGCCCGGCTCCCGTCGACGTCGCGATCGACCACGCCGGAGCGCGGATCCTCGTCTGCTACCAGGACTCCCGCGTCGAACGGTGGCTGCTCGCCGGCGGCACGGCCTACCTCGAAGGCCGGCTGGACGGAGGAACAGCCGTGGCGCTCAGCCCCGAGGGTGGCTTCGCGGCTGTGGGTACGGGCGACGGCCGCGTCCTCGTCTTCCGCACCGACGCGTGGAAGCCGGTCGCCGGCATCCGCCCCCACGACGGCACTGTCACCCGGGTGATCCTCGGCCCGGACGCCGAGGTCTGCGTCTCCGCCTCACTGGGTCGTCCCGGCTCCGCCGTCGACCACCGTGTGGAGCAGTGGTGGCCCCTGCGGGACACGAGGATGCGGGGCCTGCACATACCCACCGACGAGATGGACGGCGACGGCCAGAAGGTCGCCCTGGCGCCGGACGGGTCGACCGTCCTGAGAACCGGCTACCAGTCCCTGACAGTGGTGGACATGCGGGTCTGGGACGAACCGCGACGGTGGGAGATCCCCTGGCTGACCGGATACCGCATGCTCGGCGTCTCCGGCCGGGCCGGCTGGGCTCTGCTCGACCCCGGGACCGGAGACCTTCAGGTCCTCGAACTCGCCATCCGCCGATGCGTCCGCACCTTCCCGAAGGACTGGGCGCGGGGCTCACGCCGCGACGCGACGGCGTTCAGCGGGGACTGCGGCTACGCCGTCATCGCCGAATCGCACGGCTACAGTGGCCAGACCTCGCTCTCCCGACTTCCCATGCCACTCAGCGGACACCTCGCTCCGCGGTCGTACGCGCCGCCCCGCCCGGTCGGTGCCCTCGCGCGCGACGAGCGGGCGTTCGACCAGGTCATGGAGCGCGTCGAGGCGATGATCGCGGCCGGAGAGGATCGGCGCGCAGCGGACGCGATCCGCGAGGCGCGTGCCGTTCCCGGCCACGAACGTCATCCGCGGCTACGCCGGGCCTCCAGGGCCCTGGGCCGGAACCTGCGGCGCACCGGATTGACCGGCATCTGGCTGGAGCAGGAGCTGTCCGATGTCATGCTCACCCGTGGCACCTTCGACATCGGCGCCTCCGGCCGGTTGTTCGCCTTCCCGGCCAATGTCGACGAGGTCGAGATCTTCGACCTGGAGACGCTGGAGAAGGCAGGCGGGGTCACCAAGCGGCGGAACCCCGCCACCAGCCTGTCCTTCGCCAGGGGCGGCCGGGACATGATCATCAGCTACTCGGACGGATCGGTCGCCTGCCACGACACCGAGACGTTCCAGCCCCGCTTCAAGGTGGCCGGCGCACTGCCTCGCGACGACGGCAACACCACGCTCGACATCACGGGCGACCTGTTGGCGGTCGGCTTCGGCCACGGATTGGCGACGGTGTGGTCGCTGGAGGCGGCTGCCTGCGTCGCGACGGTCCGCACCGGACCCGGCACGATCGTCGGCGTCACGGCCGACGAGGCGTCCCGCTCGATCGCCGTGCAGCTGCGAACCCACGACACGGCCGCCGTGGAGGTCCGGTCGATGGACACCGGAAAGCCCGTGAAGACCTTTGCGGACGTCGACCCGCACACGGAGATCCGGTTCGCCTCCGGGATGCTGCTGCTGGCCGGGATGACCCGCCTGACCGCGTGGCGACCGGGTGACAGGCGCCCGTCGTACCAGCTCGACCGGGTCAAGCACAGCTCGTCGGCGGCGTTGGCCTTCACGGACTCCCGCCGGCTCGCCGTCATCGCCGGGCTGACCGGCTTCGTCGTATGGGACGCCGCGAGCGGAGAGCCGGTGTTCGACGGGAGGGCTCTCGACGACCCGGCTGGACGCCTCTCCGGGGTCGAGGAGGTGGTGGTCTCGCCCGACGGGAGGTTCGCGGTGGCCGGAGACCCGGGAGAGCAGACCGTCGACGTCTGGGACCTGCGCGCCGGACGCCGGATCCGCTCACTGCACGGTCACCACGCCCAGGTCACAGCGATACGCGCCGACGACGCGTTCGGCACCGTCGTCACCGGCGACCACCAGGGCAATGTCCGCATCTGGGGCCTCGATTGGGACTACGGAGAGTGATCCGATGACCGGACGCCGCCAGCGCGATGAACTGCGAGCCGCGTTCCTGGCCAACCGCGAGCGCGTCAGAACCTGGCTCGACGCCTGGGAGATTCCCGAAGTCGTGTGGACCGACGAGTTCAACGAGATCCCTCTGCCCTGGATCCTGCGGGAACAGGACAGGGAGAGCTGGCTCAAGCGCCACGCACCCTTCCTGGACGCGTACGACTGGTTGTTCGTCGGACGGCCGCTGACCCCGGGGGTCCGCGAGGTGCGGGCACTGTGGCACTTCGGGCCGGCACACCGGTTCGCGGAACTCGACCTGACGATCACCAGCGTCTGCGACCCCGAGTACCTGGCGGAGAAGCTGACCCTGGCGGTTCACCACGCCGGCTTGAAGGGCTGGCGTGACGCGGACGCGCAGCCGGTCTATCAATGGCTCGTCGAGGGTGTGCACACGATGCCCCTCGGCAACGGCGTGCGGGGCAGCAACCGTTCGGGGTTCGTCCTGTTGCGTTTCACCCGCTTTCCGACCTCCGACGGCGACGTGATCGTGCGTCTGACCGCCGCGGAGACCGATCGCGCCCTGGACGGCTCACCTCTCGACGACGATGGTGTGTCGGTTCCTGGCGGGTAGATCAGGTGACCAGGCCGGTGCGGTACGCGTACACCACCGCCTGCACCCGGTCCCGCACGTCCAGCTTCGTGAGAATCCGCGACACGTACGTCTTCACCGTCTCCTGACTGATCACCAACCGCGCCGCGATCTCGCTGTTCGACAACCCGTCGGCGATCAGCCGCAGCACCTCCAGCTCACGCGGCGTCAGCCCCACGTCCGCAGGTGCGCCCTCGGCCGGGCGGATCCGCGCCGCGTACCGGCCGACGAGCTGCCGCGTCACCTCGGGCGCCAGCAGCGCTGCGCCGGAGGCGACGGTGCGGATGCCGTGCAGCAGCTGCGCCGGTGGGGCGTCCTTGAGCAGGAACCCGCTCGCGCCGGCGCGCAGCGCCTCGTAGACGTACTCGTCGAGGTTGAACGTCGTCACCACCAGCACCTTGACCGGGTGGGCGACGCCCGCGCCGGCCAGCAGGCGGGTGGCCTTGATGCCGTCGAGCACCGGCATGCGTACGTCCATCACCACCACGTCGGGCCGCAGGCGGCCGGCGAGGTCGACCGCGGCGCGGCCGTCGCCGCACTCGCCCACCGCGGCCATGTCCGGCTGCGCGTCGATGATGGTGGTGAACCCGGTACGGATCAGCGCCTGGTCGTCGCAGACCAGCACCCGGATCGGCCTGGTCACGACGCGCTCCCGGTGGGGATGCGCGCGCGGACGACGAAGCCGTCGCCCGCCCCGCGCCTGGCGTCGAACTCGCCGCCGAGCACCGACACGCGCTCGCGCAGCCCGGCCAGGCCGCGTCCGCTTCCGCCCGGACCCGCGGCGCGCGGGCCCGGGCCGTCCGTGCTGATCTCCACCGTGATCTCCCGGTCTCCATGGTGTACGTGCACAGCGGTGGGGCGGCCGTGCGCGTGTTTGAGGGCGTTCGTCAGCGCCTCCTGCACCACCCGGTACGCGGCCATCTCCGCGCCGCCGGTCACCTCCGCCGGGGTGCCCTGCTGCGTGAACTCCACCGGCTGCCCGGCCTGCCGGGTCTGCTCCACCAGGGTGTGCAGCTCGCCGACCGATGGGGCGCGTGGCTCCGTACCGTGGTCGGGGTTGAGCACGTCGAGCAGCAGCCGCAGGTCGCCGATGGCACGGCGGCCGGTGTCGGTGATGGCGGTCAGGGTGGTGTCGAGGCGGTCGGGCGCGGCGGTCAGGTAGCGGGCCGCCTCGGCCTGTACCACCATCGCCGTCACGTGGTGGGTGACCACGTCGTGGAGTTCACCGGCGATGCGGGCGCGTTCGGCGGCGCGGGCGGTGTCGGCGACGTGCCGGCGGCGTTCGGCCTCGGCGAGGCGGTCCTGCCGCAGCCACGACCCGGTGCCCCAGGCGAGCGCCAGCAGCAGGTAGAACGTGGTGAACCCGACCACGCCCTCGGTCGACCCCTGTCGATCCAGCACGACTGCCAGACCGATGTACGCGAGGGAGCCGGCGAGCACCGTCGTACGGCGGCCTCGGTCCAGGTGGGCGCCCGCGCTCACCAGCGCGACGGCGAGCGCGGCGCCCGCGAAGGTGTGGTACGCGCGCACCTGGTCGAGCGCGAAGCCGAGTGACACCAGGGCGAGGGACAGCGCCGGGCGGCTGCGGCGCAGCGCCAGCGGAAGGCACTCCAGGGCGATCACCACGACTGTCAGCGCGTCGAACGGCCGGGCGGGCAGATCGCCGAGCTGCGTACCGATGCCGCGCAGCGGTGGGGTCACTGCTGCGAGCGCGATCACCAGCGCCAGCGGGAGATCCCGGACCGTGACGGGCCAGTGCCGCCACGAGTCCTGGAGCATCCGTCGGGTGATCATCAGGAGACCGTAACGCTCTCCGCCGGGGCCTCGGCCGCGCGGCGGCGCCGCGTCACAATGTGACCACGGCGGTGCGCCAGCCAGAGGAAGACCACTGTCAGCGCCGCCCCGGCAGCCACCGTGTAGAGGCTGCCCTCCGGCCCGAAGTCGCCGCCGCTGAGCAGCGTCGAACCCGACGTGGTGGCGTCCAGCAGACCCGCCGACTCGCCGTTGCCGGAGACGACGACGCCGAAGATGCCGCCGGCGGCGAAGTTCCAGCCGAAGTGCAGGCCGATGGGTACCCACAGGTTGCGGGTCGCGGCATAGCAGGCCGCCAGCATGAACCCGGCCTCGATCGCGATGGCGGTGGCACCCCACAGGCTGGCGTCCGGGTTCAGCAGGTGCATCAGGCCGAACAGTACGCCCGTCAGCAGCAGCGAGAGCCACGTACCGAGCCGTTCCTCGACCAGGCGGAACAGCAGCCCGCGGAACATCAGCTCCTCGGTCACCGCCGCGGCGGCCATGAACCCGACCATGCCCACCGCGCCGGACACCGAGCCGATGCCGTGTACGTGGTAGCCGCCCATGAGGGCGATGTTGACGATGACCGCAGCGAACATGGCGAACCCGATCAGCACCCCGCGGTTGAGCCGGGCGGCCGCGCCGTTCCGGGCCAGCTCGGTGACGTCGCGACGCTCGGTACGGCGCACCACCCACCCGTACACGATGATCGCGGCTGCGGCGGTCGCGGCGCCGAGGATCAGGCTGAGCACGGCGTTGTCCTGTGCCGCGACGACCGCAAGGCTGCCGACGAGACTGACCGCGACGACGGCCAGGAACTGCTTCACCACACGCATGACGTTTCCTTCGAGAGGTCCGCGGCCGGAGCGCCACGGTTCACCTGGAACGCTATGGATTCGCAGGCCGGGAAACGTCACCGTGCGGTGGACACTTGCGGGTAGCTCGCACGGGGGACAGGCTCGGCGGTCGCGGCGTTTCGAGGGCGTGCCCTGAGCAGAACGGCTGGCCTCGCGACGGTCGCGGCGGGCAGGCTGCCGGCATGGCGACGGGCTTCGGCGGTGAGGTGGCGACCTACTACGCACGGCATCGGCGCGGCTATCCACCCGAGGCGGTCGACGCGCTGGCGGCAGTCTTCGGTCTCGGTCCTGACGACACCGTCGTCGACCTCGGCTGCGGCACCGGTCAGTTGAGCATCCCGCTCGCCGACCGGGTGGGCGCTGTCGTCGGCATGGACCCGGAACCGGACATGCTGGCCATCGCCCGGCGTGCCGCCCTGGACCGGGGGACCGCCAACGCCACGTGGATGCTCGGCAGCGACGGTGATGTGCCCGCGTTGTCCCGGCTGCTCGGCGAGGGGAGTGTCGGTGCGCTGACCGTCGCCGTCGCCATTCACTTCATGGACCGCGACGCCCTGTTCGAGGCGGCACGGCCGTTGTTGCGCTCAGGCGGTGGAATCGCGGTCGTCACCAACGGCGAACCCTTGTGGATGCAGGACACCGAGTGGTCGATCGCGCTGCGCGGATGCCTGGAGCGGATGGTCGGCCACCCGGTCACCGGGAGATGCCAGACCGACGAGGACGGGCGTCGCCGCAACCGGGAGGCGCTCGTGGGGGCCGGATATCGGTACGAGGAGACGTCGGTGCGGTACGACGCGCCGCTCACCGTCGACGACATGGTCGGCGGTGTCTTCTCCGCCATGTCCGCTGAACGTCTGCCTACTTTGCATCAACGCGCGGAGTTCGCCGCCGACGTACGCGACGCTCTCGGCGGGGTGGACGTGGTGACCGAGCGCGTCACCGTCCGGCTGCAGTGCGGGATCCTCGGCTCATAGCCGATTCCCGACGCGATTCAGCTATGTCACCAGGCGGTAGTTGGGGATGCCCCTGGTGCGTTCCTCGATCGGCGCGGCAGTGGACAGGGCCCTCCCTCCGGCGGGAACCGGAGCCCGCGAGACGTGGATGCCCTCGAGGCAGGTGTCGCACCAGAAGGAGGCGTAGCCGTAGCCGGCCCCTGGGGGCCCGGTGAACACCATCCGGAGGGTTCGGTGACCGCAGTTCGGGCACTGGTGGTCGGACTCGGCGGGCAGGGCGCGGTAGACGACCTCGTAGACGTCCAGCCACTCGTCGAATGAAGCCACCAGGGGGTTCCTCCGGTCTGAGTGGTTGGTTTCTCAGCTAACTCGCGACGAGCATGCGTTCCGGGAACTCGCCCCGGTCGCGCCAGGCATTGACGATCTTGGCGGTGATGGCGCTGGCAGCGGCGTTGAAGTCGTCGTCCTCGACTCGTGCCTGCAACGTCTGCGGGTCGATGACGAGGATGCGATCGAACCTGTCCTCAAAACCAAACGCATACCGCACCTCGTCCGCCGGAGCCTCGATCCGACGGGCGGCCACCATCATTCCCATGTCGCCCCTTTCCGAACATCCTTACTCCACCGGCAAGCTGTGAGTCGCGGCGACGAGTTCTCGGAGATGTGCCACCACAACAGATTTCTGGGCTGTCTCCGGCAGATGCTGTTCACCCGCCGCGACAAGACCCTCGCGCAAATGGGCGACGACCTCGCGCTGGGCTTCCGGCGACAGGTCATCCAGCCGGAATGAACCGAGGTTGTTGTCGACGATCTCTTGAAGATGCGCTGCGGCGTCTCTGTCAGTGAGCCGAGCGATCAGGAACCCCACGGTCCAGTCGAATAACCCTCCGGTCGCTGTCCGGTCGACCCCGGGCCGCAGAACGACGAGGCCGGCCACTACTGTGCTGCCGACTGTCCGTCGCCACCCGTGGTGTCGACCTTCTGGATCTTGTCCGGCGTCAGGGCCACAGCACTGAGGGGCCGGCCGTCCTGATCGGCGAACTCCACCTCATAGGCGAGGTCGGGGCGGTGGAACACGCGCACGATGGCACCGACCGCTCCGGCGGGGAGATTCTCCTCAGGCACGGCATCCCTGAGTTCTACCAGCTCGTACGGGTCCACGATCAGTGGCGGAGACGGGCGAGATACTCCTGCCAGGCGTCCCGATCGACCGCGTCCGGTGACGTCCCCGAGGGAAACCAGGTGGACCCGAGATCCGGATCCCAGGCGGCGATCAGCGTGTCGAGACCCGCCACCAGCACAGCCGGCCACAGCCGCGCCGCGGAGAGCTGCTCGAAGACGCGGCGGGCTTCACGCAGTTGGACATCCCGGTCTCTGCCCGTGTACCCGAAATCCCAGAGGATCTCATAGGCGTCCAGGAGCGACTGCTCCTCCGGGACGTTGGAGGGATAGGCGAGATAGTTGCGGGCAACCTCGCCGCCGACCTCCCCGCCTGGGCCGCACTGCGCGGGACGGCTCAAATAAATGCCTCCCTCAGGACTGATCGAAGCTCGCAACCCGATCGCCGAAGCAATCCTGTCGGCCACCGCTTTCGGCTCCTCCGCAGCGTGGAGAAAAATGTGTTCCAAAGTCGACATGTGCGACACCAGACTAGTCGGGAAGCGTGATTATTCGGTTGTCGCCGAGGATGATTCGGACCTGGCCGGGCATGGCGCTGCCGTGCTGTCTGTGCTGACCCAGCGCTCGTGCGAAACCCCGCCGGGCCTCCTCCTCGCTCAGGTTTACCGGGCGTCCGTCGATGACCGCGTTGCCGCCGCCGGTCTGGTCGACCTGCTTACCGGCGGCCATGATGTTACGGCGTACGGCTTCGCTGCTGGAGCGGTCGAGGGTCTTGAATTCGGTCACCACGCCGGGATCGTCTGGACCGGACCGCACCATCGAGTCCGGATTCTTGAGCTTGTACAGGCTGTCGTCACGTTCCCGTGGATGGACCATGTCCCCTTCCTCGGCGAGGCGGTCACCGACCGCTCTTTCCTTGTCGTCGAACAAGCCGCGAGGGTCATTCACCTCGGGCCGGAAGTCGGCGCCGAGGGGACCATGCTGCTTGCCCGGGTCGAAGTCCGGGGGCCTCGTCGGGTGACCGTTATGGCGCCCGGGGCCACCGCTGCCAGGAGTCTTCTCCGGTCCGGCGGACGAGAGGCGGCGCAGCGCCTCCTTCAGCTTGCCGATCAGCTCACCCAGCCGCCGCATCTCCGGAATCAGCCGCCGCAGACTTGCCAGCAACCCCCGCAACAACCGCCCGATCCGCGCCGCCCACGACGCCACTGTCGTCGTCACCTGCTCCACCACCAGCGGCGTCGCCAGCCCCGCCGTGGCGACCAGTTCGGCCGCGTACACGATCAGGCGGGACACGCAGGCGGCGATGGCGTCGCGGACCAGCAGCCGCACTGCCGCGACCAGGCCGGCGGCGCCTTCGGTGATCGCGGCCATCGCCTCGGCGCCCTGCGCGAGCCCGGTGATGGCCTGCTGCTGTTCGCTCGCCCAGCGGCGGTAGCCGGTGGCGGCGGCGCCGGTCCAGCCGGCGACCTCGGTGCGTACGGCGTGGGCCAGCTCGGCGGCGTCCTCGCGCAGGGACGCGGCGACGTTGCGCCAGGTCTGCGCGTGCGCGGTGATCTCGGCGGGGTCGCCGGCGAGCCAGTCGAGGGCTTCGCTGAGCGGCTTGACGTGTTCGATGAGCCAGGCGATGCCGTACTGGAGGAGGACCCCGGCCGGGTCGGACACGAGCGCGAGCGCGTCGAGGCCGGCGCTGACCACGCCGAGGCTGCCGTCGATCCAGCTGCCGGTGCGGACGCCCTGGGCGATGAGTTCGATGTCCTCGCAGATCCACACGCCGGCCCAGGGACTCGGACCGGAGTCCGCCGCGGCGGCGACCAGTGGGTTCGTGGTCACCGCCGCTGCCGTACCCGGTCGAGCAGGTCGGCGGCGTGCGCGTCGGAGGCGCGGTAGCGCTCGGCGCTCGACCGCAGCTTCCCGGCGGTGTCCCGGACCGACGTGGCGGCGGTGCCGATGCCGTCTGTGAGCATCCGCTGGAGACCGTCGAGCAGGGCCGGCATGATCGCGCAGAGCTGCCCGTACGCGTCGGCGCCCAGCCTGACGTGCTGGCCGGCCTGCCGGGCGGTGTCGATGCTGTCGGCGCAGCGGCCGAGGTGTGCGGCGTGCGCGGTCAGGTCGTCCGGGTCGACCTGGAGGCCGTCACCGGGCGGCATCCGACGTGCCCGGGTCGGGGCCGAACCGCCGCTGGTGGGACTCGACGATCGCCTGCCCGGCCGGGTCGTCCGCGCCGAGTGCCGCGGTGGTGGCCTCGGTGAGCCGTCGCAGCAGGTCGGCGCGGGCGTCCCGGCTGACGGCGAGAATCTGCCGGGCGGTGTGTGCGGCGGAGTGCTGCCGGACGCGTTCGTCCAGCCGCAGGTCGGTGAGCAGCCCGGACGAGTCGACGGTGACCTCGACCAGTCCGTCGGCGCTGCGCGCGGTGCCGGTCAGCGCCTGGGTGCGGGCGGACAGGTCGCGGGCCCGTGCCGCCCGGTCGGCCAGGGACGACTCCCATTCGTCGAGCCGGCGTGCCGCCGCGTCCAGCGCGGCCTCGTCCGCCCACATGTCGACCCTCCCCAGAGGACAGCAGTGAGCGCCAAGCTACCTACTGTTAGCGCTGCGTGCTGCCCCATCCGTTCCGGCCGCCGTCGGCCGCCGGTACCGTCTCGGTGCGGCTGGCCAGTTGCGCGGCCGCTGCGGCGAGCGCACCGTGCGACGCGGTATGGCGCAGCACCACGGCGACCGCCTCCCGCGCCGCCAGTCGTCACCGGTCTTGCGCAGCAGGTTTGCCGACCTCGGGCGTCCCGGAGACCCCGGCCGCCGGACGCTGGACGGTCCTCAGCCGGTGGACGTGCCGGGTGGATTCAACCGGCGCGGTATGCAGCGGTTCTCCAGCGCGGCGCCGCGCATCTGTGGGAACTGCCGCGCACACCACCCCGTGACAGCCTCTTTTTTCAGATTAGGCAGGAGTGCGAAGGTTACCCAGAGCGGCTGCCCGTCCAACTGCTGCTTTCGCCCGTAGTCGGTGCTCAACAGCAGCACGATCCGAGCCTCGCCACCGAACCGCTGCCTCAGGCTGGCGTGCTCCTCGAGGATGTCACGGGCGTAGAAGGTGTGTGAGCCGTTGGCAGCGACCTGGTTGGTGTCGACGATCCCCACCGTCTTCGATGCGAGCTGGGCGGCGTACTGGCCGTCGAGGGGCACTGTGTGCAGGTCCTGCCGATGAAGTTCTTCCAGGCGGGCAAGCGCTTCCTCCTCCGGATCCGCGACGGCGGCGGGGAGAGCCTGCTCCTCCTGGTGCGATACGACCTCGCTGGGCGTCTCGGCGTCCCGCAGATCTTCCGTCGAAGTCACCGGGATCGGTGGAGGTACGGCTCCGGACAGGTCTTCGTCCCGACCGGCAACCAGGCCGACGACGATGAGAATCAGGACCGACGCCACGACCGCGATGCCGAGCAACAGGGTGAACAGCCGCATCGAATCACCGCTGCTCGGCCGGGGCGTCTCGCCCTCGCTGATCCAGCCGCCGCGCGGCTGGGGGTCAGGAGACTCCGCGGTTTCCAGCGCGTCGTCGCTGATCGGGCCGGGCGGCGTTTCGTTTGAATCGTCGGGTCTCTCCAGCACCCGCCGAGCGGGAGTGGACAGCGTGGCCGGGGGCGCCGCGGGCACTCTCATCGGAGGTGCCGGTGCGGCCTTCGGCAGATCGTCGGCGAGGTCGCCGACGAGGGACCGTACGTTCCAGATCGGTCCGCTGTCGGGCTTTCGGTCGTCGCTCATTTCACTCCTCTCGTCACGCCTCACCGGCGACGATCAGTCGTCGGCGTGCCCCGGATTCGGATGAGTCGGGAAGGCTCGCCGCACCGGCCGGGACAGCGCGGTCCCGGCCCCACGCGCGTATCTCGGCAATCTCCTCGGGATGGCTGCGGCTGAGCGGGATCGTGTCCATGAACGTGTCGATGATGAAGTCACTGCTCAGACCGGCATGACCGTTGACCAGCACCTCGAATCCAGCCTCCTTGAGAGCGGCTTCCATGTCGGAGCCGGCAAAACCCTCAGAGAGGGAGACGAGGCGGTCGAGCAGATCCGGGGCAGGCTCGGAGCCGACATACTTGCGGTGGTAGAGCCGGATGATCTCGGCGCGTTCGGTGTCGTCGGGCAGGTCGACGAAGAAGAGTTCGTCGAAACGGCCCTTCCGGAGCAGTTCCGGCGGGAGTGAGCGGACGTCGTTGGACGTCGCCACGACGAACACCCGCGACCGGGATTCCTGGAGCCAGAACAGGAACTGTCCGACCAGCCGCCTGCCCACGCCGGTGCTGTCGTGCTGGCCGGCGAGCCCTTTCTCGATCTCGTCGATCCACAGCACGCATGGGGCGGTACGGTCTGCCATCTCCAGGGCTTCCCGTAGCCGTGCCTCGGACTGCCCCACGTACATTCCGAGGATGGCCGCGAAGTCGAGCCGGTACAGCGGCAGCCGCCACTGGGCAGCTACCGCCTTTGCGGACAGAGACTTGCCGCACCCGGGCACCCCGACGAGCAGAACGCCCCGAGGCGGCCGGAGCCCGGTGTTCCGCAGGTCAGCGCACATGACCTGATGGCGCCGGTGCAACCAGTGCCGCAGGGTGGCCAGCCCACCGATCTCGTGCGCGGAGCGGTCCAGCGGTACGCGGACGAGGCCGGCGAGATCCGAGAAGTGTTTGTCCTTGACCTCGGCGAGACGGTCGACGTCCTCGCGGCGGAGGCGGCCGCTCGCGGCGATCGTGGCCAGGATGTTGATGGCGGTGCCTTCCGGTACGCCGACCAGGAAGTCCGCCACCTGGCGGGCGTCCGCCTCGATCCAGTCGATGGTCACCGAACCCTGTTGATCCTTAAGGAAGTCGACCACGACCTCGTACATCTCGGCCGCGTTGGGCAGCTCCAACGAGACACTCATCCCGAGGCGTTGCAGGCCGCTCCAGATCGGTGTGTCCGTGATCAGCACGACACTGCCGGACTGGTCGTCGGCGAGCCGGGCGAGTTCGGCGATGTGACGGGTGACCGGCGAATCGACACTCAGGTCGTCCGGTTCGACGAAGACCATGGTCGCCTGGGCGCGCCGGGACATCTGGGCCGCGGCGAAATCCATGGCCGCGACCAGGGATCGATCCTCCTGCACCGCATTTCTGGTGCGTAGGTCCCTAAGCCCGGTCGCCCGGGTATAAATCCAGAACGGCAGGTTGACGCGCTGGCTACTGCCAGCGACCTCCCGGATCAGCCGGATGGCACGGGTCTGCTCGGCACTGCGAATGCCGATCAGCGGCACCCGGGCCGCGATGTAGCTGTCGAGGTCGCGGCGGGCCTCGTCGTAGTGGGACACGCTACTCCTCGGGTCTGTCGGGGTGACGACGAACGATCAACCGCCGACGTGGTCGGTCCGCCGGCTCGGTGGCCCAGCCGTCCCAGCCGCCCCGGCGGTCCGGCGCCTGCATCAGCACCTCGGTGACCGCGTTCTCACGGAACGTACGCAGTCGCGCCTGGACGAGCCGGTCGTTGGCTCCGACGCGGTGCGCGGATTCGACGGTCTCCTCGAGCGCACGCTGGACCGAGCGGATCTGCCTGTCGACCTCGGCGCGCAGCTGTCGGGACAGGTCTGCGGGCAGGCCGGGATGGCCGGTCAACGCGCGGATGGGGGTGAGGCTCCCTCGGGACTGGGTGAGTGCGCGTGCCACCTCGAACTCGTCCTGCGCGGCGAGGAGGGCCTGTAGGAGACCTCGTTCCCACGCATTCAGCCGAGTCGCCATCGCCTCGACGATGCGGCGCACGAGCCTGACCCAGACGTCGGCCGGATAGTCGTCCTCGGCCAGGGGCGGGAGATACCTCGAATCGGCGTCCTCACCAGACCGCCACAGTTCCAGGAACTTCGCCCATCGCTGATATCCGTTGTCGGCGCTGGACATGTCAGTACCGGCGCGGGCGGCGGACGACGAGTTCCCCTGGTGGCATCGGCTCCCAGTCGGGAAGGTTCTCCACCATCCTCCGGGCCCGGCTGGTGCTGCGCTTCGCCGCGGCGATCGGTTGCCGGGCCCACGGAACGCCGGAGGCCGGCGCATCGGCCACGAGATCCGTGGCCGGTTCGGGCATCTCCATGTCACGCCTCCTCTGCTCGACCGGGGACACGGCGTTCGTGCGGGCTTCCCGGCGCCCCCGCGGTGGCAAGGTCGGCAATCAGAGCCCGTACGTTCGACTCCCTGCTGTCAGCGTCTGTGAACCGGGTGGTCCAGTCGGTCAGTTCGGCGCCGGCAGCTCGCAGTTCGACCAGTGACCGCTTCCGGGCTGCCGCGAGCCGAGCACGGGCGGCGTTCTGCTTCTCGGCTGCGGAGTCGGCCTGGGCGCGGAGCAGGAGGCCCCAGGCCACACCACCCCCGACGGTAATCACAAGGCCCACTGCGAGGCCGGCGACGGCAGATCCGAACACGGCGACGAGGAGCAGTACCACGATCGGCGCGATGATTCGCTTGCGCCAGTCGAAGGCGAGACCCGCGAGGAACGGCTCGGTGTGCCGTGTCCAGTGCGAGGTCAGAGAGCGCTCCAGCGCGTCCAGCGGGCGCTCGAAGGAGCCGGTCCACGGGGGTGGCTTGAAGCCCGTCACGTCGGCGCGTTCGCGCAGGTCGAGGGTCACCGTGACCGTGGAGGGCAATCCCAGGCGGTAGTCCCGGGTGAACGCGCTGTGGGCGTCACTGAGCCAGTCGTGGCAGAACGCCAGGGCGAGCCGTTGGGTCTGTGGCGACACCCCAATGCCGTCGGGATCGAGGGCAGAGTCGGTCTGGATGGTCAGGTAGTCCCTCACGTCCTTCAGTGCGGCCAGTTGGAACGGTGTCGAACGGGCTGCCTCCTCAAGATCCCCGTCGGCCGCCACGATCGCCTCCTTCGCCGCCAGTTCGCGCCGTAGCGGAAGTTCTTCGGGGTCGTACTCCTCGACCAACATGTCGAGGAGGTCGTCGATGGCATCCTCGATCCGGTCGGTGGGCGACGGCGGGGTGTTCAGCACGGCGACGTACCGATCGATGATGGACTGGTGTGCCTCAGCTCCGGCGAGCGCGCGTTCCAGCTGCGGCCACTGCGGCGAGGACGCGCCGAGTCGAGGGAAATCCTCTCGAAGGCCTTCGGGCCGGACGAACGTTTCCATCTCGCGCCGCCACCGGTTGAGTTGGGCGTGCGTGGATGCTTCGTCGGCGAGCAGGGTGCGGCGCCACGACTCGAGTCGTTCCCGGGTGAGCGTCAACGCATCGGGACCGAAGGCGCCGTGCGCAATCGCCTCCAGAATCAACGCGAATTCACGGTTGAGCGCCGCCGGGTCCTGGGCATCAAGGTAGTGCCTCAGCCATCGGACTGCACTCGCCCGTCGCCCTTGCCGACGCAAGATCAGTGTCATCAGCAGGGAGGTGCGCTCCGGGGACCGTCGGTACGCCTCCTCGACCGCCCGGACGCACAGGTCGGGATCGTCGCCAACCCAGGCGGCAAGCGCGACGAGGACCGGCGCAAGCCAATAGCGCGGGGTCTGGATCATCAACTGCTCACCGACCGCCTGGACCGTGTCCTCGCTGACCAGTCCGACGTCGAAGGACTGCAGCATTCCGACGGCGGTTCGGCGTACCACCTTGTGGTGGCCGAACTGGTGCTCGATGTCGTTCTTGAGGGCGCCGATTGCGGTCTCGGCACGGTGGACGTTCGCGGTGCGTTCGGCCTGCTGCGCGAAGCGGGCGAAGGCCAGGCGCAGCTCAACGAGGTCGTTTCGGGTGGCCTGTTGCTGCTGCTCGATTGCGCCGACCGTGTCGTCCACCTTGAGGATGTTCTGCCTCAGGTTGAAGATCTGATTTTCGATGCTGCGGAGCTGGCCGCGGAGCTGGTTGACGTCGGACATGATTCTCCGGTGGGGTCAGAGAAGACGGGCGATGGGTCGCCGAAGGGGAATGGGCAGCTGAAAATCGGCGGTTGGTCTAGTCGGCAGTCTCGCGCGGCACGATGTGGAGGTCCCCCTCACGGGATTAGCCAAGTTGAATCATTTGCTGAATATTTGCGGCGACGACCTTTGTTTCGCGTCGACCGAAGAGGTCAAAGGGGCGACCGAATGGCCAGCGGACTACAGGTCCGTTCGGCGGCCGGCCAAGCGGCTCGGCCGATGCGGGCTCACCGGACGTGGCGTGACATCCGCCGCAGGCCGGCCGGATCCAGGACGGTGAGTCGGCGGTAGGTGGAGTGGATCAGTCCCGCCCGCCGTAGTGCCCGTAGGGCTTTCTGGACGGTGTCCTCCGAGGCTCCGACCATGGTGGCGAGTTCGCGTTGGCTCAGCGGAACGTCGATGGCGACAGCTTCGTGAGCGGCCCGCCGCCCGAACCGTACGGATATCTCGACGAGTACGCGGGCGAGACGCACCTCGACCGGGAAGGCCACGAAGTCGGCCCGCCGGTCATTGGCCCAGCGCAGCCGCTCGGCCAGCGTGATGGTCACGAGCCGTGCGACATCGGGATACCGGATCAGCACCGTGCCGAACGCCTCTGCGGTGACCAGCCGCGCGGTGACTGTGCCGCACGCGATCACGCTGGCCATTCGGGGCTGGTCGGAGAGGGCGGCGGCCTCACCCACGATGTCTCCGGCACCCCGGATGGCGACGAGCGCCTCGATCCCCTCGATGTGGGTGGTCACCTTGACGAATCCGCTGGTCAGCAGGATCACGTGGCGGTCGCGGTCGCCTTCCCGAAGGATCCGGTCACCCGGCTCGTACCGTCGGGGCCGACCGTGGTCGAGCACCTCCTGGCGCGTCGTCGGGGGGAGACGGCCCAGGAATCCGGTGGCACGCTCACCCGGGAGCCGGTCGGCACCGTCCACGTCGACCCCGTCGTGCGAGTGTGGTCCGCTGGTGATCCAGCAAGTGTGCGACATCCGGCGGCTGCCCGCAACGCCGCGCCGCCTCGCGGTGCAGGTTGAGGCGATCGGCCTTATCGGCGATCGGGGTGATCGTATGTCCACGTCGCTCCTCCGTATCCAGGTCCGCCGCAGCCTGGCATGGCGGGATTCGCAGGACTCCGTATTTCTGCGGGATCTTCACGGGCGCGGTCCGGAACGGTGAGAGTCGCGCGGGGCGGCGGATGACGCCTCGTCCAACCGTGTCGTGCTGTTGTCGGTTGGTTGACACTCGGTATTGCTCCTCGCCGAGGTATGGCAAGGATCTGTTACTCGCAGGCGTCCAATACGTCAACCAATGGTGTAACGCGCGCGTGACATAAGAGCCTGGGTCGATTGCCTTTTCGGGGCGTGCCGATAGCTGCAATCGACCATCGGGCGACGAACTGGAGGGCAGTTTGACCCGCGACGACGTGGTAACCGGCGAGGAACTGCTGCGGCCGGACGACGTACTTGCCCACACGGCGTTGTCGACTGATCGGCCCAGGGATCCGGAGGACCCGAACTACCCGGCAGACCCGGCGACCGTGAGTATCGGACGCCCCCTGCTCTTTCCCATCCCGGCCGAGGAACTGCCGGCTCCGCTGCGACGGCGTGCCGACGTCGGCGGGCGGCGCTACTACGGCATGATCATCGCGTTCGACCTGGATCCGTCGGGGGGAAGCCGGCGTTACACGCTGGCTCGCTTCGAGGTTGCCCTAGATGACGAACAAGCGGCCGCGATTCGCGTCGACGCTGACGGAGGTGCTCTCGGACTGAACTACGGGTTCGATTCACCGCGCCCGCTGACTCCCGCCGCCGAGCGGGCAGTCGGGGCCGCCCGCCCCGGCTGGCTGCTCCGGCTGGCACCTCGCACGGGCCGGCCGCGTGCCTGGTCCTTCGGAACCGGGCGGCGCCAGTTCGGCTGGACTTTTCCGGATCCGACCGGTCAGAGCCTGTTGCCCCTGACCTATGGAATGCACGCGCTCGTGGAGCTTCCAGCAGCTGCCACGACGGTGTCCGGACGCGTTGGACTCCGTGTCGAGATGGCCGTGCCCGGCCGAGGCCGGATGGTCCGACACCAGGCCACCGTCCGGGACTCTGTCAGATTCGAGGAAGCTCTGCCCGGGCCGGCGGAACCGAGCTCGGCGGCGGTACGGCTGTGCATGGCAACGGACGTCGCGAGCTACAGCCGCCGATCGAACGACCTCGCCGAGCGGACCCAGTCCTGGCTGGTCCAGGTGTTGTCCGACGCGCGACGCGCCGCCGGTCTGGACGAGACTGCGATCGCCCTGCAGCCACAGGGCGACGGTCAGTTCGCCGTACTGCCGGTCGGCATCGACGAGTCGGTGGTGATCCCACGCCTGGTGGGCGGTCTGGCCGAGGCGTTGTCGCGGACGAACCGGCTTCTTTCCGCGGCCGAGCGGGTCCGGCTCCGGGTGGCCCTCCACCGTGGACTGATGAAGCCAGCGGACAGCGGATGGGTGGGCACCGCGGCGATTGCCGTACACCGGATCCTCGACAGTCCGCCATTGCGGGCTGCGCTGCGGGACAACCCGCATGCCGACTACGTCCTCGGCGTTCCGGACCTGCTCTACCGCGATGTCATCCAGCACTCCGTCGAGCCGCCACTGCCAGACCAGTTCGAGGAGGCCACCGTCGAGCTGCCGGAGAAGCAGTTCGTCGAGCATGCCTGGATCCATGTGCCCCCAGGACGACGCGGATGAGCCGCAAAGTCCTCGCGTTGCTGGTCGGGATCGACCACTACCGCGCGGCACCGGGACTGCGCGGAACCGTCAACGACGTGACACTGGCCGAGCAGTTTCTGAAGACACGTTGCCCGGAGCAGGACCCGTCGTCGATCCGCGTGCTGCGTGACCAGGAGGCCACGCGGACGGCGATCATCGTCGGCCTTCGAGACCACCTCGGACGAGCCGGACCGGGGGACACGGCCATCTTCTGGTTCAGCGGGCACGGCTCGCGGATGGCGGTCCCCGCCGAACTCTGGCATCTGGAGCCGAGCGCCGAGATGCAGACGCTCGTCTGCCACGACAGCCGCTCCGATGGTGTCCCCGAACTCTCCGACAAGCACCTCTCGCTGCTGCTCGGCGAGATCGCCGCGCGTGGCGTCCACCTGGTGGTCGTCCTGGACAGCTGCCACTCGCAGAGCGGCACCCGCAACCTGAGCCGGGCGCTTCCACCGGTGACCGACATACCCTTGATCGAGGCGTTGCTGCCGGATCTGCTGGCCGCTGCCTCCAGGCCACCCGCGCAGTACGTGGAACTGGCCGCCTGCCGCTCCTCCGAGACGGCCGTCGAGACGTGGGTGGACGGTCGGTACCACGGACTGTTCAGTTGGTCCCTGATCAGCGCCATGCGACGCCTTGGATCGGCGGCGACGTATCGTGACTTGCTGACGGCTGCTCGGTGCGAGGTCGAACGGTACGTGTCCGCGCAGGTCCCGCAGCTGGCGCCCGCCAGTCCGGGTATCGCCGACCAGCCGTTCCTGGGTGGTGAGGTGACGCCGTCGGCCGGCGGTATGCGAATGCGCCGCGTGCGGCGTGACTGGGAGATCGACGTTGGCAGCTGCCACGGCCTCCTGGCGGACGGGTACGACGACATACGGGTGGCCGTACCCGGGCCAGAAGTTCGGGAGGCGCGTGTCGTCCGGATTCTTCCCGAGCGCAGCGTGGTCCGTCCCCTTGGCTGGGAGCCCGATGACGATCTGCAGTACCCGGTGGTGCTCAGCCGGGTGCCGACTCCGGCGATCACCGTCGGGGTGGACGCGGCACACCAGCCAACTTTGGACCTCGTGCTGGCGGCCCTCGAGACGGCCGGGCCTGCCGGTGGCCCGTCGCCGCACGTGCGGATACTCGGTCCGGACGAGGAGCGGACGCCCGAACTGCGCCTGGACGTGCCCGAGCCCGACCGGGTCCGCGTCAGTGACGCTGAGGACTTCCCGCTCTGCGATGACCTGACCGGTGTGGCCCGCGACGGCGGTCGGCGGGTGACCGCCGTGCTCGAGCACATCGCCCGGGTGAAGCGCGTGAAAGCCCTCACCAATCCCGTCTCAGCCCTGGCTGACGTGGTCACGCTGGAGGTCGTAGAGGCCAGGCCCGGTGAGGTGGCCGCGCCCGCGGAACGCCCACCGTTGCTTCCGGGCGCCGACGGCGTGCTGCGCCTGCAGTACCGCAGGGAAGCCGACCTGTGGGTTCCGCCGACGGTGTTCGTCCGGATCCGCAATGCCGGCGACCGTCGGTTGCACTGCGTCCTGCTCGACATCACCGAGCGGCATCGCGTGCACGCCGGCCTCTTCCCCGGGGCGTACGTCGCGCCGAAGCACGTGGGCGCGGCGCTCTACGGACGGCCGGTGGAGCTGCGGCTACCCGCTGGATCCGTGGTGGAGCCCGGCGCCACGACGCGGGACTGGCTGGTGCTCCTCGCGGCCGAAGAGGAGTTCAGCTCGTCACCGTTCGAGCTGCCGCCGCTGGACGAGGCGTGGCCGGGTCGAACGAGGGCGCCGCTGGTGGTCTCCGGTCTACTCGGTCGGCTCGGGCTGGCTGCGGTCCATCGTGACGCCGGCACGATGGAGGGGAGCGCGTGTGACTGGACGACAGCGGTCGTGCCGGTGGTGACGGAGGTGCCGGGCTCGGTCGAGGCCGAATGGTGAGCGAGGAGGACGAGTGGATCGCGCGGCTGGCTGCGCTCGTCACCGCGCCGCCACCGTGTGCCGACCTCCCCGGGCTGTCCGGCATGCTTGGACTCGCGCATCTGAAGCGGTACGACATCGGTGGCGAACCGGCCGACCTCGACACCGCCGTCGATGCTCTGGAGCGGGCGGTGACCACCGCCGAGGCCCACCCGGATGCGGCGCTATGGCACTGGCAGCTCGGCTTGGCGCTCGCGGCACGGGCGAAGCTCGGCCACGGCTCGAAGGATCATGACGGCGCCGTCTCCCATCTCACGGTCGCGTACCGGCGATGGCCGACCGACGACACGGACCGGGATGACGTGGCAATGGACCTGGGGGAGGCGGTCTGGGATCGATTCCTCGCCCGGAGGGCGGACAGCGTACTCCCGCCCGAGACCGCCGCGGCGGACGCGGACGAGGCGCTCGGCACGCTGCGAGACATCCACCTGGTCTCCACGTCCTCGGATCACGCGGCGCACTTGGCGGTGGTACGGGGAATGGCGCTGCTCGCGCGATACGACCATGCCGGTAGGTGTACGGAGGACCTCACCCGAGGCGTCGCCGAGCTCACGGCCGCACTGGATGCGCTCCCCGTCGCCATCGAGTCCCGCTACGCCATCGCCGCCGCGGATCTGGCCTGCGGCCACCTGGAACTAGCCGGTCTCCAGCGGGACCGGGCCCACGTCGAGATCGCCGCGTCCGCTGCGCGGCGCGCACTCGGGCCGTGCGATCCCGGAACGCCGGGCTGGATCTCACTGCACCGCGCTCTCGCCGCCGCGCACGAAGCCCTCTGGGAACTGGACGGGAACGCGGCTGACCTGGGTGTGGCCATCTCGGGTTGGCGGACGGTTCAGGAGGCCGACCCCGACCCCGCCGTCGCCGTCCGCCTGGCCGACCTGCTGCGACAGGAGGCGGTCGCGACCGGTGACCTCAAGGGGCTGACGGAAGCCGGTGCCGTGTTGGCCGAGGCGTTGTCGTCGACAGATGACCGCGGGCCGGTGTGGCGGGCACTCGGGGAGACACACCTGCTGTGCTGGCAGCTCGCCCGCGCGCCGGAGGCGCTCCGGAACGCCATCGGGTGCGCCGATGACGCGGTCGCGGCTCTCGGCCGGGCGGACGACGACCTGTTGGCGGCACACATCCTCCGGGTCGTGGTCGGGTACGAGCTGCTCACCTACCATGATCCGCAAGCCGGCGCCGTTTACCTGCGTACGGCGCTCAACGACGCCGACGAGGCGTTGACCGATCGGGTGGGCGCCGACGCCGAACGACGCGTGGCCCTCGCCGCCATTGTGCTGTACGGCGAGTTCGCCTACTTCGGCGAGACACAGGCCGAGATCGACGTGGCGAAGCTGCGCCGGCTGCTCGCACTGGGCCGGTCGACCGGCCCCCCGCCCGAAGGGATCGCGGGCGCACTAGACGCGGCAGCCGGACTGCTCGACCAGTACCTTCACGCCACTGGCGTCGAGCCGGAGGCGGGCGCGGGAGTCGAGGCGGTGGTACGCGCCGGGCGTGACGCCAGACTCGCGCGGACCGAGGGGGCGCGGCTGCGAGTGCTGCTGTACCACGCCTTGTACACCAGAGCGGCCACCACGGGTGATCTGCGCGCGTTCGGTGCCGCTATGGATCTGGCGGAACGATCTGCCGACGTACTCCCCGACGAGGGCGAACCCGGCGTCGGCCTCCCCGCGGCGGCAATGCTCATGGGGGCGGCCGGGCGAGGCGCGGGCGGTGACCTCGACGGTATGCGGGAGACGATCGGGCGGATCAACGCGTACGTCCCCGATCGGACGCTGGAGCCGATGGTCCGCGCCTTGCGGACGGCCGCGGCGCTCGCTTCGGGCGATCGGCCGGCGGCCGCCCTGCCGCCGCGTCCGCTGCCACCTGGAGAGCTGCCCTACCAGTCGGTGGCCGACGCGATCATCACTGCCATCCCCCAGGTGAGTGTCGCCGCGCTGCATGGCGACGGGCGGATGCTGCGGCTGTGGGCCGACCACCTCAGCGATCTGGCGGAACGGCTGCCACGCGGGCACGTGGCGCGGACGGTGAGCTGGAAGCTGGCGGCACAGGCCGAGCTGGGTCTGGGGAGCCGGGGCGCGGCCGCCCGTGCCGCCGATCACCTTGGTGTGGCGGTGGCGGAGTGCGGCGGGCCGGAGAACCCGCTGTGGACCGACTTGACGCGTGACCACGCTCGGGCGCTGCGGCTGGCCGGCGGTACCGACCGTGAGCGCACTCGCCGACTCGGGCTCGCCGCGCTCGCGGGCCATGCGCGGCGAGTCCTTCTCCAGGCGGGCACCGACCATGCCCTGGAGGCGGCCCGGGAGGCCACGGTGGACGCGGCCACCGTGCTCCGCTGGTGCCTGCAGGACCAGGCCGATGACGACGCCATCGTCGCCTTGGACGCGGGACGGGGACTCGTACTGCACGCCGCGACCGAGTCCCGGACGGTGGCGGATGTGCTCGACGAGGTCGGACGGTCCGACCTGGCCGACGAGTGGCGGCGCACAGAAGGACTGGGACGCGACCAGGTCACCGGTCGGCCGCTCGACGCCGTGGCGGCCGCCGATGAGGTCCCCGACGACCTGCGTACGCGGGTGCTGCGGGTCCTGGACGCCGCCGGCCACGATCCGGTGGCGCAGGTTCGAGTCGAGAACCTTCGCGCCGCACTTATCGACGTCGGCGCGGACGCGATCGTGTACCTGGTCCCCGCAGCCGGTGCCGTGCCCGGATTCGCGGCCGTCGTACCGGCCCGATCTGCGACGTTCCTGGTCGAGTTGCCCCAGCTACTCGTCACCCCCGGGTCACCGCTGCGGCGGTTGCTGACTGCGGGGCTGGGTCCCGCGGCGGCCGGACCCCTTCGAGATGCGGGACCTGTGGGCTCGACCGGGTCGGTCATGTCCGGCTCACCGCTGGATGACCTGTGCCGATGGGCCTGGCGTGCCGCCATGGCGGAGGTCGTCACGATCGGCCGGGACCTGCGTGCCGCAGGGCCGGCCCGTTTGGTCATGGTTCCGATGGGCATCCTCGGCCTCGTGCCGTGGCACGCCGCCTACCGGGAGACCTCGTCTGTACGGCGGTACGCCGTACAGGATGTGGTCGTCTCCTACACTCCGTCAGCGCGCCTGCTCTGCGCCTCCTCCACCAAGCCACCGACGTCCACCCGGTCGGCACTCGTGGTCGGGGATCCCCTCGGCGACCTGCCTTTCGCCGGCGCCGAAGCGCGAGCAGTCCACCACCGGTTCCATCCGCAGGGGCGCTACCTGGGCGGTCCGTCTGAGGGCCCGGACAGTCTCGCCCGACCCGACGAGGTGCTGGCGTGGATGCGTACCGCCTCCGGCCCGGCCGTCCTGCACCTGGCCTGCCACGGCCGCGTCGATCCCGCGCGCCCGGCGGACTCCTCCCTGGTGCTCGCCGGGGGCGAGCTACCCGCTCGGCACCTGCTCGACGCGTCGCGGCGCGCGGCACTCGAACTGGGGCAGGTCTTCCTGGCGGCCTGCACCACGAGCCTGATCGGCGGTCTTCACGACGAGGCGTTCAGCCTGGCCACCGCATTCCTGGCGGCGGGTGCCCGGACTGTCTTCGGGGCGCTGTGGTCGGTACCCGACGTCGGTACCTCGCTGCTGATGTACCTGGTGCACCATCACCTCCATGTCGATGGGTGCCAGCCGGCCGAGGCGCTGCACCGTGCACAGCTGTGGATGCTGGACGCGGATCGGGTGCCACCGCCCGAGATGCCCGTCGAGCTGGCGTCCCAATGCTCTCGGGCCGACCTCGCCCAGCCGCTGGCCTGGGCGGCGTTCATCCACCTCGGACGGTGAACGACTGCCTTCGGTCGGTGGATCCGTCAGTTGGCCACCCGGATGAGGGCCGCCACCGACCGGTCCACGTCCGCCTCCGTCGTGATCGCGTTCGACACCGAGATCCGCATCAGCCGCCGCCCCCGCCACGTCGTCCCGCCCACCCAGCACGTCCCGTCAGCCTGGACTGCGGCCACCACCCGGTCGGTGCGCGCGTCGTCGCCGAACCCGACGAGCACCTGGTTGAGCACCACGTCGTTCACCACCTCGAACCCGGCGGCGGCGAGCCCGTCGGCGAACCGGCGCGCCAGCGCGCAGCACCGCTCGACCAGCGCGGCCACGCCGTCGCGGCCCAGCTCCCGCAGGCCCGCCCAGACCGCGAAACCCCGGGCGCGGCGGGAGGACTCCGCGGTCAGGTCCGCGCCCGCCGGCACACCACCGGAACCCACGAGGTACGCGGCCGCGAGCGACATGGCCGCCGCGTGCGCGTCGGGCCGGGCGCAGAACACGAACGCGCTGTCGTACGGCAGGTTCAGCCACTTGTGGCCGTCGCAGGCCCACGAGTCGGCGTTCTCCAGCCCGTCGACCAGGTGCCGGGTCGACGGGCTGGCAGCCGCCCACAGCCCGAAGGCGCCGTCCACGTGCGCCCAGCCGCCGTACCGGTGGACCAGGTCGCAGGCCCAGCGCAGGTCGTCGCACGCGCCGGTGTTCACGTTGCCCGCTTGGAGGCAGACGATGGTCGGGCCGGGACCGGCGTCGCGCAGCGCCGCTTCCAGGGCGTCCGGGTCGATCGCGCCCTGCGGGCCGGTCGGCACCGCGTGCAGCGCGTCGGTGCCGAGGCCGAGCAGGCGCAGCGACCTGTCGATGGTGGCGTGCCGCTCAGCCCCGGCGAACACGCGTACCGCCGGCGCGCCGGACAGGCCGCGCCGCTCCACGTCCCAGCCGGCGTCGGCGAGCACCTGGTGGCGGGCGGCGGCGAGCCCGGCGGTGTTCGCCGCCTGTGCGCCGGTGACGAAGCCGACCGACGCGGTCGCCGGGATGCCCAGCAGGTCCTTCAGCCAGCCGCCGGCGGCCGTCTCGGCGGCCACGGCGGCGGGGGAGGTGACCGCGTTGAACGCGATCTGGTCCCAGCCGACGGCCAGCATGTCGGCGGCGGTTGCGGCGGGCGAGGCGCCGCCGACGACGAAGCCGAAGTAGCGGGGGCCGGCGGTGGCGACCAGGCCGGGTTCGGCGGCGGCCACCAGGTCGGCGAGGACCTGCTCGGCCGGGGTGGGCGCGTCCGGCAGTGGACCGGCGAACGCCTCGGTCAGCGTGGCCTGATCCACGGGTACGCCGACCGGCCGGCCCGGCAGAGACCGCCGGTAGTCGGCCGCGTGGTCGGCGGCGCGCCGGAACAGGTGCCTCAGCTCGTCCATCGCCGCACCTTAGCCGCAGGCCGGGTGTCCCGGGAGGGCCCTAGCCGCCGGTCACCCCGAGTGCTGCGTCGAGCCGATCCAGGTGTGCGGCCACCGGCCCGACGGTGAGCAGACCGCTGCCCGCCCCGGCCACCTCGCCCGCCGCCGGGACGAGCGCGTCGCGCGCCCGGAGCGTCGCGTCCCGGTCCCCGAGCGCCACAGCGGCGCGGCCGGTGAGGCACCACAGCGCCTCCATGAGCAGGTCAGGCGGCGGCGCCGGGGTGCGACGCAACGCCCTTGCGGCCTCGTCGCGCCGCCCGTCGGCGAGCAGGAGCAGCGGGCGGGCCCAGGGCGCGTACGGGCCCCAGTCGGTGTCGGCGGGGAAGTCGGCGGGCCGGTCGTGCCACACCCGCAGGCACAGCAGCGCCAGCGGCAGCAGGCCGCGCTCCACGCCGGGCATCCCGCAGCCGGCCAGCCCGGTCGCCCACGACCGGTACGCCGCCTCCGCATCCGGGTACGCGCCGGTGGCGGCGGTCCGCATGGCCCGGTAGCCGCCGGTGAACACGCCGACGAGGGGGCTCTCGTGCCGGGCGGCGAGCCGGTCCGCCGCCTCGGCGTGCGCGTCGGCGGCGGTGAAGTCGGCGAGCGCGCTGCGCGCCTGCACGCGGATCAGGTGCCCGAGGATCTCCACCGTGGCCAGGCCGTGCCGGGCGGCGAGCGCGACCAGCTCGACGCCGACCGCGTCCCGCTGCGGGGCGAGCCCGGCCCGCTGGAACGTCTGCATGTAGACGCCGTTGAGCGCCTGGGCCAGCAGCGCCGGGTCGGCCATCCGCCGGGCGATCGCCTCCGCCTCCCGGGCGGCCTGCGCCGGGCCGGGTGACGCCGTACCGCGGGACTCGATCGCGACGGTGGCCAGCAGCCGGGCGCGGGTCGCCTCCGGCGCGTCCGGGCCCAGCCCGGCGAGCGCCCGCTGCGCCGCCGCGACGACCCGGGCCGCCTGCGCCGGGTCGTCCGAGCGGGTCCAGATCGCGGGTACGTCGTACCCGCCGATCACGCGCGCGGTGAACTCCGGGTCGCCCAGCTGCTCGGCGGCGGTGATGGCGGCTTCGCGCTGGTCCCGGGCCGCCTCCAGTCCGCCCGGCCCGGTCACCGCGAGGCTGCGCAACAGCCCGACTGTCGATTCCAGCCGGGCCCGCGCGCCGGGCACCACACTGCGCTCGTACGCCGCTGCGGTCTCGGCCCAGACGCGCGCCGCGCCGGTCGGTTCGGGTTCGGCCTGGCGCAGCAGGTCGGTCTCCAGCCGCCGCAGCCGGGGTCCGGGGTCCAGCCCGAGCTGGTCGCGCAGCAGCTCCCGGGCGCGGCGCAGCACGGCGAGCGCGTCGGCCTGCCGCCCGGCCCGGTAGAGCGCCGACGCCAGCAGCGCCCACCCGTCCTCCCGCCACGGGTACGAGGCGACGTGCGCGTCGAGATCGGGTACGGCGTCGGCGGCCCGGTCCAGCGCCAGCAGCGCCTCGGCCCGCCGCTCCACGGCGGTGAGCCGGATCTGGTCGAGCCGGGACCGTTCGGCGTGCGCCCACGGCTGGTCGAAGTCGGCGTACGCGGGTCCGCGCCACCAGCCCAGCGCCTCGTCGAGCCGGTCGAGCGCGGCCCGGGGCAGCGCGTCGGCTACCGCGCTGACCGTGTCCTCGAACCGCCAGGCGTCGACGGCGCCCGGGTCGGCGCGCAGCGCGTACCCCGGTCCCTCGGTGACCAGCAGCCGGGCCGCCTCGCGTGGCGGACGGCGCGGCTCGAGGCGGCGGCGCAGCGCCGCGACGAACGTGCGGACCGCGCCCACCGCGCCGGCCGGCGGGTCGTCCCACAGGTCGTCGACGATCTGCCCGACCGGCACCACCCGGCCCCGGGCGGCGACCAGCCGGGCCAGCACGGCCCGGTGCCGGGGCCCCTTCAGGTCGACCGGCTCACCCGCGTCGTCCCAGGCCGTGACCGGACCCAGCACACCGAAACCGACAGGCACCGACCCTCCTCGACAGCGGTCACCGTATCGCGCTCATCGGTTGCTCATCGGGCGCCGCCACGCTGGTCAGGTACGACGAGACGAAAGAGGGATCGAGATGAGCACCACCATCGCGGGATTCGACTACCAGCGCGTTCCGGTCGCCGAGGGGGTGACGCTGAACGTGGCGGTGGGCGGCTCCGGCAGCCCGGTCGTGCTGCTGCACGGCTTCCCGCAGACCCACCTGATGTGGCGGCACGTCGCCGCCGACCTGGCGGGCGAGCACACGGTGATCTGCCCGGACCTGCGCGGCTACGGCGCCAGCGACAAGCCGGCCGCTGCCAGCGAGGACACGTACAGCAAGCGGACCATGGCCGCCGACGTGGTGGCGGCGGCCCGCGCGCTCGGACACGAGCGGTTCGCGCTCGCCGGGCACGACCGGGGCGCCCTGGTGGCGGTCCGGGCCGGCCTCGCCCACCCGGACGCGGTCACCCACCTGGCGTCGCTCGACGTGCTGCCCACCCTCGACATGTGGGACGTGCTGCACGGCGCGTCCGCCTCGGTGGCGTTCCACCTCTACCTGATGGCGCAGCCGCCCGGCCTGCCCGAGCAGATGATCGCGGCCAGCGCTGACGCGTTCTTCGGGCACTTCCTGGACGCCTGGGCCGGTGACCCGGCGGCCATGCCGGCGCAGGTGCGCGCCGAGTACCTGCGGGCCTCCCGCGAGGCGGTCGACTCGATCGTCGCCGACTACCGGGCCTCGGCCGGGATCGACGTGACGCACGACCGGGCGGACCGGGACGCCGGGCGGCGGCTGACCATGCCGGTCACCGTCATCCAGCAGGACTGGGGCGCCGCGCTCGGCTACGACGCGGCGGCGGTGTGGCGGGCCTGGGCGCCGGACCTGGAGCACCGCACCACCACGGCCGGGCACTTCATGGCCGAGGAGGCGCCGGGCGAGATCACCGAGGCGCTGCGCGTGCTGCTCAAGCGCTAGGCGCCGCAGTCCCTGGCGGACGGCTTACCGTACGTTGTACGGTAGTGGCCGTCGTCGACGGAGGGGGACAGACGTGGAACACGCGATCCTCGCGGAGGGCCTGCGCAAGCGGTACGGGGACAACATGGCGCTGGACGGATTCGACCTGCGCGTGTCACCGGGCACCGTGTGCGGGCTGCTCGGCCCGAACGGCGCGGGCAAGACCACAGCCGTACGCATCCTCGCCACGCTGCTGCGCTTCGACGCCGGGCGGGCCGAGGTCGCCGGCTACGACGTGGCCGGGCAGGCCGACCGGGTACGCCACCGCATCGGCCTGGTCGGCCAGCATCCGGCGGTGGACGAGGCGCTGAGCGGCCGGGAGAACCTGGTCATCTTCGGCCGCCTGTTCCACCTGGGCCGGGCCGGGGCGCGGCGGCGGGCGACCGAACTGCTCGACCGGTTCGGGCTCGCCGACGCCGCCGACCGGCCGGTACGCACGTACTCCGGTGGCATGCGCCGCCGCCTCGACCTGGCCGCCGGGATGATCCTCGCGCCGTCGGTGCTGTTCCTCGACGAGCCGACCACGGCGCTGGACCCGCGCGGGCGCAACGAGGTGTGGGAGGCGGTACGCGACCTGGTGCGCGGCGGCACCACGGTGCTGCTGACCACGCAGTACCTGGACGAGGCCGACCAGCTCGCCGACCGCGTCTGCGTGCTCGACGCCGGGCGGGTGATCGCCGAGGGCACCCCGGACGCGCTCAAGTCCCGCCTGGGCGGCGACCGGATCGAACTGGTCGTCCGCGACGCCGTCGACCTCGCCGCCGCCGCGAGCCGGCTGCGCGCGGTGGCCCGCTCCGAACCGGCTGTCGATCCGGACCGGCGGGCGGTCAGCGCCCAGGTCGGCGAGCGGGCCGGTGCGCTGACCGAGGTGCTGCGCGCACTCGACGCCGACGGCGTGGGCGTGGCCGACGTGGCGCTGCGGCGGCCCACACTGGACGAGGTGTTCCTCCAGCTCACTGCCACGTCCTCCGCCGCCCGCACCGGCGTGGAGGTGACCGCGTGACCGCGACGGTGAACCCGGCCCGGCGTGCGTCGCTGGCCGGTGACGGCCTGACGTTGACCGGGCGCGCGCTGGCGCACTGGCGGCGCGAGCCCGGCCCGCTGATCGGCTCGCTGGGCTTCGACATCCTGATGGTGCTGATGTTCGCGTACCTGTTCGGCGGCGCGCTCCAGGTACCAGGCGGCGGCAGTTACCGCGAGTTCCTGATGCCCGGGATGTTCGCCATGACCATGGTCTTCGGCATCAGTATGACCACCATGGCGGTCGCGGCGGATCTGGACCGCGGTGTCACCGACCGGCTGCGGTCCATGCCGGTGTCGCGGCTGGCGCCGCTGCTCGGCCGCGCTGTCGCCGACCTGATGTTCGCGGTGGTGACGCTCGCCGTCATGCTGCTCGTCGGCCTGGCCGTCGGGTGGCGGGCGCGCGGCGACCTCGGTGACACGCTCACCGCGTTCGGGCTGATCCTGCTGCTGCGGTTCGCGCTGGTCTGGGTGGGCGTCTTCCTCGGCCTGACCGTCAAGGGGCAGAGCGCGGTGACCGCCGTGCAGACGCTGGAGTTCCCGCTCGGTTTCCTGTCCAGCGCGTTCGTGGCGCCGTCCACCATGCCCGCGTGGCTGGGCGCGGTCGCCGAATGGAACCCGCTGTCCGCCACGGTCGGGGCCACCCGGGAGCTGTTCGGCAACCCCGGCTGGGGCGGCGACTCCTGGGTGGCCGCGCACCACCCGCTGCTGGCGGTGCTCTGGCCGCTCGGGCTGATCGCCGTGTTCCTGCCGCTGTCGCTGCGCCGCTACCGGGCGCTCAGCCGCTGAGCCGTGCCCCGGGGGCGTGCGCCGCCCCCGGGGCACGGGTCACGGCCCGGTGAGCACGACCAGCTCGCCGGTGGCCCGGGTCATCGCGACGTACCGGTCCACCGCGCCGGAGATGCCGTCGCCGAAGGACTCCGGGTCGACCAGCACCACCAGGTCGAACTCCAGCCCCTTCGCCAGCTCCGGCGTCAGCGACCGGACCCGGTCGGTCGCCGGGAACCCGGGATCGCCGATGACGCACGCGACGCCCTCGGGATGGGCGGCGAGCCAGCCGTCCACCACCGCGCGCAGGTCGGCGCGGTCGCCGTACCGCACGGGCGCGCCGTCGCGGATGGACGTGGGCACGTTGGCGTCCGGGAGCACCGCCCGGATCACCGGCTCGGCCGCCGCCATCACCTGCGCCGGGGTGCGGTAGTTGACTGTCAGCGTCGCCACCTCGACCCGGTCGAACCCGGCCCGCGCCAGCCGCTGCGGCCACGACTCGGTGAACCCGTGCCGCGCCTGCGCCCGGTCGCCGACCACTGTGAAGCTGCGCGACGGGCAGCGCGCCAGCAGCATCTGCCACTGCGCGTCGGTCAGCTCCTGCGCCTCGTCCACCACCACGTGCGCGAACGGCCCGGCCAGCAGGTCCGGATCGGCCACGCTCAACGCGCTGGAGTCGACCAGGCTGGTGCGCATGTCCTCGCCGTACAGCATGGTCATCAGACCTTCGCCGTCGTCGTAGGCGTGCGACGCGATCAGCGCGTCGACCACCGTGTCCATCTCCGCGCGCTGCGCGGCCAGCACCGCCTCGTCGCGGCGCCGCCGCAGCGACGCCTCCGGGTCGCCGACCCGCCGCCGGGCCGCGTCCAGCCACGGCAGGTCCGCGACCGTCCAGGCCCGGGCGTCGGCCCGCCGCAGCGTACGGATCTCCTCGACGCTCAGCCAGGGCGCGCACCGGCGCAGGTAGGCCGGCACCGACCACAGGTCGGCCACCACGTCGAGCGGGTCGAGCAGCGGCCACGCCCGGCCGAACGCGGTCACCAGTTCCCGGTCGCGTCCCAGTGCCCGGCGGACCGCCTCCTCCGGCTCGTCCCCGCGGTACTTCTCCACCAGGATCGTGACCAGTTCCTCCCACACGTCGTCGCGGGCCTCGTTGTGCCCGACGCCCGGGCCGGCGCCCTCGAACGCCGTCGCCCAGTCGTCGGCGGTCAGCCGCAGCTCGGCGTCCCCGACCCCGACTGTCATCCCGGTCGCGGGCGGCTCCTCGTAGAACCGGACCGCGGCGTCGACAGCCCGCACGACGTCCGCCGACGCCTTCAGCCGGGCCACCTCCGGGTCGGTCTCCGGCGCCGCCGCCGCGCCCTCCGGCACCAGGTCGGCCAGGGTGCAGATCTGCACGTCCTCCTCGCCCAGGCTGGGCAGCACGTCGGAGACGTAGTTCAGGTACGGCTGGTGCGGCCCGACGACGAGGACCCCGCCGCGGCGCTCGCCGAGGCGCTGGTCGGCGTGCAGCAGGTACGCGGTGCGGTGCAGCGCCACCACCGTCTTGCCGGTGCCGGGACCGCCGTCGACCACCAGCGCGCCCCGGGAACCGGCCCGGATGATCGCGTCCTGGTCGGCCTGGATGGTGCCGAGCACGTCACGCATCCGCGCCGACCGGGTCGCGCCCAGGCTGGCGATGAACGCCGACTGGTCGTCCAGCGCGGCGTGCCCGGCCAGAGCGTCGGCGGTGAACACCTCGTCCCAGTAGTCGGTGATCCGCCCTCGGCTCCACCGGTACCGGCGGCGGCTGACCAGGCCCATCGGGTCGGCGTGAGTGGCGCCGAAGAACGGCTCGGCGGCGGGGGAGCGCCAATCCAGCAGCAGCCGGCCGCCCGCGCCGTCGGTCAGGCCGAGTCGGCCCACGTACACCGGGGCCGCGCCGTCCGCGCCGACCATCCGGCCCAGGCACAGGTCCAGGCCGTAACGGCGCAGCGTACGCAGGCGCGCGCTCAACCGCCGGACCTCCTGGTCCCGGTCGACGGCCTGCCGGCCCCGGCCGCCGGCGGACCGGCGCGTCGCGTCGAGCCGGTCGGTCAACTCGGCGATCGAGCGGCGCAGGCTGTCCGCGATGACGGCGAAGTGCCGCTCGTCGGTGGCGATCAGATCCGGGTCGGCCTTGGCCGACAGACGCTCGGGAAGATCGAAAACGCTGGTGGCAGGCAGATTCAACTCGTCTCCGATCACGGGCACGGCCGAGCCTCCGCTCTTCGCGGCTTTTCGAATGCCTCGGCAATGGTTTACGGCCGGCAATTCTGCGCCACCACCCGGGGCTTGCCGCAAGACCGGGGGTGCGCTATATGTTGGTAGTGGCGGGAGAACCCGCCATTCTTTTTGCCCGAACAATTCTCGTGGTTTTTGCCCGGCGTCCCGCCGACGGGCCGCGACCGGCGTGGCCGGTAGGATGACGGCACCATGTCGAAGGAGCGCCGGCGCAAGGCCGATCCCGCCCGCAGCCTGGCCCTTCTCTGGCGCACCCGGGAGCCGGCCAGCCGTGGCGCCGGTCCCGGTCTCAGCGTCGACCGGATCGTGCGCGCCGCGATCGAGATCGCCGACGCCGAGGGCATCGACGCGCTCACCATGCGCCGGGTCAGCGAGGCGCTCGGCGTGGGCACCATGTCCGTCTACACGTACGTGCCGGGAAAGGCGGAACTGCTCGACGTCATGGTGGACGCCGTTCTCGGTGACCTCCCGCGCCCGGCCGACGTGCCGGGTGGCTGGCGGGGCCGGCTGGAACGGATCGCGCGGGACAATCTGGCGCTCTACCGGTCCCACCCGTGGCTGCTGCGCGCCGAGACGACCCGGCCGGTGCTCGGCCCGAACGTGCTCGCGAAGTACGACTACGAGCTGCGCGCCGTCGCGGACATCGGGCTCGACGACGTGGAGATGGACGCGGTGCTCACGCTCGTGCTGGGGCACGCCAAGAGCGCGGCGCGGGTCGCGCTGGACGTGGCCGAGCTGGAACGTGAGACCGGGATGACCGACGACCAGTGGTGGCAGACGCACGGGCCCTGGCTGGAGAAGTTCATGACCGTCGGCAGTTTCCCGCTCGCCGCGCGGGTCGGCACGGCCGCGGGCATGGCGCACGGCGCGGCGTACGGGCCGGACCACGCCTTCGAGTTCGGTCTGCAGCGGGTGCTCGACGGCATCTCGGTGGTGGTCGCCGAACGTGCCGCGGGTGAGCCGGAGCGCGGGAAGACCTTGTAATCCTACTAGTTAAGTAGGAAACTCTCCGTGGGGTCGATGAGCCTTCGGCTGCCCTCCCTCGCCCGCGCGTACCCGTAGGAGCCCTCCATGAGCAACGCGCCCACGCCACCCGAACCGCCCACCGCAGGCACGTCCCGGCTCGCCTTCAGCGAGGACTGGGCCGCCACTGTCCTCGGCCTCGCGCTGCTGCTCCTGGTGCTGGTCGGCGCCATCCCCGCCGGGCTGGTGCCGTGATGGCCGCCGCACCGGAGCCCGCCGTTCGCAGCACCGCCGCCGGGCCGTCCGCGGCCTCCACCGCGGACACCCCAGCCGCCGCGACCTCAGTGGACCGACCGGACGGTACGCCCGCGGACGCGCCGCCCCCGGCCGACCTGCGCTCCGGCGCGTTCTGGGCCTGGACCGCCGTGGGTCTGCTGGTGGTGCTCGGGCTGGCCGCGCTCACCCGCTACCTGGAACAGAACGTGCCGGTCTGGGCCGAGGGCAGCGCGGTCGAGGAGGTGGCCACCGCGATCGAGTACCCGGTCTACGCGATCCTGCTCGGCCTGCTCGGCAACCTGGTGGTCACCGTGACCGGCCTGCGCGACCGGATCTCCGCCGCGTTCCGGACCGAGTTCTTCATCAAGACCGGCCTGGTGCTGCTCGGCGCCTCGATCAACCTCGCCGTCATCGCGAGCGCCGCCGGTCCCGCCATCGCCCAGGCGCTGCTGCTGATCAGCGGCGTGTTCCTGTTCACCTGGTGGCTGGCCGGGCGCTTCGGCCTCGACGACAAACTGCGGGCGCTGCTCGCCTCGGCCGTGTCGATCTGCGGGGTGAGCGCCGCGATCGCCGCCGCCGGCGCGGTCCGGGCACGCCGGGAACAGCTCGCGTACACGGCCAGCCTGGTCATCGCGTTCGCGTTGCCGTCGATCTTCCTGCTGCCGTGGCTGGCCGACGTGCTCGGCCTCTCCGACGCGGTCGCCGGTGCCTGGATCGGCGGCAACATCGACACCACCGCCGCCGTCACCGCGGCGGGCGCGCTCGCCGGTGAGGACGCGCTCCAGATCGCCAGCATCGTCAAGGTCACCCAGAACGCGCTGATGGGCGTGGTGGCGGTGGCGCTCACCGCGTACTTCGCGCTGCGCGTGGAGCGCCGTCCGGACACCCCGCGGCCTGGGCTCGGCGAGCTGTGGCGTCGGTTCCCGAAGTTCGTCCTCGGGTTCGTCGCCGCCTCGGTGATCGCCACCTGGTACCTCGACGCCGCCGGGGCGGACGGCAAGGCCACCATGGCGATCGTCACCGACCTGCGGGTCTGGTTCCTCATCCTGGCCTTCGTCAGCATCGGCCTGGAGGTCCGCGTGTCGTCGCTGCGCGAGGCCGGCTGGCGGCCGGTCACCGTGTTCGGCGCGGCCACCGTGTTCAACCTGGTGCTCGCGCTCGGACTGGCCTCGGTGCTGTTCCACGGCTTCACGGTCTGACCGGCTGGACCTGGGCTCGTCGAGCTGGCCGGTGGTGTCCCGGGCCCGGCACGTCGCGGTGCACCTGCTCGGGCACGGCCAGCACGAGGTGGCCCGGAGGTTCGCCGCCAGCGGGATCGACAGGTTCGCCGAGCCGACCCGCTGGCGGCCCGGCCCGGGAAGGGGTGCCGGTCCTCGACGACACACTGGCCTGGCTGCTGTGCCGGGTGGTGGACCGGGTCGTCGTCGGGGACCACGCCGTCGTGCTGGCCGAGCCGGAGCTGCTGTGGCACGCCGACGTCGGCTCGCCGCTGCTCTGCCACCGGGGCCGGTACGCGGGCCTGGCCGACACGACCGACCCCGGCGACCGCCGCTGCGCCGCCTGACCGACCGTCGCTATCGTGGCCGCGTGATCACCTGCGTCGTGCACTACACGATCGACCCCGCACAGATCGAGGCGTTCGAGCGCTTCGCCCGCACCTGGATGCGGCTGGTGGCACGGCACGGCGGCGTGCACCACGGCTACTTCCTGCCCGCCGAGGGCGCCAGCGACCGGGCCGAGGCGCTGTTCAGCTTTGAGAGCCTGGCGGCGTACGAGCAGTACCGGGCCCGGTTCGGAGTGGACCCCGAGTTCGTCGCCGCCGACCGGATCCGCGACGAGTCGGGCTGCGTCCTGCGGTACGAGCGCACGTTCATGCGCCCGCTCCTGCCCACCGACTGACACCCCGGCCGGCCCGGCTACCGAGGCGGGTTCGGGCCCTCCGCTGCTGCGGCGTAGCGGCGGGCCAGGCGGGCGAACGCCTCCCGCAACTCGGGCGGCCCGACCACCTCGATGTCGGCGTCGTAGCGGCCGAGCAGGGCGGCCAGCCCGGTCCACGACCAGCCGCCCTGGGTCAGACGGCAGCGATCGGGCCCCAGCTCCTCGACGATGCCGTCGCGGGTCCACGCGGAGACCGTCCGGGCGGGCAGGTCGAGGATCACCTCACCCCGGCAGGGCCAGTCACCCGGCCCGGTGGCGCCCTTGAACCGGCCGGCGATGTACGCCGCGACGTCCCCGCCGGGCAGCTCGCGCGGCGTGAACCGAGGGCCGGTGGGCGTACGCGGGCTGATCCGGTCGACCCGGAACGTGCGCCAGTCGTCGCGGTCCAGGTCCCAGGCCACGAGATACCAGCGCCCGCCCCAGGTGACGAGGTGGTGCGGCTGCGCGCGGCGCGGCGGCGCGTCGGGAGCGGACGCCGACACCGAGTCGTAGTCGAAGCGCAGCTCCTCGCGGGCGTGCACGGCGGCGCTGAGTGTCATCAGCAGTCCCGGCTCCACGCGGGCCGCGGCGGGCGTGCCGGCCCGTTCCACCGCGATCACCCGCAGCGCGTCGACTCGGTGGCGCAGCCGGGGCGGCATCACCTGCCGCACCGTGGTCAGCGCCCGCGCGGCGGCCTCCTCGATGCCGGTCACGCCGGTGGCGGCGGTCTGCAACGCCACGGTGAGCGCGACCGCCTGCTCGTCGTCGAAGAGCAGCGGCGGCAGCGCCGAGCCGGCGCCGAGACGGTAGCCGCCCTCCGGGCCCTTGGTGCTCTCGATCGGATAGCCCAGCTCCCGCAGCCGGTCGACGTCGCGGCGCACGGTACGCGCGCTGACCCGTAACCGTTCGGCGAGCAGCGCGCCCGGCCAGTCCCGGCGGGCCTGAAGCAGGGACAGCAGGGAGAGCAGTCGCGCGGAAGTCGTCGGCACGACTCGCATTCTCCCCGCAGAAGAGGACACATCCTGACCGCTACGCCTGCGAGTGTGGGCCCGTACCCGATCAGGACCGGAAGGAACCGATGACGATGACCGGCACCACCACGACCCCCACCACCCTCGACGCCGAGCGGACCGACCTGCTGGCCGAGCTCGCCGAGGCCCGGAACATGCTGACCAACACGGTACGCGGCCTGACCGACGAGCAGGCCGGGCAGAAGCCGACGGTCAGCGCGCTCTGCCTGGGCGGCCTGATCAAGCACGTCGCGTCCACCGAGGAGGCGTGGCTGCGGTTCGTGGTCGAAGGCCCGTCGGCGATGTCCTTCGCCATGCCCGAGGGCGTCACCTGGGAGGACTTCATGTCCGGGCAGGCCCGCGAGCTGCCGCAGTGGGCGATCGAGCGGGGACGGGACTTCCAGATGCTGCCCGAGGACACGCTGCCGGCCATCCTGGACCGCTACGCCCGCATCGCCGCCCGTACCGAGGAGATCGTCGCCGGCGTCGAGGACCTGTCGGCGACCTGGCCGGTGCCGGACGCGCCGTGGAACGAGCCCGGCTCGGTCCGCAGCATCCGGCGGGTGCTGATCCACGTCATCGCCGAGACCACCCAGCACGCCGGGCACGCGGACATCCTGCGCGAGAGCATCGACGGGCAGACCACCACCTGAGCCGGCCGGCGTACCGGCGCCGCGGGGCGCCGGTGCCGGTCCGGCCGTCAGCCGGTCGCCGCGCGGCCCATCCGGGTCACCGCCTCGGTGAGCACGGCGGGGGAGGTGGCGAAGTTGAGCCGGACGAATCCGGCGCCGCCGGCGCCGAAGACGTGCCCGGAGCTGAGCGCCACCCGGGCCCGGTCGAGGAACATCCGCGCCGGCCCGTCCAGATCGCTGGCCACCCCCGGGCCGTCGCCCGCCTCGGTGGGCACGCCGAGGGCGCGGCAGTCCAGCCAGGCCAGGTACGTGCCCTCCGGCGGCCGCCACGACACGGCCGGCAGGTGCTCGGCCAGCAGCGACCCGAGCAGTGCCCGGTTGGCGTCCAGGCCGTCGAGCAGCCGGTCCAGCCACGGCCCGCCGGCCCGGAACGCGGCGGTGTGCGCGAGCACGCCGAAGTGGCTCGGGCCGTGGCTCACCTCCTCCGGCATCCGGGCCAGGTCGTCGGCGGCGTCCGGCCCGGCGACGGCCAGCGCCGCCTTGAGCCCGGCGAGGTTCCACGCCTTGGACGCCGACAGCAGCGCGAACGCGTTCTGGGCGCCGGGCACCGTCAGGTACGGGGTGAACCGCGCACCTGGTAGCGCCAGCGGAGAGTGGATCTCGTCGGAGACCACCCGGACGCCGTGCCGGGCGGCCAGCTCCGCGACGGTGGCCAGCTCGTCGGGCCGGTGCACCACGCCGGTCGGGTTGTGCGGGTTGCAGAGCAGGAACGCCGGCCGCTCGCCGATCGCACGAGCGCGCCGGAACGCCTCCTCCAGCGCGGCCGGGTCGAGCCGCAGGTCCGCGCCGAGCGGCGCCTCGATCACCTGCCGGTCGGCGTGCGTGACGAACGCGTAGAACGGCGGGTAGACCGGGGGAGTGACCACCACCGCGTCGCCCGGCCCGGTGACCAGGCGCAGCACCTCGACCGTGCCCATCATGACGTCCGGCACCAGCGTGGTCCGGCCGACCGGGAAGTCGGCCCAGCCCCACCGCTGCGCGGCGAACCCGCCGACCGCCTCGGCGTACCCGGTGCCGTACGCGTATCCGGTGTCGCCCAGGTCGACCGCGCGGCGCAGCGCCTCGGCCACCGGCGGCGCCAGCGGCACGTCCTGCTCGGCCACCCACAGCGGCAGCACGTCCGGCGGGTACAGCCGCCACTTCACGCTGGTGCGCTGCCGGAGCTGGTCGAGCGTGAGCTGGGTGAGCGGGTTGCCGTCGTCGGCGGAAACGACCATGCGGCCCACCCTAGGTTCCTCCTACCATCGCCCGATGGCCCACCCGGCGTACCCGCTGCGCACGACCCGGCTGCTGCTGCGCCCGGTGACGCTCGACGACCTCGACGACGTGCACGCCTGGCAGCGCCGCCCGGACGTGGTCCGCTGGATGGCGGGCGCCGCCCCGCGTACCCGGGCGGAGTCCCTGGCGTCGGTGACCGCGATGGCCGGCGAGGACGCGCTGCGCGCGGAGGGCGACTGCCTGACGCTCGCCGTGGTGCGCGACGGGCGGGTGATCGGCGCGGTCGAGCTGGTGTGGCGCAGCGCCGCGGACCGCACCGCCGAACTGGGGTACGTGTTCCACCCCGACCACGGCGGCCGGGGGCTGGCCACGGAGGCGGCCGGGGCGCTGCTGGACTGGGGTTTCGGCGAGTTCGGGCTGCACCGGGTGGTGGCCCGCTGCCACGCGGACAACGAGCCGTCGGCGCGCCTGATGGCCCGGCTCGGGATGCGGCGGGAGGCGCGGCACGTGCGCAGCTACCGGTTCCGGGGCGGGTGGGCCGACCAGCTCGTCCACGCGATCCTGGCCGACGAGTGGCGTGGCCGCTGAGCGGCCGGATCAGGAGACGGTGACGGGATCGCCGACGCGGATCTCGCCGGTGGTCACCGGTACCAGCCGGACGCCGAACCAGGTCTTGCCGTCGTGGCGCCGGTGCCGGGCCAGCGTGCGGATGGGCTCCTTCCCGCTGGCGAGGGTCTGCGGGTCGATGAGCGTCACCGAGCAGCGGTCGCAGCGTTCGGAGACCCGGAAGTCGACGGCGCCGATGCGCACCCGTGTCCAGCCGTCCTCGGCGAACGGCTCGAACGGCCCGTCGAGCACCACAGTGGGCCGGAACCGGGCCATCGCCAGCGGCACCGGGGCCGGTTCGCCGCGTTCCAGCGCGCCCTCGACGATCCAGTCCCGCAGCCGCCGCAGCGACGGCGCCGTGGCCACCAGCAGCGGTCCGGCGTCGGAGAGGTTGAGCGGGTCGCCGGGCCGGCCGCCGTGCTCGGCCGACATCGGGCGGCGGCGCGGGTCGTCCAGCCAGGCCAGCCGCACCGGGCGGTCCAGCCTCGCGGAGAGCCAGTCGTGGGCCTCGTCGGCGGCGAGCCGGACCGTGTCCAGCCGGGACACGTCGGTCGGGACGAGCGGCCCGTCCACCGGCTCGGCGACCCTCAGCGACGACCCGTCGCGGTCGGTGAGCGTGATCGACCCGGGCCCGGGCGCGGCGGTCAGGCCGAGCAGCGCCGGAATGGCGGTCGAGCCCACTTTGCCGCCGTCGGGGCGCAGCAACACCCAGCGGCGGTCGTGACGCAACCCCCACGGCTCGACCTCGGCCCGGTCGACGTCGACGCCGCCGAGGGACTTGACCGGATACAGGTGCGTCGAGACCAGGCGCGTCATCGCCGCTCAGCCGATCTTCGGGGTGGCGCGGTCGATGATCGCTGCGAGGTCCAGTCCGCCGGGTAGCGTCCCGTACGCCTGACCGTGGTCGCCGTCGAGCCGGGACGCGCAGAACGCGTCGGCGACCGCGGGGTGGCCGTGGCGCACCAGCAGCGCGCCCTGCAGCACCAGCGCCAGCCGCTCCACCACCCGCCGGGCGCGCAGCTCCAGGTCCGTGTGGTCGGCCAGTTCGTCACGCACCCGGCGTACGGCGGCGTCCAGGCGCGCGTCCGCGCCGGCCGCGGCGGCCACCTCCGCCTCGTACGCGGCGAGCACCTGCGGCTCCCGGGTGAGCGCGCGCAGCACGTCCAGCGCGGCGACGTTGCCGGAGCCCTCCCAGATCGAGTTCAGCGGCGACTCGCGGAACAGCCGCGGCATGCCGGACTCCTCCACGTAGCCGTTGCCGCCCAGGCACTCCAGCGCCTCGGCGGCGTGCCCCGGCCAGCGTTTGCACACCCAGTACTTGCCGACTGCGAGGGCGAGGCGCTTGAACGCGGTCTCGCCGTCGTCGCCGCGCGCCGACCGGTCGGTCGCGCCGGCCAGCCGGACCATCAGCACGGTGGCGGCCTCGGACTCCACCGCGAGATCGGCCAGGACGTTGCGCATCAGCGGCTGGTCAACCAGGTAGTCGCCGAACGCCCGCCGGTGGGTGGCGTGGTGCACGGCGGTGGTCACGCCGTGACGCATCCCGGCCGCCGCGCCGATCACGCAGTCGAGCCGGGTCAGGTTGACCATGTCGATGATGGTGCGCACGCCCCGGCCCTCGTCGCCGACGCGCCACGCCACCGCGTGCTCGTACTCGACCTCGGCGGAGGCGTTGGAGCGGTTGCCGAGCTTGTCCTTGAGCCGCATCAGCCGCATCGGGTTGCGGGCGCCGTCGGGCAGCACGCGGGGGACCAGGAAGCAGGTGAGGCCGCCGGGCGCCTGGGCGAGCGTGAGGAACAGGTCGCACATGGGCGCGGAGGTGAACCACTTGTGCCCGACGAGCCGGTAGCTGCCGTCCGGCTCGGGGTGGGCGGTGGTGGTGTTG
Organism: Micromonospora chalcea; assembly: GCF_002926165.1. Taxonomy (GTDB): domain Bacteria; phylum Actinomycetota; class Actinomycetes; order Mycobacteriales; family Micromonosporaceae; genus Micromonospora; species Micromonospora chalcea. The sequence goes on along the minus strand of NZ_MAGP01000075.1, from coordinate 10,572 downwards.
GCGCGTACGTCCGAGCCGCCCTGCTTCTCGGTCATCGACATGCCGGCGAGCAGCCCGTGCTTGGTCTGCGGCGGGCGCAGCCCGAAGTCGTACTCGCGGGTGGTGAGCAGCGGCTCGTAGCGGTCGGCCAGCTCCGGGCTGTGCCGCAGCGCGGGCACCGCCGCGTAGGTCATCGAGACGGGGCAGCCGTGCCCGGCGTCGGGCCGCCACAGGTAGAAGCCGGCCGCCCGGGCCACGTGCGCGCCGGGTCGGTCGTCGGTCCACGGCGCGGCGTGCAGGCCGTGCCCGACGGCGGTACGCATCAGCTCGTGCCAGGACGGGTGGAACTCCACCTCGTCGATCCGGTTGCCGTACCGGTCGTGGGTGCGCAGCACCGGCGGGTGCTCGTTGGCGAGCCGCCCGTGTTCGGCTGCCTCCTCACCACCGGCGAGACGGCCCAGCTCCTGCAGGCCGGGCAGCGCCCATTCGGCGCCCTCCCGGGTCACGCCGTCGCGCAGCGCCGGGTCGTCGGCGGTGTCGTGGCCGACCATCGGGGGGACCTGGTTGACGACCTCGTGTGTGGTCACGGCGGCAACTCCCAGCGCGGTGGCGGATCGGGTCGGGGCCCGGATTGAACCACCGTTCACTCCGCACCGGCAACACCGATCGACCAGTCATTTTGGCTGGATTCGTTTGACATCATCCGGCTCGGAGACAAGACTCGCCGAAACTTTCTTTTGTCCGGGAAGTGGCAAGGGGGGCCTGTGTCCAGGAACAAGCTCGGCGCGTTCGGCGCCGCACTCATCCTCACCGTCGGCGTCCTGTCCGGATGCACCGGCGGCGAGGCGGTCGACGTCGGCGGCGGGGGGAACGCCGGCGGCGAAGGCGGAATCCTCAACGCCGCGATCGGCGGCGAACCCGACCAGCTCGACCCGCACAAGACCTCGGCCTACTACAGCTTCCAGGTGCTGGAGAACGTCTACGACACGCTCGTCGAGCCGGACGCCGACCTGAAGATGGTGCCGTCGCTGGCGACCAAGTGGACCACCAGCGACGACCAGCTGACCTGGACGTTCACGCTGCGTGAGGGCGTGAAGTTCTCCGACGGGTCGCCGCTGACCTCCGAGGACGTCGTCTACTCCTTCGAGCGGATCATCAAGGAGAAGCTGAACAACGCGTACAAGTTCGCCACCGTCAAGTCGGTCACCGGGCCCGACCCCGCGACGGTGGTGGTGACGCTCAGCGCGCCCACGCCGAACCTGCTCGCCAACCTCGGTGGGTTCAAAGGCGTCGCGATCGTGGAGAAGTCCAACGTGGAGTCCGGCAAGGTGAAGACCGCGCCGGTGGGCAGCGGCCCGTTCACGGTGGCCGGCTACACCGCCGGCGACAGCATCAAGCTGGTGCGCAACGACGCCTACTGGGGTGAGAAGCCGAAGCTCGACGGCGTCACGTTCACCTTCGTCAAGGACCCCACCGTGGCGCTGCAGAACCTGCGCAGCGGCCAGGTGCAGTGGACCGACAACCTGCCGCCGCAGCAGGTCAAGTCGCTGCAGGACGGCGACGACCCGGTGGTGAAGTCGGCGGCCTCCACCGACTACTGGTACGTGGCGCTCAACGAGGCCCGCAAGCCGTTCGACAATCCCGAGGTGCGGCGCGCCATCGGGTACGCCCTGGACCGGGAGGCGATCACCAAGGCGGCGAAGTTCGGCCTGGCCACCGTCAACCAGACCGCCATCCCGAAGGACAGCGCGTTCTACTACGACTACGCGCCCTACAGCCACGACCCGGGCAAGGCCAAGCAGATGCTCGGCCAGGCGGGCGTGAGCAACCTGACCATGGACCTGATGGTCACCAGCGAGTACCCGGAGACGGTCAGCGCCGCCCAGGTCATCGCCGCCCAGCTCAAGGACGTCGGCATCACCGTGAAGATCCGTACGCTGGACTTCGCCCAGTGGCTCGACGAGCAGGCCAAGGGCAACTTCGACGGGTTCATGCTGGGCTGGCTCGGCAACATCGACCCGGACGAGTTCTACTACGCCCAGCACCACAGCGGCGGCACGTTCAACTTCCACAAGTACAAGAACCCGGCGGTGGACAAGCTGCTGGACGACGCGCGCACCCAGACCGACCAGGGCGCCCGCAAGCAGGCGTACGAGCAGGCGGCGAAGCAGATCGTCGACGACGCCAGCTACCTCTACCTCTACAACCCGGACGTGGTGCAGGGCTGGTCGAAGAAGGTCTCCGGCTACGAGGTGCGCACCGACCGGGCGATCCGGTTCCGGTCGGTCGCCCTGGCCAAGTGATGGCCCGCTTCGTCCTGCGGCGGGCACTCCAGTCGGCGGTCGTGCTGATCGGCGTGACCCTTGTGGTGTTCCTGCTGCTGCAACTCGTGCCGGGCGACCCGGTCCGGGTGGCGCTCGGCACCCGGTTCGACCAGGAGACGTACGACGCGTTGCGGGAACGGGCCGGCCTCGACCAGCCGCTGCCGGTGCAGTACGCCAGCTACCTCGGGCACGCGCTCACCGGTGACCTGGGGGTCAGCTTCCGCACCGGCCAGCCGGTGAGCCAGATCGTGCTGGAACGGCTGCCCGCCACGCTGTCCCTGGCCGTCACCGCGGTGCTGTTCGCGCTGCTGGTGGCGTTCCCGCTGGGCATCGTCGCGGCGGTACGCAGCGGCTCCGCCGTGGACCACGCCGCCCGCGTGTTCAGCCAGTTCGGCGTCTCGGTGCCGGACTTCTGGATGGGCATCATGGGCATCCTGCTGTTCGCCGGGGTGCTCGGCTGGCTGCCACCGTCGGGTTACGTGGCGCTGACCGAGGACCCCGGCCGGTGGGCCACCCACGTGGCGCTGCCGGCGGTCACCGTCGGCCTGGTCGCCGCCTCCATCCTCACCCGGTTCATCCGCTCCTCGGTGCTGGAGGTGCTCTCCGCCGACTACGTGCGCACCGCCGAGGCGAAAGGGCTGCGCAACCGGGTGGTGATCGTGCGGCACGTGCTGCGCAACGCGCTGATCCCGGTGGTGACTGTGGTCGCCGTGCAACTGGCGAGCCTGCTCGGCGGCGTCATCGTCATCGAGGTGCTGTTCGCCTGGCCGGGCATCGGCCGGCTCACCTTCGACGCCGTGCAGGCCCGCGACTATCCCGTCCTGCAGGGCGCGGTGCTGCTGGTGGCCGCACTGTTCCTGCTGGTCAACCTGCTGGTGGACATCCTCTACGCCCGCCTCGACCCGAGGATCACGGTCAAGTGAGCGCCACGACCGAGAGCACCGGGCGCCGTGTGCTGGACGCGCTCCGCCGCGACCCGCTCGCCGTCGGCGGCACCATCGTGCTCGTCCTGCTGGTCGTGGTGGGCGTGGCCGGCCCGTGGCTGGCCCCGGCCGGCGTCAACGACGTCGACGTGGACCAGATGCTGCGCCCGCCCAGCGGCGCGCACCCGTTCGGCACCGACGAGCTGGGCCGCGACGTGCTCAGCCGGGTGCTCGTCGCCGCCCGCGTGTCACTGCAGGTCGGCGCGGTCAGCGTCGGCATCGCGCTGGTCGCCGGGGTGACGCTCGGACTGTTCGCCGGCTACTACCGGGGCTGGCTGGACAGCATCCTCATGCGCTGCATGGACGTGCTGTTCGCGTTCCCGGTGCTGCTGCTGGCGGTGGCCATCGTGGCGGTGCTCGGCCCCGGCCTGCTCACCGCCATGGTCGCCATCGGCGTGGTCTACACGCCCATCTTCGCCCGGATCACCCGCGCCGGCGTGCTGTCCGTACGCGAGCAGGTGTTCGTCCGGGCCGCCGTGTCCATCGGCGCGTCCGACCTGCGCATCATGCGCCGGCACGTGCTGCCGAACATCGCCGCGCCGCTGATCGTGCAGACGTCGCTGTCGCTGGCGTTCGCGATCCTCTCCGAGGCCGCGTTGTCCTTCCTCGGCCTCGGCATCCAGCCGCCCGCGCCGGCCTGGGGCCGGATGCTGTTCGACGGGCGCGGCTTCGTCACCGACGCCTGGTGGCTGGGCGTGTTCCCGGGCGCGGCGATCTTCCTCACCGTGCTGGCGTTCAACCTGGTCGGCGACGCGCTGCGGGACGTGCTCGACCCGCGCCAGCTCACCCTCGCCGAGGCCCGCCGGAGCACCCCATGAGCGAGCGCACCGAACGCATGCCGAGCCAGCGCCAGCGGCCCAGGACCGACTCGACGGTGCTGTCCGTGGACGACCTCACCGTCACGATCGGCACCCGCCGTGGTCCGGCCCGCGCCGTGGCCGGCGTGTCCTGGCAGGTACGGCAGGGGGAGACGTTCGCGCTGGTCGGCGAGTCCGGCAGCGGCAAGAGCATGACCCTGCTCGCCGCCACCGGTCTGGCCCCGCGCGCCGCGACGGTCACCGGCCGGGTGCGGCTGCTCGACCACGAGCTGACCGCGCTGCCCGACGACCGCCGCCGCAGGCTGCGCGGCCGGCACGTCGGGTTCGTCTTCCAGGACCCGATGACCTCCCTCAACCCGGTGCTGCCGGTGGGCCGGCAGGTCACCGAGGCGGCCGAGGAGCACCTCGGGCTGACCCGCCGCGCCGCCCGCGACCGGGCGGTGGAGCTGCTGGAGCTGGTCGGCATCCCGTCGGCCGCGCGGCGCGTCGACGCGTACCCGCACCAGTTCTCCGGCGGCATGCGCCAGCGCGTCGCCATCGCCATGGCGCTGGCGTGCGAGCCGGACCTGCTGATCGCCGACGAGCCGACCACCGCGCTGGACGTCACCACCCAGGCGCAGATCATCGAGCTGGTCGCCGACCTGCAGGCGCGGCTGGGCACCGCAGTCGTCTGGGTCACCCACGACCTGGGCGTGGTCGCCGGCATCGCCGACACCGTCGCGGTCATGTACGGGGGACGCATCGTCGAGCAGGGCCCGGTCGACGGGGTGTTCGACACGCCCACCCACCAGTACACCCGGGCGCTGCTGGCGGCCCGGCCCGACCCGTCCCGGCGCGGCGAGGACCTGGTCGCCATCCCCGGCGCGCCGCCGAGCCCGCTGGACCTGCCGCCCGGCTGCGCGTTCTGGCCGCGCTGCCCGGTCCGCGCGGACCCGCGCTGCGAGCACGAGCTGCCGCCGCTGACCCCGGTCGGCGACGGGCACACGGTCCGCACCTTCTACCGTGGAGAGGCCGGATGAGCGACGACACCCCCGACGTGATCGCCGAGCTGGACGACCTCGCGGTGCACTTCCCGACCCCGGCCGGAACGGTCCGCGCCGTCGACGGCGTCACGCTCGCCGTACACCGGGGCGAGACGCTCGGGCTGGTCGGCGAGTCGGGCAGCGGCAAGTCCACCGCCGGGCTGGCGCTGCTGCGGCTGGTCGACCCGAGCGCCGGGCGGGTCCGGGTGGCGGGCGCGGACGTCACCCGCTGGTCCCGCCGCCGCCTGCGGGCGACGCGCCGCCACGTGGCGATGGTGTTCCAGGACCCGCAGGCGTCGCTGGACCCGCGCCGCACCGTCGGCGACAGTATCGCCGAACCTCTTGTCGTGCACCGGCTCGCCACGTCCCGCACCGCCCGGCGGGAGCGGGTGGCCGAACTGCTGGACCTGGTCGGCCTGCGCGCCGACACGGCCGGCCGGCATCCGCACGAGCTGTCCGGCGGCCAGCGCCAGCGCGTCGGCGTGGCCCGGGCGCTGGCCGGCGAGCCGGACCTGATCGTCCTGGACGAGCCGATCGCCTCGCTGGACCTGAGCGTCCAGGCGCAGATCATGAACCTGCTGCGGCGCCTGCAACGCGACCTCGGGCTGACCTACCTGTTCATCGCGCACGACCTGGCCGCCGTGGAGCACATGAGCGACCGGATCGCGGTCATGTACCTGGGTCGCATCGTGGAGACCGGCCCACCGGAGCGGATCTACCGGCGCCCGGCGCACCCCTACACGGCGGCGTTGTTGTCGGCGGTGCCGGTGGCCGACCCCCGGGTCGAACGGCAGCGCCGCCGCATCGTGCTCACCGGCGACATCCCCAGCCCGGTGGACCCGCCGAGCGGCTGCCGCTTCCGTACCCGATGTCCCCAGGCCCGCCCCGCGTGCGCCGAGACCGATCCGGCGCTGGCCGAGGTGGGTCCGGGCCACGAGGCCGCGTGCCTGTTCCCGCTAGACGGCGAGCGCGACGGCAGCCCGGGGGAGGAGGGCGGCGCGACGGACCGCGCCGACATCGCCGGCACGGCGTAGGCTCACCGCCGATGACGTTCACCACCCGGCCGACGTTGCGCGGCACGTTCGGCATGGTCTCGTCCACGCACTGGCTGGCCAGCCAGTCCGCGATGGGCGTGCTGGAGCGCGGCGGCAACGCGTTCGACGCCGCCGTGACCGCCGGGTTCGTGCTGCACGTCGTGGAGCCGCACCTCAACGGCCCGGCCGGCGAGGTGCCGGCGATCCTCGCCACCGCCGCCGATCCGGCGCCGCGGGTGCTGTGCGGCCAAGGTCCGGCCCCGGCCGCCGCCACCGTCGCGCACTTCCGGTCGCTGGGCCTGGACCTCGTGCCCGGCGCCGGCCCGCTCGCCGCCGTGGTGCCCGGCGCTGTCGACGCGTGGCTGCTGTTGCTGCGCGACCACGGCACCCGCACGCTCGCCGAGGTGCTGGAACCGGCGATCGGCTACGCCGCCGCCGGCCACCCGCTGGTCGGCGCCGCCGGGCAGACAGTCGCGCGGGTCCGGTCGCTGTTCACCGACCACTGGCCGACGTCCGCGCGGCTCTGGCTGCGCGACGGCCGCCCACCCGCGCCGGGGGAGATGATCACCAACCCGGCGTACGCGGACACGCTGCGCCGCCTCGTCCACGCGGGACGGGCCGCCGGTGCGGACCGGGACGCGCAGATCGAGGCGGCCCGGCGCGCCTGGCGGGAGGGTTTCGTCGCCGAGGCGATCGACCGTTTCAGCCGGCTGCCGTTCCGCGACTCCAGCGGGCGCGCACACGCCGGGCTGGTCACCGGCGACGACCTGGCCGGGTTCTCGGCCACCTGGGAGGCGCCGGTCACGCTGGACTGGCGCGGGCACACGATCGCCAAGACCGGCTTCTGGGGGCAGGGCCCGGTGCTGCTGCAGACCCTGGCCGTCCTGGACGCGCTCGACGACCCGGCGGTCTACGATCCGTCCAGCTTGGACGGCATCCACGCGCAGGCCGAGGCGCTGAAGCTCGCGTTCGCCGACCGGGAGGCGTGGTACGGCGACACCGACGTGCCGGGCTCCGCGCTGCTGTCGGCCGGCTACGCCCGTTCGCGGGCCGCGCTGGTCGGCGACCGCGCCGACACGACGCTGCGTCCCGGCAGCCCGGCGGGCAGCCCGCCCCGGCTGCCGTCGCACCTGCGGGCCGACGCGGACCGGCGGGCCGTCCCGCAGGACCCGAGCACCGGCGAACCGACGGTACGGGCCGACGGCGTGACCCGCGGCGACACCTGCCACGTCGACGTGGTGGACCGGTGGGGCAACATCATCTCCGCGACGCCCAGCGGCGGCTGGCTGCAGAGTTCACCCACCATCCCGGAGCTGGGCTTCCCGCTGGGCAGCCGGTTGCAGATGTGCTGGCTGGAGGAGGGGCTCGCCTCCACGCTGCGGCCGGGGCGGCGTCCGCGTACCACGCTCAGCCCGACGCTCGTGCTGCGCGACGGCGAGCCGGTGATGGCCTGCGGGACGCCCGGTGGCGACCAGCAGGACCAGTGGCAGCTGCTGTTCCTGCTGCGGCACCTGGCCGGCGGGCAGGACCTGCAGGAGGCGATCGACGCCCCCACGTGGCACACCACGAGCTTCCCGGCGTCGTTCTACCCGCGCGGCGTCGAGCCCGGCGTGCTGGTGCTGGAGGACCGGATCGACGCGGAGGTGCTGTCCGGCCTGCGCGCAAGGGGCCACACCGTCCGCCTGTCCGACCCGTGGAGCCTGGGCCGCATGTGCGCGGTCACCCGCGACCCCCGCACCGGAGTCCTGTCCGCGGCGGCGAACCCCCGAGGCGCCCAGGGCTACGCCACCGGCCGCTGACCCCCTTTCCCGCTGATCTTGCACTTGCGGCCCGGATGCACCGGTCATAACGGGCACCCGCGGGGCGGCAAGTGCAAGATCAACGAGGCGAGGGCGGGGCAGCAGGGGTCAGTCGTTGATTCGGGTTATGTTGCGGATCTTGTTGGCGGCGTCCAGGGCGGCCACCTTGTACGCCTCGGCCAGGGTCGGGTAGTTGAACACCGCGTCGAGCAGGTAGTCGACGGTGCCGCCGCAGCCCATCACGGCCTGCCCGATGTGGACGATCTCGGTGGCGCCGGTGCCGAACACGTGCACCCCGAGCAGCCGCCCGTCCTCGGGTGAGACGAGCAGTTTCAGCATCCCGTACGAGTCGCCGACGATCTGCCCCCGGGCCAGTTCCCGGTAGCGGGCGATGCCCACCTCGAACGGAGTTGACGCCTCGGTCAGCTCCTCCTCGGTCTTCCCGACGAAGCTGATCTCCGGGATGGTGTAGATACCGATCGGTTGCAGGTCTGACATGCCGCGGGCCGGTTCGCCGCAGGCGTGCTGGGCGGCCAGCCGGCCCTGCTCCATCGACGTGGACGCCAGCGCGGGGAAGCCGATCACGTCGCCGACCGCGTAGATGTTGTCGACGGCGGTGCGGTAGTTCGCGTCGACCGCGATCCGGCCGCGGTGATCCGCGGTGAGCCCGGCCGCGTCCAGCGCGAGGTCGTCGGTCTGTCCCTGCCGCCCGGCCGAGTACATCACCGTGTCCGCGACGATCTTCTTGCCGCTGCGCAGGACGCAGAGCGCTGCGGTGCGGTGCTTCTCGACGGCGGCCACCTCCTCGCCGAAGCGGAAGGTCACCGACAGGTCCCGCAGGTGGTACTTCAGCGACTCGACGATCTCCTCGTCGCAGAAGTCGAGCATCCGGGGGCGGCGCTCGACCACTGTCACCTTGGTGCCGAGCGCGGCGAACAGCGAGGCGTACTCCATGCCGATCACCCCGGCGCCGACCACGACCATGCTGCGCGGGACGGCCTGCAGGTTGATCACGCCGTCGGAGTCGACGATGGTCCGGTCGTCGAAGTCGACGCTGTCCGGTCGGGCCGGGCGGGTGCCGGCGGCGACGACCGCCTTGTCGAAGCTGATCCGGGTCTCCCGGCCGGAGCCGGCGTCCACCCAGACGGAGTGGGCGTCGGCGAACCGGCCGGTGCCGGTGATCAGCGCGACCTTGTTGCGGGCCAGCTGGTCGCGGATCACGTCGGTCTGTCGGGTGATCACGTGCTGGGTGCGGGCGGCCAGGTCGGCGACGGTGATGTCCTCCTTGACCCGGTAGCTGCTGCCGTAGAGGTCGCGCTGGCTCAGCCCGGTCAGGTAGAGGACCGCCTCGCGCAGCGTCTTCGAGGGCACGGTGCCGGTGTTGATGCACACTCCGCCGAGCATGTCGCGGCGATCGACGATGGCGACGCGGCGGCCCAGCTTGGCCGCGGCGATCGCCGCCTTCTGTCCACTCGGTCCGGAGCCCAGCACCAGCAGGTCGTAGTCATACACGAGCGCCAGCCTCGCAGGGTCTCGCAACCCGCGCCAGCGGCAGGGCTCCGCGCCGGGGGTGGAACGCGGAGCCCTGCCGGGTCAGCGGCCCTGCAGGGAGCGGACGTTGTCGCCGAACGTCCAGCCCTTCGACCCGTCCCAGTTCACCGACCAGGTCATCAGGCCCTTCAGCCGGCCCTGGTAGGTGTTCCACGCCTGCGCCACCAGAGCCGGGCTCATGTACCCGCCGCCGGCGCCGACCTGCGCGGGCAGCCCGGGGACCTGCCGGTCCAGCGGTACGCGGACGGTGGTGCCCTGGATGACCAGGCCGGCGTCGAGGCAGTTGGTCTGCGCGACGAAACCGGCGACGGTGCCGGCCGGGTACGAGTCACCGGCGCAGCCGTACATCGAGCCGTTGTAGTACTGCATGTTGAGCCACCAGAGCCGCCCGTTGTCGGCGTACTTCTTGACGATCGGCAGGTACGCGCCCCAGATCGAGCCGTAGGTGACGCTGCCGCCGGTGACGTACGCGGTCTCCGGCGCCATGGTGAGCCCGAACCCGGCGGGCATCTGGGCCAGCACCCCGTCGATGATCCGGATCAGGTTGGCCTGCGAGGGGGAGAGCTGGTTGATGTTCCCGCTGCCGGTGAGGCCGGTCTCGATGTCGATGTCGATGCCGTCGAAGTTGTGCCGCTTGAGGATCGGTACGACGGTGGCGACGAACCGGTCGGCGACGGCGCTGGAGCTGAGGTCGATGCCGGCGGTGGCGCCGCCGATGGACAGCAGCACGGTGAGTCCGGCGGCCTTGGCCTGGCACACCTGGGCGGGGGTGGGCACCTTGACGCCGGCGTCCATGCCGTCCTCCCAGAGCACGGTGCCGTCGGCGCGGATGACCGGGAACGCGGCGGTCACCACGTTGTAGCCGTGGCCGGTGATCCGGGAGTCGGTGATCGGGATCCAGCCGAGGCCGGGGTGTACGCCGTTGGCGGCGCCGTCCCAGTTCTCCCAGTAGCCATGCAGCACCTTGCCGGTCGGCCGGGACCGCAGCGCGCAGGTGTCCCCGCCCGGGGTGGTCGGGCTGGACGACGCCGTGGGCGTGGGGGTAGGCGTCCGGGTCGGGGA
>NZ_MAGP01000074.1 GCF_002926165.1 Micromonospora chalcea | reverse complement strand
GGCCCGCTCCCCACCACCGCCACGTCGTTAAGGAAGGGCCCCCTGTTAACGCCTCCGGTAGAGGAAGGGCCCCCTGTTAACACGTCAGGGCCCGCAGCAGCTCGGCGGTGGCGTGCGCGGGATCGGCTGCCCCGCTGAGCGCGCCGACCACCGCCACCCCGTACGCCCCGGCGGCCCGCAGCTCCGGCACGCTCGCGGCGGTCACCCCGCCGATCGCGATCACCGGCGCGGTCACCGCTTCGGCGACCGCGCGTATCCCCTCGGGGCCGATCGGTTCCGGCAGGCCGGACTTGGTGGTGGTGACGTGGCACGGGCCCACGCCCAGGTAGCTCGCGCCCGCGTCCACCGCGGCCCGGGCGGTCACCGGTTCGCGGGCGGTCGCGCCGAGCACCGCGTCCGGGCCGAGCACCCGGCGCGCGGCACGCACCGGCAGGTCGTCCGCGCCGACGTGGCCACCGGCGGCGTCCACCGCGAGCGCCACGTGCAGCCGGTCGTTGACCAGGCACTGTGCGCCGTACGGCCGGCAGGCGTCGACCACCAGCCGGGCCAGCTCGTACGCCTCCCGGTCGGTGGCGTCGTCCTCCACGCGCACCTGCACGACGAGGTCGGCGCCCGCCACGGGCAGTGCGGCACGCAGCACGGCGAGCGGGTCACGCCCCGGCCGGGTGTCGGTGATGAGATGCAGTCGTCCCAGGGACAGCACGGCAACGCTCCTCCCTGCGCCGGCATTACCCGGATCAGGTTCGACGGTCGGGGGCTCCCAGCCCCCCTCTCAGCCCGGTCCGCACCGGGCTCCCGTGGGTCACTTGCGGCCTACCGTACGACGCCTCCCGCCCGTACGGAAGCCCGGGTGAGGTTTTTCCCAGGAACCAGCCGTCCGCCGGATCGGGGCAGCGGGTGACCGTCCCGTCACGACACGCTGCCTGGGTGTCCGTTCCCGCCCGTGTTCCCCGCCGCCTGGCGGTCCTGCCGTTCCGGGGCAGCGACGCCGTCTCCGAAGGGCTACTCACCTGGACGATGCTGCGCGGGCAGACCTGGATCCGCCTGCTGCCGGACGTGTACGTGCACCGCGACGGGTACCGCGCCGACGACCACCGGATGTGGTGCGAGGCGGTGGCGTTGCGCCTGCCGCCGGGGGCCGTGCTGGCGGGGCGCAGCGCCGCGTGGTTGTTCGGCGTGGAGGTGCTCAGCCGCGACGCGCCGGTGACAGTACTGTTGCCGCCTGCTGCGCGGCTGCGACCGCACCCACGGTTGCGGTTGGTCCGGTCACCGCTGCCGGAGCGGGACCGCACCCTCGTCGGCGGGCTGCCGGTCACCACGCCCCTTCGCACGGCGTTCGACCTGGGCCGGCAGGGCTCACTCGCCGAGGCGTTGGTCGCCGTCGAGGCGCTGCTGCGTCGCCGGGCCGTGAAGCTGCCCGCCCTGCGGGCCTACGCCGCCGCCCGGCCGGGCTGGCCGGGCGCTCCGCTGTTGCGCGAGGTGCTGGCGCTGGCCGAGCCGTTGAGCGAGTCCCCGATGGAGACTCGCCTGCGGCTGCTCCTGCTCGACGCCGGCCTCGGCCCGCTCACCGCCCAGCACGAGGTACGCGCCGGCGGACGCTTCGTGGCCCGGGTGGACCTGGCCTGGCCGGCGCTCCGCCTCGCGGTCGAGTACGACGGCGACCCCCACCGCGAACGGGCTCACTTCCGCCGTGACGTGGCTCGCCTGAACGCGCTGCGCGCAGCCGGGTGGCTCGTGCTCCGCTTCACCGCCGACGACGTGCTACGCCGGCCCGACGCCACAGTGGCCCTGGTGCGCCAGGCCTTGGCAGAACGTCGTGCCACCGAGGCGAACCACTGATCCGCGCCCGCCGCCACGAGCAGGATCACGGTGAGGATCACGGCGATGGCGGAGCCGAGGCCGTACTTCGGCGGCGGTGAGAACGCCTCCGCGTACGAGTAGATCGACAGCATGAACGTCGACCGGTCCTGGGTGCCGCC
>NZ_MAGP01000073.1 GCF_002926165.1 Micromonospora chalcea | reverse complement strand
GTGAGGAGCACGAGGGCATGTTCGAGCGGTTCACCGACCGAGCGCGACGGGTTGTCGTCCTGGCCCAGGAAGAGGCCCGGATGCTCAACCACAACTACATCGGTACGGAGCACATCCTGTTGGGCCTGATCCATGAGGGTGAGGGTGTCGCGGCGAAGGCTCTGGAGAGCCTCGGCATCTCCCTGGAGGGTGTGCGTCAGCAGGTCGAGGAGATCATCGGCCAGGGTCAGCAGGCGCCGAGCGGGCATATTCCGTTCACGCCGCGGGCGAAGAAGGTGCTGGAGCTGTCGCTGCGTGAGGCGTTGCAGCTGGGCCACAACTACATCGGCACCGAGCACATCCTGCTGGGTCTGATCCGCGAGGGTGAGGGCGTCGCCGCGCAGGTCCTGGTGAAGCTGGGCGCGGACCTGAACCGGGTCCGTCAGCAGGTCATCCAGCTGCTCTCCGGCTACCAGGGCAAGGAGCCGGCCGCCGCGGGTGCGGCGCCGGGTGAGGCCGCGCCGTCGACCAGCCTGGTGCTGGACCAGTTCGGCCGGAACCTGACCCAGGCCGCCCGGGAGGGCAAGCTCGACCCGGTCATCGGGCGGGAGAAGGAGATCGAGCGGGTCATGCAGGTGCTGTCCCGCCGTACGAAGAACAACCCGGTGCTGATCGGTGAGCCCGGCGTCGGCAAGACCGCCGTCGTCGAAGGGCTGTCGCAGAAGATCATCAAGGGTGAGGTGCCGGAGACGCTGAAGGACAAGCAGCTCTACACGCTCGACCTCGGTGCCCTGGTGGCCGGTTCCCGGTATCGGGGTGATTTCGAGGAGCGTCTGAAGAAGGTGCTCAAGGAGATCCGCACCCGCGGTGACATCATCCTGTTCATCGACGAGATCCACACGCTCGTCGGTGCGGGCGCGGCGGAGGGCGCGATCGACGCGGCGAGCATTTTGAAGCCGATGCTGGCTCGGGGTGAGTTGCAGACCATCGGCGCCACCACGCTGGATGAGTACCGCAAGCATTTGGAGAAGGACGCCGCGTTGGAGCGTCGTTTCCAGCCGATCCAGGTGGGTGAGCCGTCGCTGGCCCACACCATCGAGATTTTGAAGGGCCTGCGGGACCGCTACGAGGCGCACCACCGCGTGTCCATCACCGACGCCGCGCTGGTCGCCGCCGCGACGCTGGCCGACCGGTACATCTCCGACCGGTTCCTGCCGGACAAGGCGATCGACCTGATCGACGAGGCGGGCGCTCGGATGCGGATCCGCCGGATGACCGCGCCGCCGGACCTGCGGGACTTCGACGAGCGGATCGCGCAGGTGCGTCGGGACAAGGAGTCCGCGATCGACGCGCAGGACTTCGAGCGGGCCGCGCAGCTGCGTGACACCGAGAAGCAGCTGCTCGGGCAGAAGGCGCAGCGGGAGAAGGAGTGGAAGGCCGGTGACCTGGACGTCGTCAGTGAGGTCGACGACGAGCAGATCGCCGAGGTGCTCGGCAACTGGACCGGTATCCCGGTGTACAAGCTGACCGAGGAGGAGACCTCCCGGCTGCTGCGCATGGAGGACGAGCTGCACAAGCGCGTCATCGGCCAGGAGGACGCGGTCAAGGCCGTCTCGAAGGCGATCCGCCGTACCCGGGCCGGGTTGAAGGACCCGAAGCGGCCGTCCGGGTCGTTCATCTTCGCCGGCCCGTCCGGTGTCGGTAAGACCGAGCTGTCCAAGGCCCTGGCGGAGTTCCTGTTCGGGTCCGAGGACGCGCTGATCCAGCTGGACATGTCGGAGTTCCACGACCGGTACACGGTGTCCCGGCTCGTCGGTGCCCCGCCCGGGTATGTCGGCTACGACGAGGGTGGGCAGCTGACCGAGAAGGTGCGTCGCCGGCCGTTCTCGGTGGTCCTCTTCGACGAGATCGAGAAGGCCCACCCGGACGTGTTCAACACGCTCCTGCAGATCCTGGAGGACGGGCGTCTCACCGACGGTCAGGGCCGGATCGTGGACTTCAAGAACACGGTCATCATCCTGACCACCAACCTCGGTACGCGCGACGTCGCCAAGGCGGTGTCGCTGGGCTTCCAGGCGTCGGAGGATTCCGAGTCGAACTACGACCGGATGAAGCAGAAGGTCAACGACGAACTCAAGCAGCACTTCCGGCCCGAGTTCCT
>NZ_MAGP01000072.1 GCF_002926165.1 Micromonospora chalcea | reverse complement strand
GTGGTGCTGCGGGGGTTCGGGTGGCGGCACGGGGGACGGAAACGCTGGGCTCTGCGCGGGGTGGATCTTCGGGTCGAGAGCGGCGAGCGGGTGCTGCTGCTCGGACCCTCCGGCGCCGGTAAGAGCACGCTGCTGGCGGCGCTGGCCGGGCTGCTGCCGGAGGACTCCGGCGAGCAGGAGGGCACCGTCGAGATCGACGGGCTGGACCCGCGCAAGGCCCGCGAGCGCGTCGGCATCCTGTTCCAGGATCCGCAGACCCAGCTCGTCATGGCCCGTTCCGGCGACGACGTCGCGTTCGGGCTGGAGAACCGGGGCGTGCCCGCCGGGGAGATCTGGCCCCGCGTCGACGAGGCGCTGCGCCGGGTCGGCTTCCCGTACGACCGGGACCGGCCGACCGCCGCGCTCAGCGGCGGCGAGCAGCAGCGGCTCGCCCTGGCCGGCACGCTCGCGCTGCGCCCCGGACTGCTGCTGCTGGACGAGCCCACCGCCAACCTCGACCCGGCCGGCGCCGCGCTGATCCGCCGGGCCGTCGCGAACGCGCTCGACACGGACACCACGATGGTCCTGGTGGAGCACCGGGTCACCGAGGCGCTGCCGCTGGTCGACCGCGTGGTGGTGCTGGAACCGGGCGGCGGGGTGCGCGCCGACGGGCCGCCCGCTGCGGTCTTCGCCGCGCACGGCGACGCGCTGGCCGCCGCCGGGGTGTGGGTACCCGGCCACGTCACGCCACCCCGGCACGCCACCACGCCGCCCGGCGACGTGCTGCTCACCGCGGAGCGGCTCGGCCTGCCGCCGCGGCTCGACCCCACCGATCTTCGGGTACGCGCCGGCGAGGCGCTCGCCGTCCTCGGCCCCAACGGGGCCGGCAAGTCCACGCTGACGCTGCTCCTGGGCGGCCTGCTGAAACCCGGCACGGGCGGCGTCACCGCGTCGGCGGAACTGGCCGGGCGGGACGCGCGCACTCCCCCGTACCGCTGGCGGGCGCCCGCGCTGGTACGCCGGATCGGCTCGGTGTTCCAGGACCCGGAACACCAGTTCGTCACCGCCACGGTGCGCGACGAGCTGGCGCTCGGCCCGCGCCGCACCGGGCAGCCCGAGGCAGCGGTCAGCGCCACAGTGGACGCGCTGCTGGAGCGGCTGCGGCTGGACCGGCTGGCCGGCGCCAACCCGTACACCCTCTCGGGTGGCGAGGCGCGGCGGCTGAGCGTGGCGACGGCCCTGGCCACCGCGCCCCGCCTGCTGATTTGCGACGAGCCTACGTTCGGCCAGGACCGGCGCACGTGGCTGGAACTGATCGACCTGCTCGCCGAGCTGCGCAACGCCGGGCACGGCGTGGTGGCGGTGACCCACGACGAGGACTTCGTGGCCGCGCTGGCCGACCGGACGCTCACCCTGGGGGCGTCCTCGTGATCAACGTCGAACCGGTCGCCGCGCCGGGCGCTCCGCTGGCCCGGCGCAACCCGGTGGCGAAGCTGGCCGCCGCGATGGTGTTCACGCTGATCCTGGTGGCGACGCTCGATCCGGTGGCCCCGGCCGTCGCCATCGCCGTCGAACTCGCGGTGCTGCCGCTGTTCGGCGTCCGCTACCGGGTGCTGGCCCGCCGCGCCTGGCCGCTGCTCGCCGGTGCCGTCGGCATCCTGGTCACGCTTGTGCTCTTCGCGGCCGACCGTTCCGGCCCGGTGCTGCTCCAGGCCGGGCCGGTCCTGGTCACCGAAGGGGTGCTCGTCACGGCGCTGGGCCTGGTGCTGCGGATGCTCGCGGTGGCGCTGCCCGGCATCGTCGTGTTCGCCACCACCGACCCGACCGACCTGGCCGACGCGCTGATCCAGAACGCGAAGGCGCCCGCCCGGTTCGCCATCGGCGCGCTGGCCGCGTTCCGGATGGTGCCGCTGCTGGAGCAGGAGTGGCGGATGATCAGCATGGCCCGGCGGGCCCGTGGCGTGGACGCCGGCCGCAATCCGGTGGCGAAGCTGCGGCTGTTCGGGTCGACCGCGTTCACGCTGCTGGCAGGCGCGATCCGGCGCGGTACACGGCTCGCCGTCGCGATGGACGCCCGGGGCTTCGACGCGGGTACGCCGCGCACCGTGGCCCGCCCGCAGCGCTTCACCGGCGCGGACACGCTGCTGGTCGTGGGAGCGGCCCTCCTGGCCGCCGCCGCTCTGGCGACAAGCATCGCCCTGGGCACCTTCCGCCCCCTGATCGGCTGACCCCCCTCGCC
>NZ_MAGP01000071.1 GCF_002926165.1 Micromonospora chalcea | reverse complement strand
CGCGGGGGCTGGCGCTTGCGGTGGACTACGGGCACCTGCGGGACTCGCGTCCCCTGGACGGGACGTTGACCGGGTATCGGGGTGGGCGGCAGGTGCCGCCGGTTCCGGACGGGTCGTGCGACGTGACGGCGCACGTCGCCATGGACTCGGTCGCCTCCGCCGGTGAGCGGGTCGCGCGGTGCGCGTACTCAGTGGTCTCTCAGCGGGAGGCGCTGTGGGCGCTCGGGGCCGACGGCGGGCGACCGCCGCTGAGCCTGGCCTCCCGCGACCCGGCCGGCTACCTGCGGGCGGACGCCGCGGCGTCGGCGGCGGCCGAGCTGACCGACCCGGCCGGGCTCGGCGGGCACCTGTGGCTGCGGCAGCCGGTCGGCGTCGCGCTCGACGCGGTCGTGGCACGATGACGGGCATGACCACGGACGCCGCCGACCTCCGCGAGCTCACAGTCGGCACCGGCGCGGGCGGTGAGCAGCTCGGCACCGACATGGTGCTCAACATCGGGCCGCAGCACCCCTCGACGCACGGCGTGCTGCGGCTGAAGCTGGTGCTCGACGGCGAGCGGGTGGTCGCCGCCGAACCGATCGTCGGCTACATGCACCGGGGAGCGGAGAAGCTCTTCGAGGTACGCGACTACCGGCAGATCATCGTGCTGGCGAACCGGCACGACTGGCTGTCGGCGTTCTCCAACGAGCTGGGCGTGGTGCTCGCGGTCGAGCGGCTGATGGGCATGGAGGTGCCGGAACGCGCCACCTGGCTGCGGATGGCGCTGGCCGAGCTGAACCGGGTGCTCAACCACCTGATGTTCCTCGGCTCGTACCCGCTGGAGATCGGCGCGATCACGCCGATGTTCTACGCGTTCCGGGAACGGGAGACCATCCAGGCGGTGATGGAGGAGGTCTCCGGCGGCCGGATCCACTACATGTTCAACCGGGTCGGCGGCCTGAAGGAGGAGGTGCCGTCCGGCTGGACCGGACGCGCCCGCGCCGCCATCGCCGAGGTACGCCGCCGGATGCCCGACCTGGACAACCTGATCCGGCGCAACGACATCTTCCTGGCCCGTACCGTCGGGGTCGGCGTGCTCTCCGCCGCCGACGCCGCCGCGTTCGGCGCGTCCGGGCCGGTCGCCCGCGCCTCCGGGCTCGACCTCGACCTGCGTCGCGACGAGCCGTACCTGGCCTACGACCAGCTCGACGTGCCCGTGGTGACGAAGACCGCCGGGGACTGTCACGCCCGCTTCGAGGTGCTGCTCGACCAGGTGTACGTCTCGCTGGACCTCGCCGAGCAGTGCCTGGACCGGGTGGACCGGATCAGCGGCCCGGTGAACACCCGGCTGCCGAAGGTGCTGAAGGCGCCGGAGGGGCACACGTACGCCTGGACCGAGAACCCGCTCGGCATCAACGGCTACTACCTGGTGTCCCGGGGCGAGAAGACGCCGTGGCGGATGAAGCTGCGCACCGCCTCGTACGCGAACGTGCAGGCGCTGTCGTCGCTGCTGCCCGGCTGCCTGGTGCCCGACCTGATCGCCATCCTCGGCTCGATGTTCTTCGTGGTCGGCGACATCGACAAGTGACGGCCGTCCCGGACGCTCAGCGCCAGCGGTCGGCGGTGTCCCGCTGCTGGCCGTGGGCGCCGCGCTCCAAGCCTCGCCATTCCGGTTCCGGCTGACGCCACTGCGGTTCCGGCTGACGCCACTCCGGCTCGGCCGGACGCCACTGCGACTCGCCCTGGCGCCACTCCGGTTCGGGTTGACGCCACTCCGGCTCGAACTCGCGGCGCTGCGAATCGGCCAGACGCCGCTCCGGGTCCGGCGGACGCCACTGCGGTTCCGGCTGACGCCACTGCGGCTCGGGCTCGGGCTCGCGGCGCGCCGATTCGGGCTCGCGACGCGCCGATTCGGGCTGACGCCACTCCGGGGGCGGCTGGCGCCACTCCGGCTGGCCGCTGCGCTGGGTCGGCGGCCGCCACTCGTCCGGCACCGGCACCCCGCCGACCGGCAACGCCGGGTGGCCGTCACCCGGC
>NZ_MAGP01000070.1 GCF_002926165.1 Micromonospora chalcea | reverse complement strand
AGGTGGGGATAGGAGACAGGGAGAGGGCGGGTCGTGCGGTGGCTGGTGCCGGTGGTGTCCGTCGCCGGGGTTGCGGTGGCGCTGGCCGGGCCGGCCGCGTACGCGATGCAGACCGCTGCCACCCCGCACAGCGGCGCCATTCCGAGCGCCGGACCGGCCGGAGCGGGGGGCTTCGGCGGCCCGGGTGGACCGGGCGGGCGGATGCCGGGCGGCGGGGACGGGCAGTTCCCCGGTCGCCCAGGCGGCGGGAACGGGCAGTTCCCCGGTCGCCCAGGCGGCGGGAACGGGCAGTTCCCGGGCTTCCCGGGCTTCCCGAACGGCACCGGCTCCAGCGGCACGGGTCCGGACGGCACCGGCCCGGGCGGCGGGGCGAGCGCCGGCGGATTCCCCGGCTTCCCCGGCGGTGGTTCGGCTCCGGGCGCGCCCGGCGGCACCGGTCAGGACGGCGGCACCGGTCAGGACGGCGGCGACGGTCAGGACGGCGGCGCCGGTCCGGAGGGTGGCACGGGACCGGACGGCCGGGGGCAGCGCGGCGGCGGCATGGGCGGGCTGCTCGACGCCCGCGAGCCGAGCGCCGAGATGACCGCGCTGCTCACCGCCGACGCCGACGACTACACCTGGGTCGCCGCCACGGTCGGCTCGAACAACGCCTCCGGCTACCAGCTGGCCACCGGGCGGCCGGTCATGCCGATCGGCGGCTTCAACGGCAGCGACCCGTCGCCGACGCTCGCCCAGTTCCAGCGGTACGTCGCCGACGGGCGGATCCACTACTTCCTCGGCGGCGGCGGGTTCCGGGCCAACGGCGGCAGCAACGCCTCGGCCGAGATCGCCGCCTGGGTCGCCGAGAACTTCACCGCGACCACCGTCGACGGCGTGACCGTGTACGACCTGAGCAGCGGAAAGCAGGGCTGAGCGATGACTGACACGTACGCGCCCCGGGCCGCCGTGCGGGCCCGGCCCGCCGCCGGCAGCGCGGTGCTGGACGTGGTGGTCCCGGTCTACAACGAGGAGACCGACCTCGGCCCCTGTGTCCGGCGGTTGCACGCGCACCTGACCGCGCACTTTCCGTACCCGTTCCGGATCACGGTGGCCGACAACGCCAGCGTGGACGGCACCCCGGAGGTCGCGCGGGCGCTCGCCGACGAGCTGCCCGAGGTGGGGGTGCTGCGCCTGGACGAGAAGGGCCGTGGGCGGGCGCTGCGCGCCGCGTGGTCGGCCTCGCCCGCGCCGGTGCTCGCGTACATGGACGTGGACCTCTCCACCGACCTGGCGGCGTTGCTGCCGCTCGTGGCGCCGCTCATCTCCGGGCACTCGGATCTGGCCATCGGCACCCGGCTGGCGCGGACCAGCCGGGTGGTCCGGGGCGCCAAGCGGGAGGTCATCTCGCGCGGCTACAACCTGCTGCTGCGCGGCACGCTCGCGGCGCGGTTCTCCGACGCCCAGTGCGGGTTCAAGGCGATCCGCGCCGACGTGGCGGCCGGGCTGCTGCCGCTGGTACGTGACACCGGCTGGTTCTTCGACACCGAGCTGCTGGTCCTGGCGCAGCGGGCCGGGCTGCGCATCCACGAGGTGCCGGTGGACTGGGTGGACGACCCGGACAGCCGCGTCGACATCGTCGCCACCGCGCTGGCCGACCTGCGGGGCATCGGCCGGCTGGGCCGGGCGCTGGCCACCGGGGCGCTGCCGCTGGCACAACTGCGCGCCCAGCTCGGCCGGGGTCCGTTGCCGGCCGCGCCGGCGCGCGTGCCGGCCGGCCTGCCGCGCCAGCTCGTCCGGTTCGCCGCGGTGGGCGTGGCGAGCACGCTCGCGTACCTGCTGTTGTTCCTGCTGGCCCGCGGACCGCTCGGGGCGCAGCCGGCGAACCTGCTGGCGTTGCTGCTCACGGCGGTGGCGAACACGGCGGCCAACCGGCGGCTCACGTTCGGGGTCAGCGGGCGCCGGCACGCCGGCCGCCACCACCTCCAGGGCCTGCTGGCGTTCTCGCTGGGCCTGGCCCTGACCAGCGGCTCACTGGCCCTGCTGCACGCCGCCACACGCCCGAGCCGCAGCCTGGAGCTGGTGGTGCTGGTGGCGGCCAACCTGGCCGCGACGGCCCTGCGCTTCCTCCTGCTCCGCCTGGCCATGCACCACCGCCCGTGACCCACCCCGAACACCCCGTCGATCATGAGGTTGGCGGCGCGACACGCCGGGCGCCGGCACCGTCAACTTCATGATCGACGGGGCGGGTGGCAGGGTTGGGGGTGTGTACCGGGAGTGGGG
>NZ_MAGP01000069.1 GCF_002926165.1 Micromonospora chalcea | reverse complement strand
GGCGGGTCAGGCTGCGGCGAAGGCGGCCCGGCGGCGGGCGTCGACCTCGGCGGCCAGCTCCGGGGCACGCTCCAGCGCTTCCGGGAAGCCGCAGGCGGCCAGCCAGTTCGCCAGCATGAGGTGACCGCCCTCGGTCAGCACCGACTCCGGGTGGAACTGCACGCCCTCGATGGGCAGCGTCCGGTGCCGCATCGCCATCACCACGCCGGAGCCGGTCCGGCCGGTGACCTCCAGCTCGTCCGGCAGCGTCTCGGGCAGTACGGCGAGCGAGTGGTAACGGGTGGCGGTGAACGGGTCGGGCAGGCCGGCGAGCACGCCCACGCCGTCGTGGCGTACCTCGGAGGTCTTGCCGTGCAGCAGTTCCGGCGCGCGTGCCACTGTGGCGCCGAACGCCTCGCCGATCGCCTGGTGACCGAGGCAGACGCCGAAGATCGGGAGCTTGCCGGCGTACTCGCGGATGACGTCCAGGCAGATGCCGGCCCGGTCCGGGCTGCCCGGACCGGGCGACAGCAGGATGCCACCGGCGCCCGCCCGGCCCACCTCGGCGACGTCGATCTCGTCGTTGCGCCGTACGTCGCAGTCGGCCCCGAGCTGGCCGAGGTACTGCACGAGGTTGAAGACGAACGAGTCGTAGTTGTCGATCACCAGGACACGCATCGGGGTCACCTGTTCGGGGTGGGGGGCGGGGCGTTGTTCGTCTCGGTGCTGTACGGCAGCTCCTCGTCGCCGGGCAGCCCGGTCGGCTCGGTGAGCCCGCCGTCACCCGGTACGCCGGAGTCCTGGGTGACCTGCACGTCGTCGAAGGGCAGCAGCGGCTCGGCCCACGGGAACACCACGAACCAGAGCAGCGCGACGGTGGCGGTGGCCAGCAGCAGCGAGCCGATCAGCTTTCCGGGCAGCCCGAAGGGAAGTTTCCGCCAGATCCAGGAGTACACGGCTCACGTCTCCAGTTCGGCCGGGCGGCCCGCCGACTTGGCCTGGACGGTGTCCAACCGGGCGTGGATGATCAGCCGCTGGTAGTTGTCGAACTTCGGGTTGCAGGTGGTGAGCGTGAGCAGCTTCTCGGTGGGCTTCTGGCCCGGCTTGCCCGGCACCGGTGCGACCACCTCCACCTGGGACGGCTTGACGATGCGCTGCTCGTACACGCGGTAGACGAGCCAGTCGGTGCGGGTCTCGACCACTATGGCGTCGCCGGTCTTCAGCTCGTCCAGCCGCCAGAACGTGGAGCGGATCCGGTGGCCCGCCACGGCGAAGTTGCCCACCTCGCCGGGCATGGCGCTGTCCGGGTAGCGGCCCGGGGCGTACCGGATGTCGTTGGGGGTGACCCCCTCGACCACCACCCAGTGCTTGTCGAACTTGGGGATGTAGAGGCCGGCGACCGGCTTCCCGTTGGCCGGCGGCTTCGGCTTCACGGTCGGCCCGGTGGTCGGGGCGACCGTCGGGTCCGCGCCCCACTCCTGGGCGAGCTGGCTGTTCAGGTCGCTCTGGTGGGCGTCGACGATGACCGCCTTGCCCCAGATCTCGTAGCCGGCGAAGAGGAGCACCACCAGGCCGAAGGTGATGAGCAGTTCGCCGGCGCCGCGTACGACGGTGCGCAGCCGGGAGCCGGCGCTGGGGCGGGTCAGCTCGGAGTAGACGCTCCGGTAGCCCTCGCCGGTCTGCTCGGGCCGCAACTGCACCACCCGCTCGCCGCGCCGGGGGCGGGGCGGCTCGGCCGACGGCTCGTCGCCGCTGTCCGCCGCGTCCGGCGCCGGAGGCACCGCGCCCATCAGCCCGGTGGCGTCCATCCGGGGGTCGGCGGGCGGCCGGGTGACGGCGGGCAGCACCGCCGTCGCTGCCGGGTCGGCCGGCGGGGTCCGGTCCGCGTCGGCCGGGCCGCCGAACCGGGGTACGCCGGGCGCGCCGGCCGCCTGCCGTCCCTCGCCTCCCGGCGTACGTCCTCCGTTCTCCCACGGCTGCGGGCCGGTGTGCGGCGGCTGGGCCCCGCGCACACCGCGTTCAGGCGGGAGCGCGCCGCCGGCCGGGCGGGCGGGATTCTGGTGCGCCGCCGGTCCGTACGCGCCCGGCCGCGCCTGGCGCTCGTCCCGCACAGGTGGGGCATCGCCGGGTCGCGCCCGGTGCTCATCGGCCGGAGGCGGGACATCGCCGGGTCGTGCCCGGCGCTCTCCGGCCGGAGGCGGGACGTCGCCCGGTCGTGCCGGGCGTTCACCGGTGCGGGGCGGCACGTCGACCGGCGTGGCGGGACGCATCCCGGGCCCGCGCTGGGGCGCGGCCGTGTGCTGCGGTGGACCGCCCGGCTGGCCGGTGCCGGGTCCGGCCGGCCCGGCGAAACGCGCCGGGCCGGACCCGCCCGCGCCCGGACTGCCGGGCGACCGGGGCGCCGACTCGGGGATCCCGTCATCGGAAGGCTGGAACCCGGACTCGGGAACTCTGCCACCGGAGGGCTGGAACCCGGATTCGGGAATCCCGCCGGCGGAGGGGCGGAACCGCCTGTCGGCCTCGACGTGGTGCGGGCCGGCCGGCGGATGGGCCTGGTTGCCCGGCCAGGGCGGCGGAGCGGACCGTGGCGGGCCGGGCGGTGGTGGGGCGGTCGACGGCGGGGCGGTCCGTGGCGGGGCGCTCCGTGG
>NZ_MAGP01000068.1 GCF_002926165.1 Micromonospora chalcea | reverse complement strand
CCGGCGTGCGGGGGGGGGCGGCGAGGTGGTGGCCGCGGGTGGTTGCCGGCGAGCCCGGCTGGTGTAGCGGGCTCCGGGCGCGCGGTGAGCGGGGCGGGGTCGGGGTGGGCGGTAGGGTGGGCCGCGAGGCGCATCGAGGCATTGCCATGGAAGCGCTCCCATGCAAGAATCGCTGCACGCGGTTCGGGGAGCCACACCGCGAGCTCAGGCGTCGAGGGCAGCCGGTTGACCGGCCGACGTCCGGCTCCATCGGCCGGTCCTGCGGACCGGTCGGCACCACCACCCCCAACGCCCGTCCGGGTCGGGCGTCCCCCGAAGTAACCAGTGGCACGCACGGTCGTTCCCGCAGGGCGACCGCCGCCGCCATTTGCGCCGGGCCGTACGCGGATCCGGTCTCGCCCAAGGAGATCAGTGGCATGAATCTGTGGAGAAGGCTGTCCGGCCGGAACCGGGCGCTCGCGCTGACCAGCGCCGGCGTCCTGGTAGCCGGTGGACTGGTGACCCTCCCGGTCACCGCGGCGCAGGCCGCCACCCAGTGCAGCGTGACCTACACGACCAGCGACTGGCCCGGTGGATTCACCGGCACCGTGACCATCAAGAACATCGGTGACGCGCTCACCTCGTGGAACCTCGGCTTCACCTTCCCGAACAGCTCGCAGCGGGTGGTGAACGGCTGGTCCGCGCGGTGGTCCCAGAGCGGCCAGAACGTCACCGCGCAGAACGAGGCGTACAACGGGGCGCTCGCCAGCGGCGCCAGCACCACCATCGGCTTCAACGGCTCCTGGAGCGGCAGCAACCCCAAGCCGACCCAGTTCACGCTGAACGGCACGGTCTGCAACGGCGGCACGCCGACCACCAGCACCCCGCCGACGAGCACGCCGCCCACCAGCACGCCGCCGACCAGCACCCCGCCCACGAGCACGCCGCCGACGTCGACCCCGCCGACGTCGCAGCCGCCGCCCGGGCAGCGGGTCGACAACCCGTACGCCGGGGTGAAGGGGTACGTGAACCCCGAGTGGAAGGCCAAGGCCGAGTCGGTGTCCGGCGGCAACCGGGTGTCGAACAACCCGACCGCGGTCTGGATCGACCGGATCGCCGCCATCAACGGCACGCCGGACAGCAGCTCCAACGGCGCGATGGGCGTCCGTGACCACCTGGACGCCGCGCTCGCCCAGGGCGCCGGCTACATCCAGTTCGTCATCTACAACCTGCCCGGCCGCGACTGCTCGGCGCTCGCCTCGAACGGCGAGCTGGGCCCGGACGAGCTGCCCCGCTACAAGGCCGAGTACATCGACCCGATCGCCGCGATCCAGGGCGACTCGAAGTACCGGAACCTGCGCATCGTCAACATCATCGAGATCGACTCGCTGCCCAACCTGGTGACCAACACCTCGGGCAACGCGGGCGGCACGGTCATGTGTGACACGGTGAAGGCCAACGGCGCGTACGTGAACGGTGTCGGCTACGCCCTGGCGAAGCTGGGCGCGATCGGCAACGTCTACAACTACATCGACGCCGCCCACCACGGCTGGATCGGCTGGGACAGCAACTTCGGCCCGGTCGCCGACCAGCTCAAGGCCGCCGCGGTCGCCTCCGGCAGCACCGTCGCCAACGTGGCGGGCTTCATCGTCAACACGGCGAACTACTCCGCGCTGAAGGAGCCGTACGTCAAGATCACCGACACGGTGAACGGCCAGACCGTGCGGCAGTCCAAGTGGGCCGACTGGAACCAGTACCTCGACGAGCTGTCGTTCGCCCAGGCGTTCCGGCAGAAGCTGGTCTCGATCGGCTTCGACAGCAACATCGGCATGCTGATCGACACCTCCCGCAACGGTTGGGGCGGCTCCGCCCGGCCGACCGGCCCCGGCCCGTCGACCAGCGTGGACGCCTACGTCGACGGTGGCCGGGTCGACCGCCGCTTCCACACCGGCAACTGGTGCAACCAGGCCGGCGCGGGTCTCGGCGAGCGGCCGCAGGCCAACCCGGAGCCCGGGATCGACGCCTACGTCTGGGTGAAGCCCCCGGGTGAGTCGGACGGCTCCAGCAAGGAGATCCCGAACAACGAGGGCAAGGGCTTCGACCGGATGTGCGACCCGACCTACACCGGTAACGCCCGCAACGGCAACAGCATGTCCGGTGCCCTGCCGGACGCGCCGATCTCCGGCGCGTGGTTCGCCGCCCAGTTCCAGCAGCTGATGCAGAACGCGTACCCGCCGCTCTCCTGAGCCGCGGCCGTACCACCCGCGGCGGCGGGAGTGAGGCACCGCCCGCGCGGGTTCCCCGGGCCCCTGGTCGACGCCCACGTCGACCAGGGGCCCTCGGGCGTCCGGGTCAGGGAACCGTACGCTCGATCGCGGCCCGGCCCAGCTCGTGCAGGTCGTGGCGGGCCCGTTCCAGGTTCTCCGGCGTCATGTCCTGGCCCCGGGCCATCACCAGGTCCTCCGGGTCCCAGGGCTGTTCGGCGCCGGTACGGATGCCGTCCGGCGCCGCGCCCGTGCCGGTGCCGGT
Organism: Micromonospora chalcea; assembly: GCF_002926165.1. Classification (GTDB taxonomy): domain Bacteria; phylum Actinomycetota; class Actinomycetes; order Mycobacteriales; family Micromonosporaceae; genus Micromonospora; species Micromonospora chalcea. The sequence continues at coordinate 400 of NZ_MAGP01000068.1, read as the reverse complement.
CGCGCCGGTCCCGGCCGCGTACGGGTCACCGATGATGTTCGGCGAGCCGGTGTCGGCCACCGCGCCGTCGGGCTCGGTGAAGGTGGGGTTGTCCGGGTCGACGCCGCCGGCGCGCAACTGGGGCACCGTGCTGTCGTCGTCCACCGCCGCGGCCACCTCGGGGGTCTCCTCGAGCGGCCGCTCGCCACCGCGGTCACGATCGGTCATGCTGCTGCCCTCCTGTCCCTTCGCGTGATCCCCTGGGCGTACCCGGTGCGGGCCGCGCCATGCGGACGGATGCTCCTATGGATGTCAAGGGGTGTTGAGGGCGGTGTAGTCGGCGAGGAGGGCGGTGTGGACCTCGCGGATGATGTAGCGCTTGAGGCAGCGGATGATCTCTTTCTTGGTGAGGCCTTGTTTG